>CAYQTO010000018.1:0-33833 GCA_964420455.1 uncultured Candidatus Sumerlaeota bacterium | reverse complement strand
GCGGCGCAGTCTATCAGCCGGGTGATTGTCAGTACGGACGACGACGAATTGGCGGAGATCGCCCGACGGTTCGGGGCTGAAGTGATGGCACGGCCCCCCGAGCTCGCAGGGGACGCGGTGGGCCTCGACGCGGTGATCACGGACGCGGTGGGACGCTTGGCGGGGGCGGGCATGGAGGTAGGGCTGGTCGTGACGCTCCAGGCGACGTGTCCCCTCACGCGGCCGGAAACGATCGACTCGGCGGTGGAGAAATGTGTCGGCGAGGGCCTCGACACCGTGCTGACCGTCGTCAACGATCCCGGTCTGGCATGGACCCGAAATCCCGATGGCAAGATGATCCCTGTCTATACAGAACGGCTGAACCGCCAATGGCTGCCTCCCTACCTAAAGGAAACGGGCGGCGTGGTGGTGTGCAGCATGGCCAGCTTGCGGGAGCGGGGATCCCGCTTTGGGGAGCGCGTCGGCGTGGTGGAGGTGGGCAAACGGGAAGCGATCGATATAGACGATGCCTATGATTGGTGGATGGCGGAAAAATCGCTGGAGCGGCGGCGCGTTTGTTTCCACGTGATCGGTGACCGCTCTGTCGGGCTCGGTCATGTGCACCGGGCGTTGACGCTCGCCGACCGCCTGATCGACCACGACGTGCGGTTCCTCTGCAACAGCGCCTCGCGGCTTGCAGTCGAGCTCATCAGCGGGCGTCATCACGGGGTGGATGTCGTTGCGCCCGGGGAGGAGTTGGCCTTCCTGTGCGGGGATTCGCCGGACCTCGTCGTGAACGACGTGCTGGACACGGACGAGCGGCTAATAACGAGCCTGGCGGAAGCGGGCGTCCGTACGGTCAACTTCGAGGACCTTGGCCCGGGATCGCTCCTGTGCGACGCGGTCATCAACGAAATGTACGCGGCGCACCCGCGTTCGGATGGCCGTGCGTACAACGGAGTGGCTTATTGCTGCCTACGCGACGAGTTCTTCTCGGTGCGGCCGAAGCCGCAGCGGGAGACCGTTGAGGAGGTTTTGGTACTGTTCGGCGGGACAGATCCCAGCCGATTGACAACACGAACGCTCGGATGGCTCGACGCGATGTCAGGGGATTTTCGCATCACCGTGGTGGCAGGGCTTGGGTTTGTGGAGAGGGAGGAATTGCAGCGGGCCGCCACCGGAGCGAGACACCCTGTGGAGGTGGTCATTGATACACCGATCATCAGCCGCTACATGGCTCGAGCCGATGTGGCGGTGACAAGCGCAGGGCGGACAGTGTTTGAATTGGCGAGCCTGGGCGTGCCGATGGTAATCCTTGCGCAGAACGAGCGTGAGATGACCCACACCTTTGCCTCGACGTCGCCGGGAGTGCGATTCCTCGGGCGCGGCACGGAGGTTGACGCGGACACCTTTCACAGGGAACTGAGAATGCTTCTCATGGATGGGGCGACGCGAGAGGCGATGCGCGAGGCCCTCCTCGGTGCAGATATACGATCAGGGGTTGACCGCGTGCTCGGCGTCCTCCGGGAGGTGCTTACGAGCCGGCAGACGGAAAGGAGGGAACCATGAGGATCCCGCAGATAGCCGGAGTGCCCATCACCCGCAAACGGCCCTATCTGATCCTCGAGGCCGGCGTGAATCACGAGGGCTCGCTCGATACGGCGTTCGAGATGATCGACGCCGCGGCCGAGGCGGGCGCCGACATGATAAAGTTCCAGAGCTACAAGGCGGAAACCCTCGCGAGTCGCGAGAGTCCCGCCTACTGGGATCGCACGAAGGAACCCGCCGACAGCCAGTTCGCCCTCTTCAAGCAGCACGACAGCTTTGGTGACGAGCAGTATGCGGCCATGGCCGGGCGATGCCGCGAGAAGGGCATCGTCTTCTGCTCCACACCATTCGACGCCCACTTTATCGACTTCCTCGACGCACATATGCCGATTTACAAAGTGGCAAGTGCGGACCTGACCAACACGGGCTTCCTTCAGCGGATCGCATCCAAGGGAAAACCCGTTCTACTCTCCACGGGCGCCAGCCATCTCTCGGAAATCGAGGAGGCGGTCCGCGTCCTCCGCGAGGCGGGCACAACGCAGTTGTGCCTTCTTCACTGCGTTCTTGAGTATCCCACCGCCCCGGAGCACGCGAATCTCCAGGCGATTTCCTATCTCGCGGATGTCTTTCCAGACGTGACCATTGGCTGGTCGGACCACGTGCCACCGCGTCACGAATGCCTGAGCCTCCTTGGGGCATGGATGCTTGGCGCGGACATTCTGGAAAAGCACTACACCCTGGATAAGACATTGCCGGGCAACGACCACTACCATGCAATGGACCCGGACGACGTCCGGGCATTCCTGGAACGGGTGGCGTCTATACAGGCAATGATGGGCGAACGTCGCAAGGAGGTGTTGCCTTGCGAGGAAGGCGCCCGCAGGTACGCCCGGCGGAGCCTGGTTGCCACGCGGGACCTGGCACCGGGCGAGGTCATCGGAGAAGCGGACCTGATGGCGAAGCGGCCGGGTACGGGGATCGAACCGCGCTTTGCGGACCTACTTGTTGGACGACGGATCCGCACCGCCGTTCGGGGCGACCAGATCCTGCAGTGGGACATGTTCTTCGACTAGAGGGGAATCAGGCCGCGGAGATTACGAAAATCCCGGATCGTGAGGCCGTTGCAACTCCAGGCGAGTGAGAGGCCAGCGATGGCGAGGACGGCCTTTGCCGGCAGCGCTGCGAACGGGTTCAGGGAAAGCGCATCGACCGCCCAAATGGCACCAAGCGTGACAATCAAGGATCCGATCAGGAGCAGCCATCGCACAGCAGGATAAGGAAGTGGCATGAAGCGCTGGCCGACCCACAGTACAAGGAGCGCCATCGCCGCCGAGGCCAGCGAGGATGCAGCAACGCCCCCCATCAGGCCGTAACGGGGAAGCAACCAAACAGCGAGGGCGAAGTTCAGGGCAAGGCCGGCAGCGCTCACGACCACGAGCAAATGGACCCGGGCCTTGTCGTAGGTGAGTGCCTGGGCGAAGACCTGGTAGCAGGCGGCGAAGATGAAGCTGGCGGAGGCGGGTGCGACGATGGTCCACGAGCGGGCAAATTCCTCGGTGGCAAGAAGGGCTAATGCCTCGCGGGCGATGGAGGAACCGAGAACCGCACACACGCCTACGAGCGTGACCACGCGCATGGCGGTCCAGGTGACTTCCCGCCGAAGACGGCGCGCCGCTTCGCCTCCCGCAATCTCGGCCTTCTTCATCGCTTCGACAAAGAGTGGTGCGTAGGCCTGGTTCAGCGACAACGTTACAACGCCCAGAAGCCCCGCCACATTGGAACCAAGTGTATAGACACCTGTGGCACCGAGCCCGAGGAAAACGTTGATGAGGACGCGATCGAGGTAACGGTTGATGCGGACGACAACGATGTGGGGTTGGATGCGCCAGCCATAGGACAAGGCGGCGCGGAGCTTTGGCCCATCGATGAAGTGGGGGCCGAAAGGACGAAGGAAAACCAGCGCGAGGAGTCCTGTGATTGCGCTGGCAAGGGTGACCGCCTCGACTTGGCCAAGGGCTCCGCGCTGAAGCACGAGTAGAAAAAAGGGAATCAGCGCCAGTTGGAGGGCCGCGGCCGTGAGCATGAGCACACCGAAGGCAAAAGGTCGCTGGTCCGCCTGCAGCTTGCGTTGCGCGAGCTGGCCGAATGTCACAAACGCCGCACCCCCGATCGTCAGCAGGATGAAGGGCGAAAACGGCACATTCGGCAGGATGACAGCGAAGAGCGGCTTCCCGAAGAGAGCAAGGAGACCTCCGATCACGATCACGGAGAAGGCCACATACCAGACGATCGTCGTTTCAAGAGAGCGCCGGTCCGCCCCGGTGTAGTCATATCGCAATCGAAAGATCGATCCGACCATCCCTTGCAGGAGGAGCATGGCAAGGATCTCCTTGATGGGGGCAAGGAGCGTCACAAGGCCGTAGCCTTCAGAGCCGATCACGCGTGTATATAACGGAATGAACAGGAATCCGATGAGCAGGGTGGACAATCGCGATCCTGTATAGACAGCGCCATGCGACATCAACTTCGCGGTGAGGGGTGATCCCCTTTCGGCAGGGCGGATCACCGGAGGATTCCCGCACGGTTAAGCAGATCATCGATGGCACGGTCGGCTGCGCCGGGGGGGGCAAAGTGGGGCGCTGCGGCCTGCCCGAAGACCGAACGGTCGCGTGCGACCAGTTCATCAACGGCCTGAAGAATCGTCCCCGGTTCGCGAGAGAACCTCATCGTGTCCTCCCGCACATGGCGCTGGAATGCATCGGCGCCATTTTCGTGGAGAAGAATCGTGGGAAGCCCGAAGGCGAGCGCCTCGTGAGCACAGGTCGACCACCAGGTGAGATGCGCGTCGGCGGTCTTCATGAGGGCATAGAGCGGCAGGCGGGTGGCGTCGGCGACATGAAGACGTCCCGGCTTGGCCACCGTCTGAAGGGCGTGCGCGACCGCGCGTTCCTGATCCCCCATCGCCGGATGGAGGCGGACCCACCACATCCAGTCGCGGGGCGCCTGGCGAAGCAGTGGTTCGAGGATATCCGCGAAGGGTACGTCGCGCTGGAGGGTGACGAGGAGCGCGCGGGAGGCCTCCCCACGGAGGTGTTGCGCCTCACCAACGGCCCTTTCCCCCTCGGCCCATCCTTCCGCTGCGCGCCAACGGTTCAGCCATGGATGGCCACCAAGGTGAATTCCCGCCGGGCCGATGGGAAACCCGTTCGCCTCAACCAGGTTTTCCGAGTCGTCTTTCCCCCAGACCCACCAGGCGTCAGGCATCGTTGTATAGACGCCCTTTTCCGGGCGGCGGCGCCACTGCGCGTAGGCAAAATGCCCCGGGCCCTGGAGGCCATGCTGAATGTCCACCGTCAGGATCCCGAGCCTCCGCGCGGCATGAATTGCCGCCCAGCCTTCGCGCGAGTACCAGCAGTCGACAAGAAGGAGCCGCGTCCCGGCGAGGAGACCTTCCATCGCATCCGCCATACAAGCCAGGTAGCGGAAGAAATCGGACCAGTGGCTCCACGGAGGAAGGTCAATCCCGAGGCGACTCTTCGCCCAACGGCAATAGGGGGAAAACCAATCCGGCTCCGTCTCCAGTAGGGGAAGGCCGCGGACGCGCCGGAGCAGCCAGGCCCTTTCCATCCAAGCGTCAATGGCGAAGACAGGATGAACGCGGCCACGTGTAGGTGCCCCCGTTTCCCAAAGGCATTGGCCTATCCCACGTGCGTGGAGCATGTCGACGAGGGGATCCAGGATGGCATTGTGAGCGGCGGCACCGATGGAGATGTTGCGTGCACTTCGCCCGAGGAGGACGACGGCGGAAGGTCGTGGCGGCGCTGCATACAAGGTGCGAGCAAGGCGGCCGGCAGCACGGCACCGGGCACGGAGTCTGGCGCCAAGGGGTGGGAGTGGGCTGGTTGTTTTACGCTGCAGGACGGAGAGCCCAGTCCGGAGCCGAAGCGATGGCCAAGCACTCAGCCCGGCAACAGCCCACTCATCCACCGGGTGGGTTTCCTCGTACTCGCCGAGGGATTCAGCGATTTGCGCACGGTTGGTCATTGCTGGGCCTTTTCGCGATTCTGCGCATCGATCCCAAACATTTCCACTCGCCCATAGGGGCACTAACTTCCATGGCCGCAATCGCAATGAAACAGATCCGAAAGGAAGCTGCGCATTTGGCCATAGTAATGATCGATGATGGCAGGAAAACCATGGAAGGAGGGGAAACCATGCTCCATTTCCTTCAAGAGGGCTTGAGTGATCTCATCCGTAAGGGACCGATTGAGCTCGTAATTTGGTGCCCGAGCGGGCTTCGGAATCAACGAGAGGGGCGTTCGGCCACCAAGCCAACTTTCCTTCGGAAGAAACGCCAAAAACTTGGGGATTCTGAGAGTGTCATCGACACCTTCACCCCTTCCATCCTCCGAGACCAAGAACGACAGCTTTCTGGCACTCAACCGATAGATGTGGGCATGGACACGATATCCCAGATGAAGATCACAAGTGTCATAGACGGACATGTCGGGGGATTGTGAGATATCAATGCACACAATGGATTGGGCCTCAAACTGATCCCGCATTTCTCGCTGAAAGGCAAACATTTCGGGTGTGCCGCTATCTCCACGATATTCGAAACCCTGGTGGAACACAATCGCAAGTTCTGACGTGGGGAAAAGCCCTCTCAATCTTTCCACCAATTGGACGAATTGCTCCCTGACCAGAACGGAGAATGGCGCCGACACGGCGATCCTCCTGATCTCTCGTGGAGGGTTGAAAGGAGCCCCGATATACTCTTCGCTGTACCAGGCCGGGCAACCGGTAATTCGAACCCTATCGATCCCGGTCCTCTTCAAGACCGAATAGGTATACATGTCACGCACTCCAATTCCCGACGGTGCGGAGGCGCAACGTCGAAGAAAGGTTTCGCTCATTCTCTCGAAACGATAACTTTCTAGGATGGTTGGGTGCGACCCGATGCCTTTCCAACCAGTCCCCAAGAGGATGATGGGGATTGGTATTGAATCAAGCGAAGCCAGGAGCGGATAGACGCGAGGGTAGATGTTTGGGCGGCATCCCGGACCCCCAAGAATGACAAGAGCACGGGCCCGACCGAGGAGTTGCATGTGGTCGTTTAGCGGAAGGTGCCCCGGCAACTGCACCAACTCCTCACCCTTTCCAGACTTTTCAAGTAACTTCTTTGCCCGGTCCGTGATCAGGTAGTCACCCGCGTTAAGCTTTGCGCCGCTAAGAACAATCAGCATGAGCGGTGCGCACTCCTTCCAATTGGATGCCAGGAAGAAGCATCGCATTTGTTTCCGGCCTTGCGTACCACACGCGCCCCGCTTTTGCTGGATGGGGACTCCAAGGCCCTGAAGAGTGATGCGGATTTGCAGGGGATCCGCCAACTTCCCGGAGCGCCCCGTTCAAAGGTCCGAATACTTGCCAAATCGGTCCCGGAGGTCCCTTCGTCCCCAATGCGGAAAGGCCATTCCGGCTCCTGCAAGAATGCCGTTGAGCGCCAAATGTGGGTCGTTTCCGTGATCATGGATGCAAGCTCAACTTGTCCGGGCGGCAGCAAGAATAAAGATGCTGTTGTCGCCGCAGTACTCCGCCTTGGCGAGTGTGAAATATCGCCCGACCAAAGTATCGATCTCGCAGTAGGCGGGTACTTGTGGTGGGGGCTGACTTCCGCGAAGCCCAAAAGTATGGACGTGATCGTGGTACCGAGAATTCTTGTGAACGCCGGGCCACCAGCGCGTACATGTGTAGGCGGGGAGATGCAAAACAAGATGGCCATCTTTCTCGAGAGCGTCACGGAGTTGGGCGAGAACTCCCTCGATATCGGGTATATGTTCGAGGGTGTGCGAGCTGAAGACAAGATCCGCCTTCCAAGGCAATTGGTCGAGGGAGTGATACGGTACCGGCTTGCCGTAGGCGTCGGTCTGGAGATGGTCCACAACAACCGCGCGAAAACCGAGGGGGCAGGCCGCTCCACCGAAATCGACGATGCGGTTCGCCTTGGAGATCAAACCAAGGAGGAGATCGCGATTCTCCTGAAGTCCCCGCCAGCGAAAGATACCTAGCCGGTTTCTCATGTGGCGATGGCGGAAAAGGTAGTTCCGGGTCTCGTTTTCAGCCTCGTTCAAGTCGCGGCTACCGTCGAGGGGGAGCCTTTCCGCCATAAGGCGCTCATACTCGTCCGAGAGCAGGAATGCCTCGTCTACTTGCATAAGGCGAGGTGGGGCCGGCTTCGGGGTAAGCAAGCGGGTCAGGCGTCCGAGCATGGCGTACCGATTCGGGCTGGGGGTGCTCTCATCTCGTGGTTGGACATTCGACCTGTCCCCGGGCGGTGTAAAGCCGCATCCCGCGGGCCTCGGGGAGCAGGGGAGACGTTCGCAGGTTCACCCGAGCCCGGCGAGGAGGAGGCGCTGGAAGGCGTGTCCCTGTCGCTCGTGGGTGAGTTCGGCGACGCGGGCGTACCCGAGGGAGCGGAGTTCGTCGCGGCGATTTTGGTCGGCACGCAGGCGACGCAGCGCGCCCAGGAGTGCCTCGTCCGATTCGGGATCGACGAGTTCCGCGGCGCCGCCGGCGGCCTCGCCGGTGGCCGTGCCGGCCGACGTGAGCACCGGGCAACCATGGCTCATGGCTTCGAGGATCGGCAGGCCGTAGCCTTCGTAGAGGGAGGGGAAGACGAAGAACAGGGCGGTGCGATAGAGGCGGCGCAACTCCTCGTCGGTGACGTAGCCGGTGCGACGAACGATGCCGCGACGTTCCGCTTTCTCGAGGAAGGGGGCGATGTGGTCGACTCTCGGGTTGGGTTTTCCAACGACAACGAGCGGAACGAACTCGCGGGGATGCTTTTTTTTCCAGCGGGCGAAGACTCGGACCAGCCGGCGGATGTTCTTGCGTGGGATGAGGTTGCCGACGAAGAGGGCGAATGCCTCCGCGGATTCGGGGGAGGGGTCCTCATCGACAGGAGGAAGGTCGCAGACCATGGGAATAAGGTGTGTCTTGTGGCCGATGCCGGGGAGGTGGGCCTCGGCGCGGTGGCGGGTGAATTCGGAAATGGCGCCGATACTGGCGGCGCCCCGGAGGGTGCGGTCGGCCAGCGTCCGATAGATGAGCGCGATGTGCCACGACATGGAGGGACGGTCGTCGATGTGGATGAGGTCGTTCAGGAGCACCGTATAGCGGGGGCATCGGGGATAGGGGAAGACGGTGGGTTCGGGAATGACGAGGAGGTCGGCCTTCTGCCGCCGCGCGAAGGAGGGCAGGCGTAGGAACCGATAGAGGTACATGCTGGGGGTGGGGAGGTGTTGAAAGCGGATGCCGAGGGCGCGAAACCGGGCGAGGTCGTCCCCCGGAAGTCGAAAGGGCCAGGCGCTGACGCAGGTGAGTTGGCCGGCCGTCCATTGGCCGGATTCCATGATGAGGGCGGATGACCGTAGAAGGTTCTCCGTCAGGCGGCCGATGCCCGTGCGGCGCGCGTCGTTCATGTTGCTGACGTCAAAGAGGAGGCGCGCCACGGGGATCCCAGTCACGGAGCAGTCGGCGATGGAAAGGCGATCGCGTGTGACTGTTGGCCTGGCTGCCGGTGATGGCAACCGGTGAAGGGGGTGGGTGGGTCAGGCGAACTTGCGCTTGGTGACGCGGCGTTGGATTTCCTTGAGCGCGCTGTAAAGGGGGTAGGCGGCCCCGCGGGGGAGCCCGGAGGCGAGGCCGGCGGGAAGGCGGTAGATACTGAGGGGATCGTGACGCCAGGCCAGCCAGAGGGCGCGGCGCCAGCCGGGCTCGCCGGCCGCGAGGAGTCGCTCGCCTTGGATGAGCCAGGCGGTGGACCAGGCGCGCCGGCGGAGGTCCAGGGGCAGTTCACCGCGCTTCTCGGCCAGCTCGAGTCCATAAATGCGGTACTTAGGATGGCGCCGGTTTCCACGCGAGAGGGAGCGGGCCCGAATGCGGACACGGGCAAGCACCTCGGGGACGCACACGAGAGGACGACGCCAAATCGCCCGGTTGGTAAAGTCCCAGTCCTGGCCGGAACGAAGCTCCGGGTCCTCGCTGAAGCCACCGATTTCCTGAACGAAGGTGCGTTCCGCGAGGATCGTGACCGTGCAGGGAATTTGGCGAAAGGTGAGGTTCATGGCGTATTGCTCGCGGTGGGTGGCGGGGGGAGGCTCGCGAAGCCAGTTCTGGGGGGGGGGATCGGGCTGGTCCCAGAACTCCTCCACGAGTGTATAGACAAGGCCGGGGCGTTCGAGGCCGGCAATCGCGGCGAGTTGTTTTTCGAGTTTTTCCGGCAGCCACAGGTCGTCCGCGTCGAGAAAGGCGATATAGTCGCCGCGGGCTTGGGCGATGGCGGCGTTGCGGGTGGCGCCGGGATGGCCGCGATGCTCGAAGCTGAGGACACGGATGCGCTTGTCGGCCGCGGCGACCTGCCGCGCCAGGGCCACGGTCTGGTCCGTCGATCCGTCGTCGGCGAGGAGGAGTTCCCAGTCGGGCAGGGTTTGCTCTTGGACGGAGCGCAACGTTTCCGCCAGGTGCTCCTCGTCGTTGTATGCCGGGACGACGACAGAAACGCGGGGTGTCATGGACGTCGTTCCTCCCGACGGTGATGCCTGCGGTCGCGCTTCATTGTTTCTGGATAACTCGACCGGTGCCTGTGAGGCCAGCGTATCTTGCCAGGTGTGATGGCGAACCTTGGTCGGCCAGCCCGCTTAAGTGCTGCTTGGGATTGCCGGCCGAACTGGGAGGGGAGTTCTCCGCGCCGGAAATCGGATCAAAAAGGTCCTCCTCCGACAAGAGGCGTGAGAGCGCATTTCGGAGATCTTATGTCCACAGAGGACTGATTTCAAGCGAGTTATCTTTACTCTCTTTATCGGAAAGTTCCGTTGAAGATGCGGCATGTTCTTGACAAGCCCGTTCGTCCGGGAGGAATTGAAAGATGTTGTTTCAACCACAATCCGGAGACGCGCCATGGACCCCTCCTTCGTCATCGGGACCGGGATGGCCGGCTGCCCGAGTCGTTGCTCCCCACGGGCAACCCGCTCTGATCCCTTCCTCCTCATCGGACTGCTGCTGGCGCTGCTGCTGTTGACGGCGGCCCGGCTGGCGGCTGCCCCACTGTCGTTCTCCGACGTGCCGGTGCCGAGTCAGGACGCTCCCCCGGCGGGGATGGCCGCGCCCCATACCCCGGGTCCTTCTGTCCAGGACCCCACGCCTCTCGCCCCTGGCGCCTCCCTCACCATCGAGGCCATCAACATGGACGCCGACGCGACCAACAACGGTGGCTTCATGCATATCCCTCCCGACCCGATTGCCGCCGCGGGGCCCAACCATGTGGTCAATATGGTGAACACCAGCATCGAGGTCTATACCCGTGCGGGTGCCAACGTCTCGAGCACCAGCCTCAAGTCGTTCTTCTCCGGGCTGTTGCCGGGGACAACGAGCGACCCGACGACCGACACCTTTGACCCAAAGGTGATCTATGACCAGCACGCCGGGCGGTTTGTCGTGTGCACGCTCGAGCGGCTCGAAGTCCTGACCGGATCGCCCACCGACGAGTCGTCTATCTTCGTTGCGGTTTCCGCCACGAGCGACCCGACAGGGACATGGTATGCCGCACGGCTGAACGGCAAGATCACCATCGGGGTGACGGACTACTGGAGCGATTATCCCGGATTCGCGGTGGACGAGGAAGCGGTGTATCTCACCTACAACCTGTTTACCTTTGGTGCGACGCGGTCCTATGGCGGCATGCGCCTGTGGGTGATCGACAAGACGCCGTTCTATACGGGTGGTGCGATGGTGTTCACGGTGCAGGATCCGTACGGTGCGATCGGCCAGTCGCCAACAGGGACACGCCCGGCGCATGTGTACGGCCCGGCCACGGCGACGCTCGGGACCTACCTGGTCGCCTACAGCGGCCTGAGCGACGGCACCAACGAATACGTGCGCATCATCCAACTGGACAACCCGCTGACGGCGCCGAGCTACTCGTTTGTGGATATCCCCGTGGGGAACATCGACAATACGTCGCTCGCCATGCCGGATGCGCCACAACCCGGTGCCGGTTCCCTCGACATCGAGACCAACGACCGCCGGACGCTGAACGCGGTGTGGCGCGGCGAGCAGTTGTGGGTCTGCAGCCAGATCGTCCCCAGCACCGGTGAAGACGCGGGCGAGTGCACGGTCCATTGGTGGGAGTTCGACACGACCGGCGGCGTGGCCACGACCACGCTGGTCCAGCAAGGCAGCATCGGCATGGACGGCGGGACGGACGAGGATATTGCGACCTACATGCCGGCGATTGCCTGCAATTCGCTGGGCGAGATGGCGATCGGCTTTTCGGCGTCGGGGCCGTCGCTGTTTGCCGGGGCGTACTACACGGGGCGGGTGCCCACAGACCCGCCGGGATCCGTCCAGCCGATCGCAACCCTCGCGACGGGCGTCGCGAAGTACGAACGGCGCTTCGGCTCGGGCAGGAACCGCTGGGGCGATTACTCGGGAATGGTCGTGGACCCCGTGGACGACGTGTCTTTCTGGGTCTATAACGAGTATGCGCTGGCGGAAGCAGTCACGCCGGACATCTTTGGCGAGACGGGCCGTTGGGGAACGAGGTACGGCACGTTTTCTTTCACCGACGCGACCACCCTTCCCGGCGTGTCGACGACCTACTTCGTCTATGTCGACGGCTCGAACAACCTCGTGGTGGACGATGGGACGACGACGTTCTTCAGCAAGCCGCTGGCAGGCGTCATCGGCCTGAAGGTGAACGGAACCGCGGTAAGCGAGACGGTCGACGTGACCATCGATGGATTGAATTCGACGACGCTTCCCAGCGGGCTCGAACTGGTCCTTGGCGAAGCGGGCGGCGACGCCGACAAGCTGATCACGCGAAACGCCACGGGCGTCGTCACCCTCGAGACGCATGACCTCGACGGGCCCGAGCAAGGGTCCTTCCTCTTCGACACGCTCGACCTTACCTACGAGGAGACGGAACTCGTCGAGACCCGGGTCGTGGCAACGGACCGCGTGATCAACGTGGAGGTGACGGGCCCGCAGAGCCTCCGCGTGTCGGACGTCGTCCCAAACGACGGCTTGACGCGACTCGACGAGACGGCGACCGGCGCGTTCGTCGACACGGAGTTCCTGCCCCCTCTCCTCGGCCGGGTGACGATCAACGCCGGCGATGGAGACGACACGATCGTGATGACGGACGTCGACGCGGCCTACCCCGCCCCGATCGAGTTCAACGGCGAGGACGGAAGCGACTCGCTCCAGGTCAACTTCAGCTCCGGCATCCCTCCCCTGCTCGCCGCTGTGATCTATAACGGCGGCGGCCCGACCGGCACCGACAGTCTCGTCGTTATTGGCGACGGTGCGGTCTCGGCCATCTATACGCCGGACACTGCCACCGCGGGCGATGGCACGATCACCCTTGGGGCAATCCAGCCGATCCAGTTCACCGGACTCGAGCCGATCACCGTTCAAAACATGGGCACCCTCACTTTTGTGACGCCCAACAGCAACGACACCCTCCTGGTGGACGTGCCCGCACCCGGCCAGAACCGCATCTCGGGATCGAGCGGCGGCGTCGCCTTCGAGGCGATCACGTTCCTCCTGATTCCGGCGGTCACTCTGGATACTGCAACGAACGACGGCGTCCTGGCGGACGACGTGGTGGTGGTGGATCCGGCGGGTTTCCAGGCGGGTGGCCTCGGTCAGTTCAACGTCATAACCGGCCCGGGCGATGACGTCCTCGAATGCCAGACCTCCACGCTGGCGCTTCCCATGGGTGGTCCTGTATCTTACGATTCCGGCCCGGGGAACGACCGGCTCGAGGTGACCGGACCCGGCCAGTATCAACTCGCCGATCCGATGCTGGTGTTGGCCGGTGGCGCCAGTGGCAACGTCGTCTTCATCCCGCCAATCCCCGAACTCGCGGTCCTCAACGGCGGAAACTCGCCGACCATCGGCGACATCCTGAATGCGTCGCTGTATAGCCAGCCTGTCCAGCTGTACGGCTTCGACGGGCCGGACCAGCTTATCGGAACAAACAACAACGATATCCTTGCCGGCGGCCCTGGAAACGACGTGCTGGATGGCGTTGGCGGTGTGGATACGCTCGACGGCGGGCCCGGCGACGATCGTTACGCCATCGACTTAAGCCTGATCGGCGGTCCTCTTGCGATTTCCGACAGCGGATCGAGCACGGGCGACGAGCTCGTTCTGGCCTACACGCCCGCTGCGGATATGATCGGGGTCACCTCGACATCGGCAACGGGCGCCGGGCCGACAGTATCCTACGACGCCAGCATCGAGATGATCACCGCGAACCTGCTGGCCGGCGACGACTTCGTCGTGGTCCTTTCCTCGCCAACTGCGACGATGAACATCGCGGGCGACACGGAGGGCTTTGCGGATACGCTCGTGTTCGACGCGCAGGGACAGCCGGCGGTGCACAACCCGTCGGGCGGGGGCGCGGGCACGATCGACCAGACGTCGCGCCAGACCGTGAGCTATACAGGCATGGAAAGCGTCCAGATCACCAACACGCCCACAGGGGTCGAGGACTGGATGGTATTCAGTGATTGATGAGCCCACCCCATCGCACCACAAGCGCACCGGCCCGCCGCATGTTTGCGGCGGGCCGGTTCTTTCCTTCGCTGTAGTTGTTCTTTGAGTCAGGCGGGGGTGGGAGCGCCAGCAGGAGCAGCGGCGTCCGCCGGCTGCCAGCCGTCGGCGCGCGTCTTGGCCGCCGCGATGAAGTAGATATACACGCCCATGCCCACCTTGGCGGTGATGTCCGCGATGGTGTAGCCGATTTGGAGGGCCGTCTCGCCGGTGGCAGGGGGCAGGCCGACCACGGTGGCCAAGTAGGCGATCGGGTAAAAGCTCCACGTGATCAAGATCACGGTACGGGCACCACCCACCATGCCGCGAACCTCCGCGGGCTGATCCTTGTAATGTGTGCTGAACTCGGTGAAGAGCACCCACAGGATGTACAGGAAAGGAATCATGGACGCCGTCCACCAGATCAGCTTGGTGGTGGTTTCCGCGGCGACCTCGCCGGGATAGCCGAGGGCGATCATGAGGGCTGCTGCAAGGCTGAGGCGGGTGGCGAGACTACGCGTGGTGTCGCGGGCAAGGGCGAGAACGGCAACCAGCTCGATGACGAGGAGCGGCACCGTCAGCAGCCAATCGGCGTACCGATAGGCGTCGTTGAAGGGCTTGCCGGTGGCTGTATAGACACCGTCAACGAGGGCGTAAGCGCCACTGAAGCTGCCGTAGATCATCACGTAATGGTAACAAGCAATGGCGGGTACGAGGGCAGTAATGAGCAGTGCCATCCGGTACTTGGGCGCGACCTGACTTCGAGAGAAGAAAAAGAACAGTGCACCGGCAAACATGGTCGCTACGGAAAAAGACATGAGGTTGGTGATGAGGTTGTACTGGAAGATGGAGAGGTCTGGCAGATCCATGGTGGTGAACTTCCTCCTGGCGGGGGGTGTGGTTTATAGTGAGTCCGAACGATTTTGCGTTCGGACGATGAGGCCGCGGCTGACGGTTCCGTTGGTCGGATCATAGATCCAACCGAGGTCGCTGAAGTCTCCACTCACGGGCGGGTTGTAGGTCTGGTCGGGGCCGAGGCTGACGAGGCCCCAGCGCCCGAAGAGGGTGTTGGACCACACGGGATCAAACTGGGGATTCTCGAAGGCGACCCAGCTGGCGATATCGAGATAGACGTACCCCATGTCGAGGGGCTGGCCCGCATCGAAAGCGAAGCCGTTGGTGGGCGGAATGGTGCTGGAGGCGCCCTTCTTGAAGGGATCCTCCGGTAAGGAGGTCAGGTAGGCCACCGGTGAGGTGAGGACAGTCGGCGCGACCTTCCATTCCCAAAGGCGGACAAAACCGAAGGAGGTGGTAGCGGGAGAGAAGTTGTAGGCACCTTTGGGGCCGTTAACAGGTCCGAGTTCCGGGGGTTGGCTGTTGCTGTCGACCGTGTAGCTCTCGATCGCCGTCGCGATGGTCCGCATGTCCGCCTGTGCCCTGCTAACCTTCGATCGGGTCTGAGCTTCGAGAAAGTTGGGGACCGCTATTGCCGCCAGGATGGCGATGATCGCGACGACGATCAGCAGTTCGATCAGTGTGAAGGCGGCGGTTCGAGTTTGCGACATGGTATTCCTTCCATCGAATCCTTACGGAATCTTTGGAGCGCAAACGTCCTGCCAAGTCATTTCAACCCACGACCATTCAAGATGATGTGTTTACCCAAATGACATGCCGCATCAGCCGATGCCCCCAACGGCATCGCGGGTCTCGATCGGAGACGCCCCAGTACAATTCGGGGATTTCCCTGATATGCCGGACACCCCTTTCGGCCCTAACGCTCCTGCAGAAAACTGATAAATACGGTCTTGTACGATGCTACCGGGCTGCCTGGAAGCAGGTGCGTCGCTTGCCTTTCCTAAGGGCATCAACGCGCGAATCTCGGGGGAAGTCCGCCCCGAGGGCGCCGTCCACTGCCCTCGAAAGGCTCTCAAACGAATGCCTCTCTTTCCTCACTTGCGAATCGGTCTCCGCCGGCTCGCCCCCATCGCTGCCGGTGTTCTTGCGCTGGCTTCGCCCGTCGCCGCCCAGTCGGACCCCGATGGCAGTCTCGATCTGGACTTGGCTCTAGAACCCGCGGCCACGACCCAGCGCGTCGCCGTCGGCGGGGCGTTCGACCTGCGAGTCACGCTGCGGAACCTCGAAACCTCGGAAGGGCCGGCCTACGACCCGGGCGTGATCCTCGACCTGCCCGATGGACTGACGGTGGTGTCCGGGTCCCTTGGCTCGCAGATTGGAAACGTTCCCCGAGAAGGGGGACGGGTGATTTCCTTCGAGGGGACGGAGGTGCTCGAGCGGGGAGACGCCCGTGTCTACACGTTCCGCGTGGAAGTGGATCCGAAGATGGAGCCGGGCACGAGGCTGGCCACACGACTGGCAGCGTATGCGGACGACAGCCCGTTTGAGCGCGGCGCCGTGCCGCCCATCGCTCCGGAGGGTACGCCCCCGGGTGGTGTGGATCTCGCCGCGCCTGTCGGCGTCGATGCGGCAGAAATTGCCCCTGGCGAGGACGATGCCTCGCTCCTCACGCCCGATGTCCTCCCCGCGAGCGACTCCCTCCTGTGGGGTACTCATGAAACGGTTCTGATTCTTCTCGAGCTGGACACGATTCCCCAGGTCGCCGAGGGCGAACGGGCGACGGGCACCACGATAAACGCCTTCGACACACAGCTCCGCCTGCGAGGGAACGAGGTCGACGACGTTGAGGACGTGGTGCTCGTGGAGGAGTTGCCATCGAACCGGGAGTTTCTCGGTTTCGCACCCCTCCCCGAGGGCGTCATCGCCACGGCCACGCCCAACGCCCCGACGACCGGAACGACGCTTCTGGTTTATAGTGGGATCAAAGTTCCCCGTGGCGAAACAACGATCGTCAGCTATCGCTCGGGCATCGTGAAGCACCACCTGGTCGATTCCTCGAACGTCTATACAAGCCCGACGAGTCTTTCGGGTCCGGCGGCGTCGGACCTGCTGGTGGCGGATGATGAAGCGTCGCGGACGAGCGCGGCGGTTGTTTCGGCGGTCTATCGGGCGCAGAAGGTGGACGAGGAATTCCTTCCGGCAGACACGGCAACAGTGGCAGCACGCTACGTCGCCGTCCAGAAGTCCGTGAGCCCCGGCGTGGCGGAAATTGGCGACCGGCTGACGGCACGGATCGACTACCAGGTGAGCGAGTACTACGAGCTCCGTGGGCCGGGAACGATGGTCGACCTGCTGCCCGACGGGACGTTCTTTGACGACTCGGTGGAACCAACGGTAAGGCAATCCGCCGGCGGCGCGTGGCGCTTTGACAATGGATCCGGGAAGCCACAACCCCAGGACGGCGACACGCCCGTGGAGTGGAAGCTTGGCGGGAGCGACCGCATCCCGGCGGGGGCCACGGGGACCTTCGAGTTGGCCTTTGTCGTCGACAACGAATTTGAAGGCCCTGGAAACGACGAGTTCGAAGCGACCGACCGCCTGACCAACACGGCGACGATGGAAGCGCTCGCGCTCGACGCCGACACACTCGCAAACCCCGGCGAGGAGACGACCGACGGATCGTCGGCCTCCTTTACGAATCCCCGGCCGGTGATGCGCACGCGCCTGATGCGCGTCGAAGTGCCCGGCGGAACCGTGTACGATGGAACAAACGACACGCCGGACTTCGATTTCAACACCACGGTGGTTCCCCCGGGCAGCGTGTTGCGCTTCGCCCTCGTGGCGGAGTTCCCCCGCGTGCCTGTCCTTGGCGCGACCGCCACGGCCTACCTCCCCCTTGTAACCGGACCCAACACGGCCCTCGAAAACATTCGTTTCATCACGGAAGCCGATGTCGATATCTACGGTGAGGCGATCGCACCCAACGATGGCGATGGGGACGGTACGTCCGACGCAACCTTTGGCGGGCGCACGATCAGCACACCCGGTTCGGCAGGAACGTTCCCCACGCTTCGCTCGCCCAACGGCATTGAGTTCGATCTCGGCAACGTCGCCCCCGGCGCCACCTTTGCCGTTACCTACGACGCCGTGGTGCGTGATCTTGCCCCCGAGGACGTGCCTGCGGGAGGGCTGGTCGCCTACCGCAACGTCGGGACGGGGGCCTATCGCAACGACACCGGGGCCCTTGTCGACACCTTCTCCGACGAGGCCGAGTTCCTCATTTGGTTCCCGTCGGTCACGATCGACAAGCGCACGGTCACCAGCACGTCCAACCTGATGGGCGGATCGACGGTGGCATACGAGGTGGTCCTGAACAACGAGGGTGGCGGCACGGCCTACCTCGCGCCCGTCGTCGACACTCTCGACGAACATTTCCGCCTCGACCCCCACACCCCCGTCACCATCACCGACGCGGGGGGCGCCAACCTTGCCGCGCTGACACCCGCGACCGAATCCGGCGGCCTGCTGACCTTCAACTTCGCCAACCGCACGAGCGCCGGGCGCGCGATCCTCCCCGGCGGCACCAGCGCAACAATTCGCTACACCGTCCGTATAGACGACGCCATCCATCCCAACACGACCGTTGGAAACAGGGTGGACACGGACTACTTCAGCGCGCCCGAGGGCGGCGATTCGTTCGGACCGCTCGCCGATTCGACGACCGTGCGAACCGCCAACTTCGCCCTTTCCAAGGTCATCATCGCCAGCAGCGAGCCATCAACCCCCGGCGACGACATCACCATCGGGGAGACGGTCACCTACGAGGCGGTCCTCACCATCCCCCAAGGATCCATGACAAACGTGCGGATCGAGGACGACCTGCCGAATGGCATGCAGCTCCTTTCCGTCGATGCGATCGAATTCGAGGAGCCCATCGAGACCGAGCGCCAGGATCTCGAGATTACCAATGGTGGCACCCCGTGGCAGAACCGGTTTGTTCTGACCCTCGGTGACGTGACGAATCCCCCCGACGGCGATGGCGACGGCGAGCGCATCCGAGTGCGCTATACGGCTCGGCTGATGGATGTGGAGGCGAACCAGATTGGCGACCGTCCGCGCAATCGTGTCTTGGTGCGCCACGACAGTGGAGGCAATCGTAACGCCGTCCGCCGTATCGACGTCGTCGCGCCGGAACTCGAGCTGCTCAAGGAAGCCAGCGAGACCGATCTCGACGCCGGCGATCTGGTGGAGTACGGTCTCACGGTGCGCCACACGGGCGCGAGCCGTAGCGACGCCTTCGACCTGCGCGTAACCGACGCCCTGCCCGACAACCTCAGCCTCGTCTCCATTGGCGAGGTGGAGGCCAGCGCGGGCTTTCCCGGCGCCCTTCCAGCAGTCTCCGGCGCCGGTACCCAGGCCGACCCGGTCACCCTTGCTCCCTTCGACCTTCCCCGCGGCGAGTGGATCCGTTTTCACCTGACCGCGCGTATAGACGACCAGGCATCGGGCCAGGAGGATGTCCTCAACGCAGCCCGGATCGAGTGGGACTCGCTCCCCGGGAACCCGCTCGAGCGACGGACGCGCGCGGAACTCGGCACCCACCGCTTCCCCCTTCGCGCGCCCGCCCTCGAGAAACGCATCATTGCCACATCGGCAGATCATACTGCCGCAAATGACGTCGCTATCGGCGAAGTCGTGACCTTCGAAGTCGCCGTGACCCCGCCGGATGGCATGCTCCACAACGTTGTCCTGACCGATCGCCTTCCGGACGGTCTGCACTTCCTCGAGTTCGCCGGCACCTCGCTTCCCGACGTCCTCGAGATCATCCGGGCGGGAACGCCGGAGTTCGAGTCCGGAACGATCACCTGGGACCTTGGCGCAATCCATCGCGAGGCAAACGTCCATACAACCGTGGATCCAATCACGTTGCGGTATCGGGCGATTTTGGAAAACACCACCGCAAACACCGCGGGGCGGACCCTCGGTGACGTGGCGACGCTCGAGCACGCGCTTGCAAACGTCCGGTCGGACGCACCGAGGGTCTCGGTCGTCGAGCCGGCTCTCCGCGTGGAGAAGCGGGTCCTTACCGCACCGACCTATCGGGAGGGCGACGAAATCCGCTTCGTCATCGAGATTACCTCCGCTGCCGGCAACGGCGCCGACGCCTTCGACCTGGAGGTGACGGACCGGCTCCCCGCAGCGCTGACGCTCGACCCCGAATCCGTCGAGCTGCCCGAGGGTGCCGTCGCTGCCCGACCTTCCGATGGCCTTCTCGTCGTCACGATCCCTTCCGTCACGGTTGCGCAATTGGCGGAAGCCCCCCTTTCCATCGTCTATACCGCAACGCTCGGCGCCTTTAATGACGAAGCCCTTCTTGAGACGTCCTGCGAGCTCCGCTGGACATCGCTCGCAGGCACGGCGACGCCACCGGCCGGTCATCCCGCCATCACCGGCGAGCGCACCGGCAATACCGATGATCCCGGCGGTCTCGCGAATGTCTATACGGACGAGGCTTCCACGGCCCTTGCCAACGGGATGATCGTCGCCTGGGAGGACCTGAAGGAGGGCGGATTCCGCAATGACTTCGACTACAACGAC
Source organism: uncultured Candidatus Sumerlaeota bacterium (assembly GCA_964420455.1). Lineage (GTDB taxonomy): Bacteria > Sumerlaeota > Sumerlaeia > SLMS01 > SLMS01 > CAYQTO01. The sequence continues at coordinate 13,256 of CAYQTO010000018.1, read as the reverse complement.
CTGGTGCTTGCGGTGGCGCGTTCGGAAAGCTATACGGAGCAGGACACGCTCGAGCGCATTGACCTCCGCGTTCACACGGTGGCGCGCGGCGCGGGCTTTGATCACGCGGTCGATCTCGACCTGGGTATTCGCGGCGGCATCGAGTGGTCGCTTCGCCGGCTCGACGGCGAGGGCCGGGTGGCGTCGGTCGAGTCCGGATCGATTGACGGGTTCCCCGCCCGCGGCATACGGCTGTTCGAATCCACGGAGGCCGTCCTTCCCCCCTTCGGCGGCAGCGGCGCCCCCTTCGCTGCCAACACCCTGCCGGAACAGACCGCAGAACTCGCCGCGCCCGGTGCCACCATCGAACTGACCATCACCGTCCTCGACCCGGAACAGAATCCCCGCCTTCACGACAACCCGGTGACCCGACACCTCGACGAGCACACCGCCGCGCTCTATGGCTTTGCCCTCGTCGTTGCGGACACGGGCCAGACAGTGCGCCCCTTCTGGCTCCATGATGCTGGCACCGAGGACATCGTCAGCCCCGCCAAGTACCCCAAATCGCCTCTCCTTGGATATACGCTGCCCCAGGGCCTGATTCTTCCGCCGGCGACACGGCATCCGATCGAGCGAACCCCCCTGTGGAACGCCTACCCCGGCTTTGTTGAGTATCGGAAGTCCGGCTCCACGCGCGCCGGCAACTGGACCTTCGACGGAGTGCAGCCCGAGCTCGTCTGGCCGGCGACGACGGAGAAGGCCGAGTCGCCCGCCAGGAACACCGTCCAGGACAAGACTGGCGAGGCCCCCTCGGCCGTATCCGGCGCCATCGCCGCGGCAGATCTCGACAACGACGGCACGCTCGAAATCGTCTCGGCCCACTATTTGGGTGAGTTGCGCATCCACCGGCCCGACGGCACCGTGCTCGCGATCCATCCGCACGAGGGCATCGTCTCCTCGCAGTCCAGTCCCGCCCTCCTGGACACGGACGGCGATGGCGACCTCGAGATTCTGCGTGGCTACGACAACGGTGACCTCGTCGTGGTGCACCACGACGGGAGCCTGACGACGCCGGCGCTCAACCTCGGCGCGCCGATCAAGTCGACCCTTGCCATTGGCGACATCAACGGCGATGGTGAGGAGGAGCTGGTGGCGATCGCCGGAGGAAACATCCTGCACGTCTATACAAAGACCCTCGAGCCGGTTGGCGGGTTCCCGATGGAGCTCGGCGGCGACGGTGACGCTGGTGACCACGCCTTCCTGACGCCCTCGCCGGTGCTGGCTGACATCGACGCGGACGGTCGATTGGACGTGGTGGCAACGAGCCTTTCGGGAATCGTCCACGTGGTGGACGGGTCCGGAGAAGCCCTTTCCGGTTGGCCGGTGGACCTCGGCGGACGCGTGCAGGCGACCCCGGTCGTCGCCGCGCTCACCGGTCGCGAGGCCCGCAACGTCGTCGTCGCCATGGAGGACGGCCGGGTGGTCGCCCTGACCCCCGGCGGCGAAACGGTGGCCGGCTGGCCCGTCCGGCGTTTCCTTGGCGGTCCCTCCTCCCCGGCGGCGGCGGACCTCGACGGCGACGCCCGCGACGAAATCCTGGTCGGCTCCCTCGATGGCGCCCTCTACGCCTTCGATCGACATGGCCTTTCCCTCGATGGCTTTCCCGTCTATACATCCTCGGCCATCCACGCCTCCCCGCTCCTTGCCGACGTCGCCGGCGACGCCACTCCCGAGATCCTCCTTGGTAACGACGCGGGCGACCTCCACCTGTGGGCGGCTGACGGCCAGCCGCTCGACCCCGCCCCGCAGGCGCGGGCCGCCACGGCGATCAAGTCCACCCCCGCCCTCGTAGACGGCACCGGCAATGGCACCCTCGACATCGTCGCAGGCGTCCACGACGGCACCCTCCTCCGTGTGGGCACATCGCGGACCGATGACTCCCTCGCACCACCTAACTGGTCCGGCCTGCGGGGAACCCGCGACAACAACGCGCGGCTCGCAACGCCCACCGTGGCGCCGACCTCGGTCGACGGATGGATGATGTTCTAGCCGCCCCACCAGACCAACCCTCCACTCCCCCGCCGCCCCGGACAAATCTCCGTTGGGCGGCGGACCCTTTTTGCCCCCCTCCCACCAGGCCGCATCTCCCCTTGCCGCGTGGCTCCTTGGAGCATAGCCAACAGTTTGTGAACCATCACTCCCGGAGTCGCCCTTATGTCCTTAAGGAAAACAACACTCACTGTACTTGTAGACAATCACGCAGGTGAAGGGCTCGGCGCCGAGCATGGGTTCGCGCTCTGGATCGAGACCGATGATGCCAATATCCTTTTCGACACAGGGGCGGGCAATGTGCTCCAGGAAAACGCCCGGAAACTCGATATCGACTTATCCAATGCCGATCACATCATCCTAAGCCATGGCCACTATGATCATACCGGGGGATTGCCCCATGTACTTTCCGTCAATTCAACGGCACATCTCTGGTTTCATCCGGGCGTGAGGCAAACACGCTATAGCGTCGCCAGTGACAAGGCGCGGGATATCTCGATGCCTCCGGACGCCCTCTCGGCCCTTGATCGGGTTCCTTCCCCACGTCGGCATCATGTCACCAAGCCAACAGAGGTTGCGGCCGACGTTTGGATCACCGGCCCCATTCCCCGGGAGACGGACTACGAGGACACCGGCGGGCCCTTCTTCCTTGAGCCAGACGCCAGCGTACCCGATCCCATTATTGATGATCTGTCCATGTGGCTCAACACGGGCGATGGCATCGTCGTCCTGCTCGGGTGTTGCCATGCCGGTGTTATCAACACACTCAGCGAAATACGGAAACTCACCGGCGAAGAAAGCATTCAAGCCGTGATTGGCGGAATGCATCTTGTCAACGCCTCCGAACGCCGCCTTTTCGAAACCACCGGTGCCTTGCGGGGAATCGCTCCGCGAAGGCTTGTTCCCTGCCACTGCACGGGCGAGCACGCCGGCCACCACCTCGCCACCGCCTTCCCTGGCATCACCACGGTCGGCCACAGCGGATACACCCTTTCCTTTCCCGCGGACGGGTAGATCAGCAGGGGTATTGTGGCAAATCGTTGAACAGAAGGCGAGGTCGGGGGGCCAAAGCGTTGATTTTATTGGGCTAAGTAATCCGGAAAAGCCGTCCCGTGCATCAGGCAACAATCCAGCGCCCTACAAAAGGCTTGTGCCCATGCGTGGCAAGTCGTGCTCTGCAAACCAGAAACAGGCACCCGCCGATACCTGATTTTGCCAGAAGTCTGGCTCAAGAGGTCATCCCATGATCCCCTCCGCTCCTCGAGCCTCCAGCCCCCGCACGCTGTTAAATTCGTTCTCCTCTTTGATGCTGGATATGGCCGCCCTTCTGGCCCTGGCGACGCTCCCTTTCGCGGCGTCCGCCGATCAGATCACGATCAAGGGCTCCGACACCATGCTCCTGCTGAATCGCGAGCTCGCCGCGGAGTACACGGTCGCCCACCCCCGTGCGATCATCGATGTCGAGGGTCGCGGATCGGAAAGTGGCATTCGCGCCCTCCTCGCCAACGAGACAGATATCCCAGCCGCCTCCCGCCGGATGAAGGAATCCGAACTTGCTGAATTCGAGCAGAAGTTTGGCGAACGGCCCGAAGAAATCATCATCGCCCTCGACGGCATCGGTGTCTACGTTCACAGTCATAATCCCGTGACAACGCTGAGCGTTGACCAACTTGCCCAACTCCTTTCCGGAGAAATACGCGAATGGCGCGAAGTTGGCGGCTACAACCGCCGCGTCAACATCTATAACCGCGACCTGCAATCCGGCACCCGAGCCTTCATTCAGGAACACGTGCTCGGGACGCGCGCCTTCTCACCCAATGCCCTCGACATATCCTCCACGGCGCTCCTCACCACGTGCGTTTCCCGCGACCAAAGTGCCCTTGGATATGGCGGTATCGGTTACGCCGTCGGCGCACATATCATCCGAATCTCCCACGAAACGGGAAACATCGGATACTGGCCAAGCCAGGAAAACGTCAGCTCCGGAAAGTACCCCCTCAGCCGCCCTCTCTACTATTACCTGAACCCCAACTCCTTGAGCCAACAGACCCGGGACTTCGTCAATTGGGTAATCTCCCCCGCTGGCCAGGAAGTCGTCCTGTTCGTCGGCTACTTTGCCGCCCCCAGCGTCGAAAACGAAACAGGTCCGACCCTCCTCGAGGAAATTTATCCCATCTACCTCAGTCCGGAAAACATTCGCCAGATGGGCTTTGGCATAACCATGGAAACAGACGCGCTCTCCGAGGAAGGCATGGCCCGACAAATCGTCACGATTCGCTTCGACCGCAACATGCAGGCAATCAGCCGTGTCGCCACCTTCTCCCTCCTCCGCGGCGACGCGCCACCGGTTGCCGTCCGGCCCGACGACCAAATGACCATCCGCCTTGTCATCTCGCCCGAAGAACTCGAAACCACCGCCCTGCTCCTCGGCGAAGCCGGAGCCCCCGAGAATGGCGCCTCCTGGAAGATTCCCCTCACCAGCTTTCTCGCGCCCGCGCCCGCCCCGTGACCCTCTCGCGTCCGCCGCTCTGATCCGGTAATTGGGACTTTAGTGTTCTTTTGTTTACGCCTTCCGTTAAGGCGATTCGTCTTCACCAGGAGCCCTTAGCCATCGTTCCAATCGGGCCATTGATGATTCGTTGCGAGGATGGTCGAAGGGCTTACCCGGAATTCCCGAGGTGTTTCCCGTGCTCCCCGTTTCCAGATTGAAGCGCCTTCGTAGAGACAAAGCGAGCGGCGACCCGGCTCCGCACAAGCCCCTGCTGCTTCTCGTGTATATCGCCGTGGCGGAGGAGGGCTCTCTCGACCGCGAAGTACTCCTCTCGCCGGAACTCGCCTTCCGCTTTGCGAACCTTAATTCCATTGTCGGCTGGCGCCGTCGGCAACGGCTGGAAGATATCATTGACTGCTTGGTAGCAATATCGGGAGGACGGCATCCCTACTGGCTCTGACCCCCAGCACCGACGGGAAGAGTAAAGTACAATTCCTGCAACCTGCCGTGCAGGTTGTTGATTTCCCTTTGCAGGGTGTCGATAAATTCGTGGAGCCCGTTCTGGAGAATCCCTCGTATCGGAGACATGGAGACGGATGTGTTGAGCCTGTCGAAGAGATCGAGTACCTCCCGGGCGTTATCGGTCTCTTCTGCAATCTGAAGGAACTCGTTTCGGGCCTGGCGCAGACACCAGGCGATGGAACGGGGAAACTGGTCGTGCTTGAGGAGGAAACTGATCAGTTTTTCCGGTTCAAGGCTTCGATCATGGCGGAGGTACATGTGTGCTGCGCTGACGCTCTTGAGCACCGCCAGCCACTGGATGGCGTCCAGTTCCGTACCAACATAGGAGGGGTTCGGGAGGAGGATAAAGTACTTTACGTCGATGACGCGGGAGGTTTTTTCTGCGCGCTCGAGGAATCGGCCAACGTTGGCCCAGTGGTACGCCTCGTCGTGCGTCATGGTGTCGGCGAGCAAGCCGAAGAAAAGATGAGACCCATTCCGAATCTCTTCAAACAAATCCTGATGGGGCACGGCATTCGTCTGTGCGAAGTCCTTGCAACGAAGAAAAAGGAGGTTAAGGTGCTGCCATACTTCATGGGAAAGTTGATCACGTGTGCCCCGGGCGTTTTCCCGGGCGATTCCCAAACACTGAAGGATGGAATTAGGATTGTTCCGGTCGGTTGTCAGGTAGGAGAGAACACTCGCCTGACTCGCGGTTTGGTAACGCTGGTAGAATGCCTCCTCATCGCCGCAAATGGCGACGATCGCATCCCACTGTCTCCTCTCGTCCGCCAGAGAATCGAGGGAGAGATGATGATTGACTTCGGCAATGCGCGCGATGTTTTCGGCGCGTTCCACGTTGCGGGCCATCCAATAGATGTTCTCGGCGACGCGGCTCAACATGGGGCTTCCCCCTCGTTGCTCAAGACCCAGGTGTCTTTGCTGCCACCCCCTTGAGAGGAGTTAACCACGAGAGACCCCTTCTTGAGGGCCACCCGCGTGAGGCCACCCGGCATGATAAAGGTCGTTCCGCCGTACAGGATATAGGGACGCAGGTCCACGTGGCAGCCCACGATTTCGCCATCCATGATTGTTGGAACCCTGGAGAGGGAGATGGTTGGCTGGGCGATATACATTCTCGGCTTTGCAAGGATCTTTTCGCGGAATTCCCGACGCTCGTCCTCGCTGGCGTGAGGTCCGATCAACATCCCATAGCCACCGCTCTGGTTGACAGCTTTCACCACGAGCTTGCCCAGATTCGCAACCACATGCGCGCATTGCTTTGGATCGTGGCAAACATAGGTTTCCACGTTTGGGATGATGGGTTCCTCGCCGAGGTAGTATTTGATCATGGCGGGCACGTAGGAGTAGATCATTTTGTCGTCGGCCACACCGTTGCCAATGGAGTTGGCGAGGGCGACGCGCCCGTTCGCGTAGGCCTGCCAAAGGCCAGGGACGCCGAGGCAAGAATCAGCCCGGAAGACCAATGGATCGAGGAAATCATCGTCGACACGGCGATAGATCACATCAACGCGACGCAGGCCATGCGTGGTGCGCATCTTGACGAAGCCGTCGTCGTCCACCACGAGGTCACGCCCTTCTACGAGCTCGACGCCCATTTCCCGGGCAAGGAAGCAATGTTCGAAGTACGCCGAGTTGTAGATTCCCGGCGTAAGGACCACCACCACGGGTTCCTCCACGTGGTCGGGGGCAAGATATCGGAGCATCTTGAGCAGTTGTGAGGGGTAATCGTTTACCGGGCGGACGTGCATTTGTGGAAAGAGGGAGGGAAACACGCGCTTCATGAGGTTCCGATTTTCCAGCACATAGGAAACACCACTTGGGGTGCGGAGGTTATCCTCCAAGACATGAATGGTTCCGTCGGTCCCACGGATCAGGTCGATGCCCGCGATCTGGACCCAGATGCCGCGTGGTGGCTGAAAGCCCTCGCATTCCTTGCGGTAACCGTCCGCGCTAAGAATCAATTCTTCCGAGATCACGCGATCCTTCACGATGAGGCGCCGGTTGTAGATGTCGTCCAGGAATCGATTCAAAGCCTCAATTCGTTGTGCCAGGCCCTTTTCGAGCCTCATCCATTCCGATGCTGGAATAATTCGGGGGAGGATATCGAATGGGAAGATGCGTTCGATGCCCGCTCCGGTCTGGTACACCGTGAAGGTGGTGCCAGATGCGAGCAGTACCTGTTCGGCCTTGGACTGACGCCGGAGGACTTCGGCAAAGCCGACCTCGCGGATGCGCTCGCAGAGCATCTGAGCATGGGGACGCACGCTGCCATCGGGGGCAAGGAACTCATCGTAGAAGTTCCCGGTTTGATACCCGTCGAGCATGTCCATGGATGGAAGGAAGAATGATCATGCAACCGCAGTCAATGGCCGAGTTGTTTGGAAGCGACCAAATCCTTGGGGTCGTTGTCGGTGGGTGCTAGGGGGGTGTTGTGGGGCCGGGTGCGGGAACCAACGGGGCGACATCAACGGAAACCTGGAGGGTTTGTCCTGCGCCCCCCTGGAGGATGCCGCGGATGGGGCTCACGTCGCTGTAGTCCCGCCCCCAGGCGGTGGTGATGTGATCCTCTCCGACGAGGCTGTTGTTTGTTGGATCGAAATCGATCCATCCCTGTCCGGGCGAGTAGACGGAGACCCAGGCATGGGTGGCGTCCGCGCCGACGAGGCGGGGTTTCCCCTCCGGCGGATGCGTCCGCAGGCAACCACTGACGTAGCGGGCCGGCAGGCCGCGGCTTCGCAGGCAGGCGATCATCAGGTGGGCGAAGTCCTGGCAGACCCCCTTCCGTTTTTCCATCACCTCGGAAATCGGTGTGGAGACCGTCGTCGAGAGGGGCACATACCTGAAGTCCCGGTTGATCGTCTCGTTCAGGGCCTTCACGCAGGCCAGCAGGTTGCGGTTCGCAGGAAAGCAGGAGTTTCCGTATTCGCGATAGCGCCGCCCGAGGGGGACGTGGGGCGAGGGATAGAGGTATTCCACCGCCTCCAGGCTGGAGGGAGACAAATCGGTGCGGACGAAGCTTTCCACAATTTGCCAGGGGAGGGACTCTTCGGTATAGGAGGGGTTTTGATTTTCGATGGTGCTGGAGACCTCCACCCTCAGGCGGCGATGGGGCTCGTGGACAGCGAAGATGGTGACATGGTTGCGATAGAAGTCCAGGAGGTCTTCCTGCATGGAGGGAGCCGGCTCGACGGTGAGGACCGATTCCCGCACCAACTGGGTGTCGGTCTGGCGCGGCTTCAGGTGGGCGATATTCTGGCAGAAACTGACCGTTTCCGTATAGTTGTATATCGTGGCGTGGGTGGTGCGGTAGATCATTCCGGCTCCGCCGCGCTTTCTTCCCGCTGGCGAAGGGATTCGGAATGGGTGAAGTAGCGGGCCGCCAGGGTGTTGGAGAATTCGGGGATCTGGTCGAGCAGGTCTCCCAACAGGTTGTCCAGCCTTGTGCGGTGTCCATCGGCGTCGCGCTGGGCCAGGGAAAGCACGTTCGAGAGGGCCAGCGAGTTGTACATGCGCAGAATCTGAACGTGCTCGGGCGCGCGGAGAGGACCAAAGCTCGGTCCGAGGAGCTGTTCAACGTGACTGGCGAGCGACTTGAGTTGCCAGACCACCGAGCGGGGATTGCTCTCGTCGGTGAGGAGCAGATCCAGCACCGCGTGCGGCTGGACGCCGGTTTGGTAGCGGACCGAGTAGGTCATGTAGCTTTCCATGGCGACCAGTAGCAGCTTGAGGTTGGGCTCGTCGCGCTGCTCCGTTTCCGAGAAGGCCTCGCGGAGAAGGCCGGCGTAGGTCCAGGCCCGCTCGACGCGGCGGCCCATGTCCAGGAATCGCCAGCCGGGTCCGCGGGTCATGCTTTCCCCCGCGAGGCCGCTGAACGCCGCCAGGGGAAGGAGCATCTGGTCGAGCAGTTCGAGGGCGCCACTGCACCCGGTGGGGACGACCACTCCCACCGCCGGCAATTCATCTTCGATGCGTCCAAGATAGCGCCAGGCATCGGCGGAAATGCGGTCGCGGACCAGGCGAAGGGTCCGGCGCAGGTTCTTCGCCAGGCTCCGCAGGCTACCGGGGTCCGTCCCGTAGATCAGGTCGAGCAGGCCGTACTCCAGTTCACCGAGCCGATTGCGGCTTCGTGCGCTCACCAGCCGCTCGGGAATCAGAGCTTCTTTCGTCATCCAGCGGAGCAGCACATCCAGCTCGTCGTCCTCGTTGAGGGGCGTCTCGTCCAGGAGGCGGGTGAGGAGCACCCGAAGGATGCGGAGGAGGCCCTCGGTGCGCTCCGCGTAGCGGCCGAGCCAGTAGAGATTGTCGACCACGCGGCTGGGCATGTCCAACGTGGCCCGGGCGAGGATCACCGGTGGAAACAGGGGAGCGATCCGATGGCTGGCCTCCGGCTCCTCCTCAGAGACGACCCATACGTCCTTGGTCGCCGTTGCTGCCTTCAGCCCGACAAAGTTCGATTCCCAGTCCTCGGAGGTCAGGGCGAGGCCGCCGGGCATCACCTCCCACCCGTCCGGAGTGGACAGGAGATAGAGGCGCATCACGACCGGCGTGGGCTTGAGGGAATTGCCACCGCGCAGCATTGGCGTCGTGGAGAGTTCGACCGGTTCCTGGACGGCGTAGAGCTCGGGGCGTTCCCCAATCCGATCCAGCAGGTCGCCACGCTCCTGGGGCGAGAGCTTGCTCCCCCGCACCGACCCTCCGAACCCGTTATGGGTTACGTTCTTGAAGATCAGGCTTTCCGGAGAGTCGCCCGTGCGTGCCAACACGCCGGGTTCTCCGCACCACCGCGTCGCAATCGATGGCAGCAATAAGTCCTCGCCGATCAGGTGTCGCGCAATCTGCGAGAGGAAAGGGACCAGCGCCGGGTTCCCGGCAACGCCGGAACCGAGCCCGTTCGCAATCGCCACGTTTTCCTTCCGCACGCAATGGATCAGGCCCGGGATACCGTGGGTCCCCGCAGACGCAAGCTCGAGCGGGTCGCACAGGTGGTCGTCCGTGCACCGGTGGATCACGCCGATGGGGCGCAGGCCAGCGAGGGTCTTCATGTAGACCTTGTTGTCGCGGGTGGTCAGATCCTGATCTTCCACCACCGGGATCCCCAATTGCCGGGCGAGCAGCAGATGCTCATACCAACTCGGCGAGGAGGGGCCCGGGGACCAAAGAACAATGCCCGGATCGCCGATTCCCGCCGGAGAAAGCAGGCTCAACCGTTCCTTGATTCTTTCATAGAAGGAGGCGATGCGTAATGCCCGGGTGGCTTGGAAAGCCTCGGGCAGGATACGGAGGGTGGTGTTGCGGTTCTCCAGCGCGAAGCCCAGGCCCGTGGGCGTTTGCATGCGATCTCCCACCACAAGCCAGGAACCGTCGCTGTTCCGTCCGACGTCGAAGGCGATCACCTGCAACCAGGCGTGCACCTGACTGACGCCATGAAGGGGACGGAGGAATCGCTGCTGACCGAAGACCAAGCCCGCCGGGATGATCCCTTTGCGCAGGAGTTCCTGTCGGCCGTAGAGGTCACGGACGACCGCCTCCATCATTCTGGCCCGCTGGATCAGGCCCTTCTCCAACACCTCCCAGTCCGTCTTTGCCACCAGATGGGGCATCGGGTCGAAGTACCAGGGCCGCTCCGAATCGAATCCCGACCCGTACCGCTGCATGACATCATATTCGATGAAGAGGCGCCTTGCGAGGTTCCACCGGCTCTTGAACTCCTCGCCCATCTCCGCCAAGGCGTTTACCAACCGGTTCCACTCCGGGCGCAGCGCACCGCTCCCGTCCATCATTTCGTCACGCCGCGTTCCAGAGGGAGCGTAACCATCGGTTAAGTCGAATCGGGGAAGCGGGAGGGAGTTCATCTTGGGAGGAACAGAGCGTCAGTCTCGGCCGGGAGTGTCCTTACTGTCGCCACGGCCTGATTTCACCGCGAGGAGTCTGCACCGGCAGAGCTTGCCGGCACTCCCTTGCGACGGGTGACTCTGGGCGGTTTGACCGCGGAAGACAAGGGGGGTTTGTCCCGCACGCACCGGCTCCGTGGGGGTCTCCGCGAGGGGACGGCACCGCACGGTGTGCCGCTAGACGCGGAATCGCGGCGGGCGGCGAAGGTCCAGCGTCATCGGGAAGGCGGGATTCGTGTCCTCGGGGGGCAACTCCCCGCCCTCGCCCGGCGTGTGGCCGAACCGGAAGAAGCGCGAGAAACGGCGGGTTTCCGCCTCCGCCGCGTTGACGGGGAAACGTTCATAAGCCAGCCCGCCCGGGTGCTTCACGTGGTAGGTGAATCCGCCAACCGACCGCCTGTTCCAACGATCGTGCAGGTCGAAGACAAGCGGCGAGTGCACCCCAATCGTCGGGTGGAGGCAGTTGGGGGGCTGCCACGCACGATAACGGATGCCGGCGACGTACTCCCCCTGGGTTCCCGTCGGATGGAGCGGCACGAGCCTGCCGTTGCAGGTGACCGAATGGCGCGTTTCCGTCAGCCCGCGCGCGAGGATCTGCACGCGCTCCACGGAGGAATCCACATAACGCGCCGTTCCCCCGACGACTCCTTCCTCGCCCAGCACGTTCCATGGTTCCAGGGCCTGCCTGAGCTCCATCTCCACCCCATCCACGACGACGGTGCCGTAGGCCGGGCAGCGAAACTCCCAATGAGGGAGGAACCATTTCTCCTCCAGCGGGATGCCATGGTCGCGCGTCTCGCGGATCACCTGCCGGAAATCGTGCCAGAGGAACCAAGGGAGCATGAAGCGGTCGTGGAGGGAAGTGCCCCAGGAAACCAGCGGTTCGTCGTAGGGTTCCTCGGCGAAGCGCGAGAGGAAAGAACGCAGCAGGAGCGCCTGGGTAAGGCTCATGCGCTCGTGAGGGGGCATTTCATAGGCGCGCAGTTCCAACAGGCCGAGACGCCCGTTGGCGCTGTCGGGAGAGTACAACTTGTCGATGCAGAATTCCGCTCGATGCGTGTTGCCGGTCAGATCGGTCAGGATGTTCCGCAGCACCCGATCCACCAACCAGGGCCTCGGCTGGCGCCCCTTTTCCAGTTCCGCGAAAGCGATCCGCAATTCATGAACGAAGTCGTGCCGCCCTTCGTCCACGCGCGGTGCCTGGCTCGTGGGTCCGATGAACAGACCGGAGAACAGATAGGACAGCGAGGGATGGTTGATCCAGTAGCCAATGAGGCTCTTGAGGAGGTTCGGCCGCTGGAGGATCGGGCTCTCCAGGGGAGTGGGGCCGCCGATCACGATATGGTTGCCGCCGCCGGTGCCCACGTGCCGGCCGTCCAACTGGAACTTTTCCGTGCCCAGACGCGCATGGTGGGCATCCTCATAGATGCCCTCGGTGATCTCCACCAACTCCTGCCAGTTCTGTGCGGGATGGATGTTCACCTCGATGACGCCGGGATCGGGCGTCACCTTGAAATGATTGATGCGCGAATCGAAGGGGGGCAGGTAACCCTCGATCCGGACAGGGACAGCCATCTCCTCGGCAACGGATTCGATGGCGGCGACGAGTTCGAGGTAATGCTCGACCTTGCGGAGGGGTGGCATGAACAGGTGAAGGGTGCCTTCGCGCGGTTCGGCGCACAGGGCTGTGCGCACCACGCCGTCGGCGTCATCCGGCAGGGCCTGCTCGGCGACGGGTGGGCCGCCGGGTCCCGGTTCAAAGGAGTACCGCGGCAAGGGTCCCCGCCGCGCCGTGGGATCCAACGGGTCCACGGACGCCCTCCTTTCCTCCGACACCCAGGGAAGCGATGACAGCGGCAACCGCAGGCCCATCGGCGAATCACCCGGAATCAAGTGCATCCGCGCATCGCGGAACACCCAGTGCCCGCTGCGCCACGGGCCATCCCACCCATCGAACCCTTTCATGATCGGCAGGCAATAGCCCACCGTGTGGCTGAGCCCCTGGTCGAACACGCGACGAAGCCGGTCGCGCTCCTCCGCATCCTCCAGCCTCGCATCAAAGGGATCTGTATTTACCGGGAGCTTACCCTCGCGCCACAGGTAGTAATACACGTCCTCGTACGCGGGGAGGGAATGCTCCTCCTTGACGGCGAGAACGCGGCAAAGGCGGGCGACAAATTCCCCCGCGAGCGCGCTGTCATGGCCGTAAGCGGAACCATCGCGCGCAATCAGCGCGTCATTCCTCCAGATCGGCTCGCCGTCCTTGCGCCAATAGCAGGACAGCGCCCAACGCGGCAGTTGCTCGCCGGGATACCACTTCC
>CAYQTO010000017.1:0-34915 GCA_964420455.1 uncultured Candidatus Sumerlaeota bacterium | reverse complement strand
AGATAGGTCAGCTTGGCCGCTTCGGGATGGTTGTAGACGGCCACGACGCCGCACCCCTCCGGGTCACGAGCGACGAAATCGGCGGCATTGGGGAGGTGGTCCTGGGCCAAGGGAGCGGTCTCCGGGGAGGTCGTTGACAGAAACCAAGCTGCCGATTCCATGTTTAATAATCGATGATCAGCCGACATCCCCGTTCCTGCAAGGATTCTTGCGTCAGCGCGAGGCGCCCGCAGAGGCGACCGCTTGTCCCGTCGCGCGGATCACCGGCTCATCGGTTCCGTCCAGTGCGCGGAGGCGCTCGCGGGCGTCCTCACGCAGCCGGAGAAACTTGAAGCCCCACAGATAGGACCCGCCCTCGGCCTTGCGCTCCTCGATTCGGTCGATGCCTCGCTGCATATACGCCAGAAGCGGCTCTTCACGGACCGCCGGCGGTGTGGAATGGATGAATGTCGTCACGGTTCCATCGGCCGACTTGCCGATCAGGCCCACGTGCGTTGCCCACAGGCCCCCGTCCTCCCGCCCCACGATCACGTTCACGAAGTCCCCTTCCTCCAGCTTCGGCAGAACGCCTTCCACCGCCGCATTCGGAACGTAGGAAATCCGCAGCTTCTCGTCGGGGATGTCCACCTCGATTCCATAACGGTTCTTGAACAGGCGCGCCTTGCGCACCGTCTGGTCGTAGAAAGCCACGTCCTCGCCAGCCACTTCCTCGCTGACGTCCTCCACCAGCCAGTTGTTGTTCCGGTTCCAGTCCGCCTCGGTGAAGTGGTTTCGGGTCACCACACCGATCTCGCCCTCCTCGTAGCGGATTCGCTGGAGCATTTTGAAGAAAGATGGCCAGGACGACGTGAGCGCCATCGCGTAGGTATGCTCGGCGAAGACGACGCAGTCGCTCTTACCAAGGGAATAAAGCGGCTCCGGGTCATAAGTCTCGATCGGGAATTCGCCAAGGAGATGAAGGGCATAGGGCTGGCCGAGGTTCTTGCGGGCGAGGCGAACCACGCGCTGGCGCAGGTCCGGCTCCGCCTCCGCGAGGTAGGCGAGGTAGGTCCCCACCTCCTCCTCGCTGAACGTATACAGCGGGCGGCTCGCGAGGTCCTGAAGGACCTGCGGATCCACACCGGCAGCTTCCACCGCCGCGGCGTCCACCGGTTCCAGAGGGACCATCACGCCATTTCCCCCGCGGCTGTGGCCGCAGGCGGTGACCAGCGCAACGGCCACGAGAATGTTCAGAAACTTCCACATGGTGCGGGACCTCACTCTTCGTAAATCAGGTACTGCGCGCGCAGTGTCATGAACTCGGCGACGTCCTGCTGATAGGAGGCGATGATCTCCTCGGCGGAGCGCCCCGCCGCGATCGCCCGCCGAATCTCCCTGTCCCCCATCACCTTGTCGAACATCGCCCGACGGGAGTTCTCCTCCGCAAAGAGCCCCTGGTCCGGATAGAGGCGCTGGAGCACCTCCATGATGTGGATCTGTGCCTCCACCGGCCGAATCGCGTTATAGTTCGTGATGAAGAAGTGTGCTCCCTGGATCGTCTCGCCCTCGAAGCGGCTGGCGTAGGGAACCAGGGTGACCGGCATGACTTTGAGGTGGGGGATGTCCTTTGCGCGCAGGGCATCCACGAACTCGTCTCGATCGATCCACGGCGCGGCGATGATCTCGAACGCGAGCGGGTACCCCACCCCGATCGACACGTCGAACAGTTCGCCGATGATCCCGGTAAGGTTATAATAGAACGCCGTCTTCGCCTGGGGGATGTTCGGTGAGGTGGGGACAAAGGCGAGTCCGGTATCCCATTGCTTCATCGTCGGAACGTAGCCGCGCATGGGCACCACCGTTAGCTCGCACTCGACCTCGTTGAATTCCTTGTTAAGGAGCATCGCCGTCTCGCCCGGCGTCATCCCGTACATGTAGGGGATTCCGTACAGGCCGACGAAGGACGTCCCCTGGGATTCGTCGAGCACGTTGCCGCTCACGATGTTGCCACAGGGGTTCGGACGGTCCAGCACCACGAAGGGAATGCCCGCCTTGCCGCACTCCTCCATCGCATAGGCCATCGTATAGATATATGTATAGGACCGCGAGCCGATGTCCTGGATGTCGTAAAGCATGACGTCGATCTGCTCGAGGTATTCCGCAGGCGGACGACGCGTCGCGCCATAAAGGCTGAACATGGGAATACCGGTCTTGGGATCGACCTCGTCGTCGACCTTGACGCCGGCGTGTATGGCGCCGCGGACGCCGTGCTCCGGCCCGAAGAGCTTCACCAGGTTGATCTCCGGGTGCTCGTGCAACAGGTCCACCGTGGACACGAGATCGCGGTCGACGCCCGTCTGGTTCGTGATCAGCCCGACGCGCTTGCCACGAACGAGCGAGAGAAACTCCTCCTCCTCGAGGAGCACCTCGATACCCGGGGTCACCCGGGGGTTCTCAAGGCTGAACTGGGCGGATACGGGAATGCCGACCGTCATCAGAAGCAGGGCCGCGAACAAGGCGGCAATCAGTGGGGTACGGCGAGGGCGCATGGGGACATCTCCGGGGGCGGGCATGTCTCCCCACCGTGACAATCCCCTCCCGTTCGGCAACCGGAATCGAAGCGTGGACGGGCTAATCCGCGGATTTCAAGGCAAAGGCCGCGTAGAGGGCGCCGCGCACACCGCCATTGTGGACCTTCGCCGGATCCCGTCGCCGAGCCAAACCGGCGCCAGCCCGCCCGGGGATTACCACCCGCATCGACCGACCCGCGACCGGTTCGCCGTAAATCTCCAGAGGCGACCACCAGGACGGCGTCCATTCCCGGGCAGCCTCCAATTCACCCGTCACCTCCTCCTCCGTCAGGTCGAACACATAAAGGGCATCGTCCTCGTAAGGAAAGAAGTCCACGAGGAAGGACCAGGCGGGATGCTCCGGTATTTCGACGGGCAGGAACATGGTCGGCGAAAGAAGCGCCACTTCGGCCCCGGTGGCGGACATGAGAGCCCGACCGATGCGATCCAGGCCAAAGGCTCCGCCGTCATCGAGGCTGACTGCCGGATCACGGGGAACGGCCAGCTCCGCGGGCGCTACAGCCTCCCATTGTCTGTCTTTATAGACAAGGATTCGGCCTTGCCACTCCTCCCGGGTGAAGCGCCGGGAGTCGTCACCACACCGCGCATCGAGATCCCCTTCTGTGCCGGCGAAGGGGGCCGCGCGCATGTCGAGCCGCACCTCGATGGGCTCGTGATTCGGGAAGGCGACAGCGATACGCCCCGAGTCTGGATCGAACTGCGCGTCGACGGCCGCGAGAGGCGGATGACCCACCGCCGGCACAGGGAGTTCCCCCACCGCGAGCCACCAGAGGGACCCCCGCGAGACCGACTCCGCCCGGAGACGAATGCGTGTCGGCGCCGCCTCACGTCGCCTTCCCTCGAACCAATCACCCAGCAACGGCAGCATGTCGCTGATCACCGAGGATTCATGGCCAATGCCCGGCAGTTCGAGGTATCGATGGGAGATGCCGAGCTCCGCGAGATGAGCCACCGCCTCGCGGGAAAAACGGACGTCCACCGCCGTGTCCGCGTCACCGTGAATCACGAATGGGTCGAGGTGACCGAGGTTCGGCAGAAGTCGATGGGGAGCCCAGCCGGCCATCGGGGCGATCCCCGCCCACCGGTCCGCATGGGTACTGCCAAGGTACCAGGTGCCCCATCCGCCCATGGAATGGCCGACGAGGAACAGGCGCTCCTCGTCGATGGGAGCATGCTCGATCGCGTCGCTGAGCGCCTCGAAGACGTCAGTCGCCCCTTCGCCCCGATAAAAGAGGTTACCGCGTCCGTGGGGACATACCACCACGTAGCCGTGCTCCCCCGCCCAGTCCTCCACGGTGGTGGCGAGGAACCAGCTTTCCCAGGTGGCCCCGTGACCATGGAGGGCCACCACCGTGGGCAACAGTTCCCCGTTTTCCGCATCCGGGGGTATATACAGGTTGTAGGGCTGAATGGTGCCGTCGATGGCCGACACGAAGGTCCTGGCGTGTGTCCCCGGCGGGAGGAACCTTTCGCCATCGGCTTGGAGCATGGCGGTGGTCACGGCGAGAAGGACAAGCGCCAGGAGTGGCCTCATGGGTTGGTCAGGAAACAGGAATCCAGACGCGCATGGCGCCCGCGCCCCGGTTCCCCCAGGCGTAGTAGGGCACAGCGGCCACGAGCGTCTTTTCGAGGGTGGCCTCCGGCTGATAGAGTACGCCATCCCACTCGCGAGGGACGGCCACCGAGGCTTGCATGGTGATCACCACCACCCCGCCCAGGAGATCGAGGCGAACCTCCTCGCTGATGGGCTGGTCGGCGGGAAGGCTGACCTCGCCGAGATCCCGCGCGTAGTCGCACCCTTCGAGGCAATAAATGAACGGGCCGCGCCGGATGGCCACCTTTCCCCGGCAATCGGTCACCGCCGGATGCGCCTCCAGGCGCCTCACATGCATGGGAAAGCAGACCTCGAGGGAATCGCCCGGCTCCCATGTGCGGTCGATGACGAGAAAGCCGTCCTCCTCCGCCACATCGGTCTGCGGCAACTGGTTCACCTTTACGGTGTAGCCCTCCTGCCATTCGGGGATTCGAATGCAAAGTCGGAAGCTCCTGGGAGCGTCGAGCCGGGGCGTCAGATGGATGCGACCGTCCCAGGGAAAGTCGGTCTCGATGGCGATTTCCACTCGGCCGTTCTCCAGCGGAGCGCGGAGCCTGCCCTGGGCGAAGAACAGGAGATAGATCGAATCGCCGGAAACCGCGGCCACATACTCGCCGAGGGCGGAAAGATAGCGGGCAATGCTTGGGGCGGGCGATGCCGGGCTGAACCACTCCTCGCGCACATGCTCGCCGTTGCTCTCCAGCGGCAGGGTCAGGAAGTAGCGGTCGCCATTGAGTGACAACGAGGCCGCAAAGGCATTGTAAAGGATGCGTTCGAGGATGTCCGCATGGCGGCCGTGCCCCGTCAGAAGCGTCATTCGGAAGGCCCATTCAGCGAGGGCCATGGAGGAGAAGACGTCCTGGGTGGCGGAGGCATTGGGAAGGTCGTAGTCGGCCGAAAACCCCTCGTTGGCCATTGTGGAGCCGGCGCCGCCGGTAAGGTAGAGGCGCCGCTCCACGGCGTTGGCCCAGACACGGCCGAGTGCCTCGTAGAGTCGTTCGTCGCGTGTTTCCCGGGCCACTTCCACCGCACCACACAGCAGGTTGGCAATTCGATGGGCATGGCCATGTATATACCGAAAGTCACGGACCGGTACGTCGTCCTGCCAGAAGACGCCATTGTATTCTCCGGGGCCAAGGAACTGCTCGCGGGCAAAGTACTGGGTGCCGCGAAGGTCGACGAAGCGGCAGCCAAGGTCGATGAACTCCTGGCGACCTGTGAGGCGCCCCAGCTCGATCAGCGTGGTCTCGATTCCCGGGAACCCCGGATAGGCGTCGGCCAGGTCCCCCTCGGGCCCGAAAGTCCGCACCAGCAGTTCGGCAAATCGCAGGGCCACCGCCAGCAACCGGTCGTCGTCGGTGGCCCGCCTGTGGGCCATGGCGGCCTCGATCAGCGCCGAACCGCACAGCAGCTCGTGGCTGTCCCGCAGGTTGCTGAACCGTCGCTCCGGCTCGACGATCTGTGTATACGTGTGGAGATAGCCGTCCGGTTCCTGGGCGCCGGCGATAAGCTCCACGATATCCCCCATCCGCGTAGCCAGCTCCTCGTCCGGCTGTGCATCGTGGCAGATCGCCATCGCCTCCACCAGACGGAACACATCCGCGTCCGAGAGTCGCGAACCGCTGAACCCTTCCCGGGACTTTCTCGCCGCATGGCGGAAGTTCTCCAGAAATCCCTTCTCCTCAACCATCTTGAGGCAGAACGGGATCGTGTTGCCGCGGGCGACATCGCGCCGGCCCGACCAGAAGGCGTCCTCAAAAACGAAGTCTCCCGACGAAATCGGGGTGAGAGGCGCCATGGCGGATGTCATCGGGGGGCCTGCAGATGCCATTATTGGGGATCCTTCGGACGATTTCCCCCAGCATGGGGGGAAAGGCCGGAAGGCGCAAGGGCAAGACCGGACGTCAGCCGGCGTGGGCCTCGCGGCGCTTGCGCTCGAAGGCCTCCAGGACCGGGGGCGGGACGAAGCTCGAAACGTCTCCCCCCAGTTCCCAGATCTCGCGCACCATCGAAGAACTCAGGAATACGTACCGGGGCGACGGCGCGAGAAAGATCGTCTCCACGTTGGGATTCAGTTCGTGGTTCATGATCGCCAACTGGAACTCGAACTCGAAGTCGCTGACGGCGCGCAACCCACGGATGATGAAGCGCGCCCCGAGCCGGTCCGCCATGTCGATCGTCAACCCCTCGATGCGCACCGCCTCCACGTTGGTCCAGTCCGCCGTGCACTGGCGGATGAGTTCCAGGCGCTCTTCCACCTGGAACCACGGCTGCTTGCGCGAGTTCTGCGCGACAGCCACATAGAGACGATCAAAAAGGACGCGGCCACGCTGGATCAGATCCAGGTGGCCGTAGGTCAACGCGTCGAAGGAGCCCGGATAGAGGGCAATTCGGGAGGAGGCGCTCATGCGTCCGTCGGCGTCGTCATGCTGCGGTGCCCGACAGGGCGGCACCCCCCACTACGAGGAGAAGAATCACCGCCCCCAGGAGCGAGAAGACGATGACCACGGCACCGATCACGAGGCCGACCGTCGCAAGCATCTTGTTCGGTCCTTCCTTCTTCATCGCCATGTACCCGGTAGCGACGGCGCCAATGCCAAGGAGGAGTCCAAGGATCGCCCCAAGGGGCCCGCAACAGACGCCGAGGATGGCACCAAAAAGCAGCCCGCTGCCGCCGAGGGCGACACTGGCGATGGCGAGCATTTGGTCGTCCACATCACCGGAGGAGGGAAGGGACGGAGCGGAAGCCCCTGTGGGCGGAGGGGGCGGTGGCGGTGGGGCGCCGCCCGGGGGGGGTGGCGGGGGCGGGGCACCAGCAGCGGATCCGCCTGCGGGCTTCTGCGAGGACGGAGGGGGAGGCGGAGGAGGCGCGCCGCCGGGCTTGTCCGCCGCTGGGGGCGCGGCCGGCCCGGGCTGCGTCGGCATTCCAAGGAGGACCGTCGCCTCGCCGCTGATGTCGTCGATCGCCTCGCTGACTGGTTTGCGCTCGATCGGAGATCCGCAGTTCAGGCAGACGTTCGCGTCATCGGGGTTGTCATACCCGCAAACATCGCACTTGATCATCAGCGCGTGGCTCCTTGTCCCTTGTTCCGGCGGCCAAGGCCGGGTTCCGGGCAGTCGGGGGAATTAACGCAAGTGAACTCGCAATGGCTCGTAAAATTACTGAAAACTAGGACGATGGACGGAAACGCGGTCAACGTCATTATCGCTGGAAAATGGAGTCTTAGCGATCCTTCCCCCAAGGGCTTTTCCCGTTTTTCGGAATCGGAACGGATTGACGGTCCGGCGGGCGCGCCTTCTCCTCGCCCTTGGATGAACGGCTCCCCCGGACGGCATTCCCCGCCATGCTGAAGGACCCCTCCCAGACCCCGCTTCCACCTCCTGCGGATCCCGCCACCGATCCGATCCGCATTTCCTCCGAGGCGCTCCCCGAGATCGACGAGGCCCGCCGCCAATCCGTCCGCCTCGTCGTCTCCATCCCCGCACTCATTCTTCTGATCACCTTCGGCGCCGGGACAATTCTCTACCTCGTTCTCGAATTCTCCGACTCACCGATCTTTTCCGACGAGACCGTCGAGTACGTCCGCGCCGAAGCCGACAACAACGCCACCATGGCGCGCACGCTCTTCGAGGCGGAGTCAGCCCAGAACAACCGCGAACGCCTCGCGCTGATCGTTCTTCTCACCTCCATCGGACTTTCCCTCGTCGCCGGCTTCATCGGCTACGTGCTCGCCCGCCAGATCGTCTATCCCATCAACCAGCTCACAATGACCATGCGCAACATTGCTCATGGCGACTTCAGCACCCGGCTCGACCCGATCCATCTCGGCGAGTTGGGCCAGCTCGGCTTCTCCTTCAACCGCATGGTCGAGCAACTGAACACGCTCTTTGCCGAACGCGACCGACAGCTCCGGGAATCCTTCAAGGGCGCCCACCTGGTCGTCACCCGCGATGGGACCGTCGTCCAGGCCGACGTCTCCGTCCGCCGCATCCTTGGTCTGTCTTCCGACGAGATCGATGGGCGCAACCTCCTGCACTCGGGAGCGGACTTTCCGATGATGCGTCGCAACCCGCGCCTGCTCCAGGCGATCGAGGAGATGATCGACACGGCTCTGGAGGGACGCACCTCGCACCGCTCGATTTCCATCCGCAGCGACCCGCCGGAGCAGGTCCGCCGCTATTTCCTTTCCGCCACCCGCCTGGAGGGCAGTAACCCGCACGCCAACGTGCTCCTCGAGATTCGCGACATCTCCGGCATCGCCGGCTTCTACGAGCAGATCCAGCGCGCCGACCGGCTCGCCGCAGTCGGCACCCTCGCCACCGGCATCGCCCACGAAATCCGCAACCCCCTCGCCTCCATCCGCGGGATGATCCAACTGCTGGCCGAGGAGGCGGGAAACGACTCCTCGGACTCCTATCATGGCCGAATCATCCGCGAGGTCGACCGGCTCGAGAAGCTCGTCGCCGAAATCATGAACTTTGCCCAGAACGACGCAGCGGCCTCCGAACCCGTCGACATCAATGAGTTACTGAGCGAGCTTGCCGAGACCGCCCGTCTCCGGGTTCCGACGGAAGGCGAATCCATCCAGATCGAATGGGACCTGGATCGGGAGCTGCCCTCCTGCCACCTCCAGGTTGAACGCCTTCGCCAGGCCCTTCTCAACCTTCTCGTCAACGCCTTCCAACACTGTGCGCTGCACAACACCGGCCCCGTGAAGGTCCAGACGATGCACCTTACCGTTAACCCCCAACGGCCGGTCATCATCGGGATCTGCAATCCCGGCGAACCGATTGACGAGTCGCTGCGCGATCGGCTCTTCGAGCCCTTCTTCACGACCAAGCCGGAAGGCACCGGGCTGGGCCTGCCCATCGCTTACCATTCGATCATGAGCAACGGCGGCTCGCTCGAACTGGAGTATGAAGACGGGGAAATCCAGTTCTGGGTGCGGTTGCCGCGGGAGGTCCCCACCCGCGGGAGCAGTTCGCGGATTATCCCGCGCCTGGATACCCCACTGGCAACGCGCGACACCGGCCGTGCGGGCGGTTATCGGCTCCCCACGCCCCCCGTTCGGGCTGGCAGCGACGATTGACGCGTTGACAGAGCGGTGCCTCGGGGCGCCTCCTGCCAATTGCGGATGGCTTGCAATATGGCTGAAAGCCCGGACACTCAATCCCTCACCGGCGGCCGCGTCATCCGAACACGGCTCCGTCGGCGCCTGCTTGTCACCTTCCTCGCCCTCTCGGTGATTCCAAGCGCGATCCTCCTCGCGGCAACCATCGCCGCGAGCCTCGGTGTGATGCGCGAGATGGCCATGCAAAGCGCCGAGTCAAGCGTCCAGGTCGAGGCGGCCCGCCTGTCGGATGCCTTCCAGAAGCGCGCGGCTGCCCTCGTCGCCCTCCGCGACGGCGGCCCCAGCCCAACAGCGCCCCTAGCCGCCTACCACCTCGCCACGGGGACTCCGCAACCTCTCACGGGGTCAGCGCAAGCAGCGCCGGATCCTCCACCGGTTCCTTGGGAGGACCTTCTCTTCCTCGACCCACAGACGGTCCCGGACGGGCGCACCGCCCTCCTCCGCAGCCCCGCCCCGCCAACCGTTCCCTCCGGTACCGCCTTCTGGATCGTCGCGCCCCTCCCCAACGGCGGCCAGTGGATCGGCACCCCCGTTACCGCAAACGAGATCTTCACTGAGGGAACTCTGGACCTTGGCCCGCCATCGGGCAACGTCCGCCTCTTCTCGGCGGAAGAGGGACTCGTGGACGGCCTTGCCATCGATCCCGGCTTTCTTCCCCTCGTTGATGCGGTCGGCGAATCGGATCTCGCCATCCCCCGCCTTGTCGAGCACCCCAAGGACTCAAACCTCGCCTACGCGGTGCGCGAGGTCAGCGCGGTCAGCGCCCTTTCGCGCAATGCGGGCAAGGAAATCCGCCTTCACACCGCCGAACTGATCGACATCGGCGAAGGCACCACCGCCCTCGTTTACAGCTTCTGGCGGGTTGCGCTGGCCGGCCTGCTCCTCATCGCCATCGCCGCCTCCCTCGGGATCTGGTTCGCCAACCGTCTCGTGGATCCCATCCTCAAGCTCCGCGCGGGATTCCTCCGCCTGGAGAGCGGCGATCTCGACTACCGGGTGGAGCTCCAGACCGGCGACGAGCTCGAGGGCCTGGCCCTCTCGATGAACAACATGGCCGAGACCCTCAAGGAGACCTACCGGAACCTTGCCGACAAGCTGGTCGAACTCGACGAGAAAGCCAAGCAGCTGTCCGTAACGCACGAGGTCGCCCACGCCATCAACAGCTCCCTCGATCCCGACATGCTGTTCGCCAACATCATCCGCGAGATTCGCAAGCTGGTCCCGGCGGACCTGATCGCCCTCGGGGTCATCTCCAAGGATGACCAGCACCGTATCCGCATCGGCTATACGTGGCCACCGGAGACGGCGCACCTGCCGAAGGGGACGGAAATGCTCACGGAGCGGTCGATCGCGGTCGAGTACCTCGATGTTGGCGAACTCGCAGTCTTCGACATCGAGGAGGAGGGGGAAAGTGCCGAGGAGAAGCTCCTGAAAGAATCGGGGATGGTGGCGCTTTGCACGATCCCCCTGCGGACAAAGAGCGACCTTGTCGGCATTCTATACGTGGCGGATTCGATTCCCGGCACCTTTGGGACGCGCCAGGTGGGCATCCTCCAACGCCTCTCGGCGACACTCTCCGCGGCGGTGGACCACAGCTGGCTCTACGCCCAACAGGCACGCTTTGCCGAGGAGCTCGAACGCCTCGTCAGGGAACGAACCCTGGAACTGGAAACGGCCCAGGGGCAACTGCTCCAGTCGGAGAAGTTCGCCGCCGCGGGCGAGCTCGCCGCCAACCTTGCCCACGAAATCAACAATCCCCTCTCGATCATCAAAAACTATCTCAAGCTCCTCCGCAACCAGCTCCTCCACCCGATCGATTCGACCATGGAAAGCGAGATTGCCCGCGAAGGCGTTGGCATTATCGAGGAGGAGATCGACCGCATCGCGCGTATCGTGGACCAACTGCGAAAGGTCCGCTCGCCCCAGGCTCCCGAGTGGCACCCGGTAAACGTCAACGCCGAGATCAACAACCTGGTGCAGCTTTTTCGCGGCACCTTCCAGCAGCGCCGCATCCGCATCGTCACCCGCCTCGACGAACGGCTCGGGGAGGTCCTGCTCAGTGGCGACTTCTACCGCCAGATCGTCATCAACCTCCTGCGCAATGCGATCGATGCGATCGACAAGGGGGGCGAGATCGAGATTGAAACCCGCCGCACCGGCGGCAGCAACGAACAGTTCCACACCTGCATCCGCGACACGGGCACGGGCATCCCGGCGGAACATCTCGACAAGATCTTCAGCCCCTTCTTTTCAACAAAGAAGGACGGCAAGGGAACCGGCCTCGGGTTGTCAGTAAGCTACGGCCTGGCCCAACAGATGGGTGGCCGCATCGAGGCCGCCAACCGCCACGGCCGCGGGGCGGAATTCCGCATTGTCCTCCCGCTGACCTTCGCGGCCAATGAGATGCCGAAAGACGACCAACAAGTCGCGCCGGGAGTCCGGCGAGAAGGACAGCGGATCATCATTGGCTAGGACTCAACAGGAAGGCTCGTCCGCTCCCGCTCCAGGCGAGGACGCCACCGGGCCGTCCCTGTTCCTCAAAGGCGGTTTCCTCCTCCGGCGGCTCCAGAAGTCCCAGGACGTTTATCTCCATCTGCTCGCCGTCGTCGTCGGCCTGATCATGGGTGGCGTCTGTGCGGTGTTCCGCCTGCTGATCAACGTTTCCCACGAGCTTTTCGTGGCCGGAGGTGGCCATGGGGAAGGCCAGGGGGCGACCTTCGTCGACCTCGCTTTCCGCGCATCCCTCCCCGCCCTCGGCGGGCTGCTGGTCGGACTGGTCGTCTATCGGGTCCTCAAGCTGAGCGGCGGTCACGGCGTCCCCAGCGTCATGAAGGCGATCGCCACCGGCAACATGCGCCTCTCGCCAATGATGGCGGTGAAGTCCTCCTCGTCGATCGTCACCATCACGAGTGGCGGCTCCTGTGGTCCGGAGGGCCCCATCATCGAAATCGGCAGCGTTGTCGGTTCGTGGGTGGGCCAGTGGGCCGCCGTGACCAAGGAGCGGGTCGGGACCCTGATTGGCTGTGGGGCGGCCTCCGGCATTGCCGGTGTCTTCAACGCGCCGATTGGGGGCGTGTTCCTTGCCCTGGAGCTCCTGATGCGCGACTTCGCCGGGCGCACCTTCGCTCCTGTCGTCGTTGCCGCCGTTGTCGCCGCCGTCACCAACGAGGCGCTCCTCCCCAACTCTCCCGTCTTTCCAAAGCTCTCGGACCCTGTGCTCCAGACGATCGCGCCCAACTATCTCCAGATGGGGATGTTCGCCGGACTGGGGCTCCTGTGCGGCCTCATCGGCGCCCTTCTTGTCTATACCCTCTATCGCCTCCACGACCTGTTCCAGGGCATACGGGTCCCGCTCTGGCTCAAGCCCGCCCTCGGCGGCCTCGGCGTCGGCCTCGTCGGCCTCGCCTATCCCAACGTCATCGGCGAAGGGTACGAGTTCGTCAGCCAGGGCATCCTCGAGGAATACACGGGCAACGGCACGCTGGCGTTCTCCGCCGCCGCCCTCTTCCTCTTCGTTGCCCTCGTCAAGATCCTGGTGACCGGGCTGACCCTCGGCTCCGGTGGAACCGGCGGTTCCTTCGCCCCGGCCATGGTCACTGGCGCCATGACCGGTGCCGGCTTTGGCGTTCTTTGCAACATCCTCTTTCCCGGCGCGGCGCCCTCTGTCGCCGTCTTCAGCCTCGTTGGCATGGCCGGCGTCGTCTGCTCCTCCCTCCAGATCCCCATCGCCGGCATCCTTATTGTCTACGAGGTCTCCGGCGCCAGCTACCGCCTCGTCCTTCCCCTCATGATTACCGTCGCCATCAGCGCGGTCCTCAGCTCCGCCCTGCGTCAGGGCTCCGTCTATACACTCACACTGCTCCGCGACGGGTTCGACGTTGACGAGGCGATTCGCAAGGTCCGCGACCCCCTCAGTCGCGTCCCCCTCGAAAAAATCATGAACCGCAAGTTCATCCGCCTCAGCCCCAACGACAACCTCGACCAGGTCATCGACGCTTTCAGCGCGAGCGAAGACGATGCCTTCGCGGTCATCGATGGCGACGATACCCTGCTCGGCATGGTCTCCACCCGCGACATACGCGGTGTCCTCAACCTGGCTGGTATTGGCGAGGCCATCATCGCCGCCGATGCCGCCGACATGAACCCGCCCATGCTGTATCCGCAGTCGCCGGCGAGCGAGGCCCTCGCCGTCTTTAGCAGCACCGACGCCACCGCCATTCCGGTGGTCGAGAAGCCCGGCAGCCGCCGCATCGTCGGACTCGTCAACAGGGTCGACATCCTGAGCGCCTACCGCGGGGCAGCCGCCCAGGATGCCGGATAGCCACGGGCCGGTCCCTTAGCCCTCCAGGCCCCTGTAGGCATTCACCACCGCCTCGGCGGTGAACCCGAACTTCTCCGCCAGGACCTTGTAGGGAGCGGACGCGCCAAAGGTGTCCTGGGAGACACAGGCTCCGTTGGCGCCCACCCAACGCTCCCAGCCGAGGGACCGGCCCGCCTCCACCGCCACACGTCGCGTCACCGCCCGGGGGAGGATCTTCTCGCGGTAGTCCCCGTCCTGGCGCTCGAAGAGCTCCCAGCAGGGCATGCTGACGACGCGGATGTTCTTGCCGTCCTGCTCGAGCCGTCGCGCCGCCTCCACGCAAAGCTGCAACTCGGAACCGGTCCCGATCAGGATTCCGTCGAGACGGTCCGCCTGGCGCTCGGGCCGGAACACGTAGGCGCCGTGCCTGGGCGAGCCGATCGCCGCGTACTCGTTCATCGCGCGATCGTACACCGGCAGGTTCTGTCGCGTGAGGACGATGGCCGAGGGGCCATGGGTCTCCTCGAGGGCGGCCACCCAGCACTCCCCCGTCTCGATCGCGTCCGCCGGCCGGAACACATTCAGGTTCGGAATCAGCCGCAGCGACATCACATGCTCCACAGGCTGGTGCGTCGGGCCGTCCTCGCCCAGGAAGATCGAATCGTGCGTATAGATAAAGATGGAGGGGCACTCCATCAGCGCGGCGAGTCGCACGGCTCCCCGCATGTAGTCGCTGAAGGTGAGGAAGGTCGCCCCGAACCCGCGCACGAATCCCTGGCGGGTCATCCCGTTGACAATCGCGCCCATGGCGTGCTCTCGCACGCCGAAGTAGAGATGGCGCCCGTCGAACGCGCCGGGCTGCACCTTCTGGTCATCGACGATGGCGTTCGTCGAGACCGACAAGTCCGCCGATCCGCCAATCAACCAGGGGGCCTCGGCCCCGATGGCCTTCAACACCGCCTCGCCGGCCTTGCGCGTCGGCACCTCCTTGGTGGGCTCGAAGACGGGCAACTTCGCCGGCAGGTCCGCCGGCAGCTTCTGCTCGCGGAGCGTCTCCATCAGCCCGACGGCGTCGGGATGCTTGCCCTTCGCCTCCTCGAGCGCCGCCTGCCACTCGCGATAGGCAACGAGGTTTTCCTCCTTCCGCTTCGCCCACGCCTCGCGGTCCTCCGCCGCCACGTGAAACTTCTCCGGTGAAATCCCAAGGGCCTCCTTCGTCCTCGCGACCTCCTCCTCGCCCAGCGGCGAGCCGTGTGCCGAACTCGTCCCCGCCTTGTTCGGCGAGCCGTACCCGATCACCGTTTTGCAGATGATCAGCGACGGCCGCTCGGTTTCCTTCTGCGCCTCAACAATCGCATCCGCCACCGCCTGGTGGTCGAAGCCGTCAACACGCTGCACCTGGAAGCCCATGGCCTCGTACTTCTTCGCCGTGTCTTCCCTGTTGAAGGTCAGGTCCGTGGGGCCATCGAGGGAGATGTCGTTGTCGTCGTAGAGATAGATCAGGTTGCCGAGTTTCATGTGGCCGGCGAAGGAGGCGGCCTCCTGCGCAACGCCTTCCATCAGGTCGCCGTCGGAGCAAAGTGTATAGACAAAGCTTTGGAACGGCTGAAACCCGTCACGGTGGACGCGTGCGGCCGCGAGCCGGTCCGCCATGGCAAAGCCGACTGCCGTGGCGAAGCCCTGCCCGAGGGGGCCGGTGGCCATCTCGATTCCCGGAAGGAGGTGGTTCTCCGGGTGGCCGGGGGTCTTGCTGCCGAACTGGCGGAAATTCTTCAGTTCTTCAATCGGGAGATCGTACCCGGCGAGGTGCATGAGGGAGTAAACGAGCATCGAGCCGTGGCCGGCGGAGAGAATGAACTTGTCCCGCCCGGGCCAGGCGGGGTCATCGGGGTTGTAGCGAAGGAAATGATACCAAAGCGTGACCGCGAAGTCGGCGGTGCCGAGAGGCAGCCCCGGGTGCCCGCTGTTGGCCGCCTGGACGCCGTCGATGGAGAGCCCGCGCACTGTATTGGCGAGCCGCCGGAGCAGCTCGCGATCAACTGTAACCGTCATGGAAGACCCCTTTGGTGGATGTCACGAATGACCTGCGAACGCCAGCACCCGGTGGCGCGGGGTGTCAAGTCGCCACCGGGTGGGGGAAATGCGTCGCGGGTAATTGTGGGTTGTGTCAGCCGGCGGCCGGTTCCGGGTCCCAGCGGCAACAGACGTTCAGTTCCTTCGCTGCGGCGGCCTCGTCGAGCCGACCGGTCGGGAGGTCATGGGGCGAGTGCTTCAAGCCCTCCGGGTTCTCCTCGATCTCCCGCGCGATCTGCCTCATCGCCTCGAGGAACCGGTCGAGCGTCTCCTTGGACTCGGTCTCCGTCGGCTCGATCAGGAAACACTCCGGAACAAGCAGCGGAAAGTAGATCGTCGGCGCGTGATAGCCCAAGTCGAGCAGCCGCTTGGCCACGTCGAAGGCCTTCACGCCGTGTTGCTTCTCGGCTTTGCGGATGGTGACCAGCGCCTCATGCTTGCACAGCGCGCCGAACGGCTTCTCGAAAACCTCGGGCAACTGGTTCAGGACGTAGTTCGCATTCAGGGTCGCATATGTGGCGACGTCCCACAGGCCTTGGCCGCCTTGGCTGAGGGCATAGGAGAGCGCCCGCGCCACGACCCCGGCGTTTCCGTGGTAGGCGAGCACCTTGCCGATGGAGGCCTCGGGCTCGTAGAACGCATAGGAGCCGTCGGCTTCCTTGCGAACGTGGGGCTTTGGAAGGAAGGGTGCGAGATGCGCCGCCACACCCACGGGGCCCGAGCCCGGTCCTCCCCCACCGTGGGGCGTGCTGAACGTCTTGTGCAGGTTCATGTGGACGACATCAAAGCCCATGTCGCCGGGGCGCGAGCGCCCTACGATCGCGTTCAGGTTCGCCCCATCGTAGTACAGGAGCCCGCCCGCCTCGTGGATCAGCCGCGCGATTTCCTGAATGTCCCGCTCGAACAGGCCGCAGGTATTCGGATTCGTCAGCATGATGCCGGCGGTGCGCTCGTTGATCGCCTCTCGGAGTGAATCCATGTCCACGAGGCCTTCGGCGCTGCTCTTGACTTCGCGGACCTTGAATCCGGCCAGGACCGCGCTGGCGGGATTCGTCCCGTGGGCCGCGTCGGGAACGATCACCTCGTCCTTGCCGGTGTTGTGCGCACGGTGCCAGGCGCGGATGATCGCCATTCCGGTAAACTCGCCCTGGGCTCCGGCAGCGGGAGCGAGCGTCACCGCACCCAGCCCGAGCACCTCCTTCAGGATCTCCTGAAGATCGTGGTAGATCCGCAGGAATCCCTGCGTATCCGCATCGTCCTGGAGCGGGTGCAACTGCGTCAGCCCGGGCATGGCGGCCATCTTTTCATTCAGCCGCGGGTTGTACTTCATCGTGCAGGAGCCCAGCGGGTAGAACTGGGCGTCGATCGAGTAGTTCTTTTGACTCATGCGCGTGAAGTGGCGGATGCCGTCGAGCTCGCTGACCTCGGGCAGTTGAGGCGCCGTTTTGCGGCGGAGGTTTGCGGGGATGCGGGCCTTGGCGGACCGGCGTTCTTCCGAGTCCGCGGCCGGGGGCAGCACCCCACGGCGGCCCGGGCTGGAAAGGTCCTGGATCAACGGCAGTGTCGCTTGCAGCATAAACGTCCTTTGTTCGTCGAGGGTCAGGCCGGGAACCTCGTCACGAAGTCCCGCAGCCCGCTGATCAAGTTGAGCACCTGTTCCTTGGTAAATTCGGCGGACTCGCCGAGGAGCGCCTTCTTGCGGGTATCGTCCCAAGCGCTCACGTTGCGGTAGTCCGCCTTCTCGAGCACGCCTGCCGTAAGTAGCTCCTCGCTCATCTCCCCCACCTTCTTGGGGATTTGCTCGCCCTTGTAGCCAGTCGTCATGGGGATGTCGAACTTCATGCAAAGGCGGCGGAGGTGCTCGGCGAGGACCGCCCCGGCGATCGTTGCGGCGGGATCCTTGAAGCCATCGTTTACGAGCCGCTGCGCCATCTCGAGGAAGTCCGTCAGGATGTCGCTGTGGATGATTTCTTCCGTCGTGCGGAGATGGCGTTCCGATACGTCTTCCTTGAGGGCGAGGAGGACCGCCTTGAGACGTTCCATCGTCTGGCGCGTGTTCTTGGGCGGGTCGTGAAGCTTCAGAACCCGGTCCGCCATGGAGCGATAGATGGACTTCGCGGGCGCCAGCCGCTCGATGGCGCTCGCGAAACGGGTCATCTTCTCATAGTAGACTCCGTCGCCCGCCGGTTCCGAACGGCGGACCATGTAAATGGGGACACCTTCTGGGGTCTCGCCCAGCACATCATCAATCTCGCGGAGGAAGGCTTCCATGTCCATGTTCACACACCCGATAATTCAGGTAGTCCTAGACATTGCTCGCATGGGGTACCCCGGCTTTTTCCAAGACATTCCGTGCGGCGTCTAGGTATCGGCGCAGCGCCATGCTAGACACGACCTCCGTGCAGCAAACAAGCAGAACCTGTTTGGCTTCCGCCAGATTCGGATACCAGCGGACCAGCGGCCAGCCCGCGAGGATTCCCGCCTCCTCCTTCATCTCCGCAAGAAAGCTTTCCGCGTCCATCGGAAGCACCACCGGCACTTCGTGGAAGTAGGGGGTGGAGGTGTCGTAAAGCGAGCAGCCACAGGTTTCCACAAGACCTTCGGCAAGTTCCTGAGTCCGGGCGAGGCTGGTCTCCGCCACCTCTGTCAGCCCTTCCCGCCCCAGCAGGGTCAGATAGGCCGTGGCCATCAGTGCAAAAAGACCTTGGTTTGTGCAAATATTCGAGGTGGCCTTGTCGCGACGGATGTGCTGCTCGCGAGTTTGGAGCGTCAGCACGAATCCCTCCTTACCATCCTTGTCTTTCGTCTGGCCAACGATTCGGCCGGGCATTTTTCGGATGAGCGCCTTGCGTGCGGCAAAGAACCCTGCATACGGGCCGCCAAAGCTGAGGGGGATCCCCAGGGGCTGGGCCTCGCCAACGGCGATGTCCGCACCGTAATCGGCCGGCGGCGCAAGAACCGCCAGCGAGGTCGGGTTCACACACGCCACGAGCAGGGCCTTGGCCTTGTCCGCCAGGTCGCGGGCCGCCGCCCCCTCCTCGAGCCCACCGAGTGCATTCGGTGTCGCCACGACAACGGCGGACGCCTCCTCGAGATCCGCCTCCGCCGCCAGCCAGTCGGTCCGGGCACCGGCCGCAGGAATGGTCCGGATTTCCACATCCACCTCCCGGAGGAACGCCTCGCAGACCTTGCGATAATCGGGATGCAGCAGTTCGGGAAGGTACACCCGCGGCTTTCGCTTCTCGCGAACTGCCATTGTCAGGGCTTCGGCGAGGGCCGTCGCCCCATCATACATCGAGGCATTGGCGACCTCGAGACCGGTCAGCGCGCAGATGTGCGACTGGAACTCGAAGATGACCTGCAGCGTGCCTTGGCTGACCTCCGCCTGGTAGGGCGTATAGCAGGTCATGAACTCGCCGCGCGAGGCGATATAGGGCACCGCCGCGGGAATGAAGTGCTGGTAGGCGCCTGCGCCGAGGAAGCAACGACCCGCCGGATAGACGCGGTTTTCCGATGCCCGCTCGCTGAAGTAGGTTTCGACCTCGTGCTCCGTGTGGGCCGGAAAGTCGAGCGGCTCCTTGAGCCGCAATTGTTCGGGGATGTCACGGAACAGCTCGTCGACGGAACCGGCGCCGATCGCTTCGAGCATCTCCTGAACGTCACTTGCCGTATGCGGTGTATACGCCATGGGTCATCCTTCCACCAGCTTGAGGTAGTCGTCGTGGGCGAGCAGTTCGCCCGACTCGTCAGGGTTGGTGACCTTGAGCTTCACCAGCCACCCATCGCCGTAGGGGCCCTGGTTGATCGTTCCCGGCTCCGCCTCGAGCGCCTCGTTCACTTCCACGACCTCGCCCGACATGGGCGCGTAGACCTCGGCGGCGGCCTTCGGCGACTCAACCACCAGCAGTTCATCTCCTTTCGCCACCTTCTTGCCAACCTCCGGCACCTCGACGAAAACGATGTCGCCAAGCTGGTGCTGGGCGTGGTCGCTGATGCCCACCAGGCGGACGTCCCCCTCGGGCTCGATCCACTCGTGGGACTTTGTATATAAGTATTTCTCGTGGGACATGGTTGGTTTCCTTTTCGTCTTCAGGGATTAAGGCCCGTCTTTGCAAAGGGGGGGCGGGTCTGCACGACCCGATGGGTACGGCCGCGCGATTCAATTTCCAGGGCAGCATCGGCCGGGACCGCCGCCGACACGTAGGCCAGCGCGATTCCGCAACTCCTTCCGGGCGAGAAACCGCCACTGCGGACATCACCGACCGGTTGACCATCATGCAGCACGCGGTCGCCGGGGCGCAGCGGGCGCCGCGTGTCGTTCTTCAGCCCCACCAGGCGCCGGGGCGCGCCCTCCGCCTTCTGCTTCTCCAGCACATCGCGCCCGACAAACCGCTCGGGCTTCTTCCACCCCACCGACCACCCGAGCCCCGCCTCCAGCGGTGTTGTCTCTTCGTCCAGATCGTTGCCATACAGGCAGTACCCGGCCTCGAGCCGCAGCGAATCGCGGGCGGCAAGGCCACAGGGCACCCCACCCGCGTCCAGCAGCGTGATCCACCAGGGCTCCGCCAGCGTCGCCGGACAAAGCAGCTCCGCCCCCGACTCGCCCGTATATCCCGTCCGCGAAAGCAGATGTGGCCGTCCGTCATGATCGAAGGGGTGCATGGTGAACGGAGCGGTAGAGCACCAACCGGTACCGGGAAGAAGATCCTCCAGGAGTTCCAGCGCCGCCGGCCCCTGGATGGCGATCATCGCCCAATCGACGGACTCGTCGGTGATTACCAGGTCCGTGAATCCAAGGGCGGTTGCCTGCCTTCGAATCCACGCCATGTCCACATCCCGCCTGGAGGCGTTGACGACCGCGAAGAATTCGTCCTCGGCAAGCCGGGAGACGATGAGGTCGTCGATGACGCCCCCCCGCTCATTGCAAAGTTGTGTATAGCGCCCCTTGCCCACGGGAAGGCCGCCGACATTGCCGGGGACGAGGTGCTGGAGGAAGGCCAGTGCCTGCGGACCCCGCACGCGGACTTCCCCCATGTGGGAGACGTCGAAAATCCCCACGCGTTCGCGGACTGCCTGATGCTCCTCGAGTTGCCCCGAGTAGGAAAGCGGCATCTCCCATCCGGCGAAGGGGACAAGGCGTGCCCCTGCCCGACGGTGGGCCTCAATGAGCGGGGTTTGCTGGAGGGTGGCGTCTGGTTGGGTCATGGAAGCGTCCGTGGCCAGCCGGCAGGCATGGCGGGTTCGCTCCCACTCTGTCCTCGAACCTGAGAGATGGCCGCAGCAGAAACTGCGGTTGCTCCTTCGGTGGGTCACCCTGAGGGGCGACCGCTCTCCAGAGGGCCGTCGGTCTGTCGTCCTTTTGCCTGAGAGTTTGCTGGGAGCGCTTACCCCTTCGGCGCCGGTTACCCGGTCTCTCCGACAGACGTCGTTCGGCTATGGGGCAACATGAGGACCCGCCCCCGAGGATGTCAAAGAGAAAGCCCGACAACCAACCTCGCAAAATGAAGTGCGCCCCGGAATTTCCGGGGCGCACATGCAAACCGTTGGGGCGGAACGGCTTACCAGCTGGACTTGGTCACGCCTACAAGCTGCCCCTCGTGGGCGAGGCGCCGGAACTCGTTGCGGCAGAGGCCGAAGTAGGAAAGGTTGCCGCGGCTGCGGCCGGTCAGCATGCAGCGCTTGCGGTAGCGCACCCGGGCGCTGTTGCGGGGAAGCTTTTGGAGCTTCATGAAGGCTTCCATGCGCTCGTCCGGGTCGGCGTTCTCATTCTTGATGAGCGTCTTCAGTTCCTTGCGACGGGCCTCATACTTGTCGTTCAGGCGCTGGCGCTTCTTGTTCCGGGCGATAATGCACTTTGATGCCATTCAACTGGATCCTCGTGTGGTTGTCATCATGTGGTCTTGCCGGTTGACCGGCGGCCTGGTAGCCCACCCGCGAGTCTGCGCCTTGTCAAGGCCTTTGCTCGCGATCAGCCACCGGCGAACTCCTCGGGGACCAGAGTGACAATGCCCGTGCCCGGTGCAACCGGGTGCCAGTCCGACACGTATCGCCGCCCCTCGATGTCGACGAATATCGCGCGGCAGGAGCCTAGCGGCTGGTTCCCGATCGAGAATCGGTCGCTCCGCCAGGTGAAGGTGCTCGTCATTTCGCGCCCGCGCTCGTTGCGGTGGGTATAGGTCAGCTCGCCGGGCAGGATGTTCTCGCCTGGAAGGGGAACGATGACCGCCTCGAGATCGACGAGCTGGAGCGAAAGGTTCACCTCCTGCCGGAGGGGGCGGGGATCAACGGTCACCTCCATGCCCGTGTCCGCAGTGACATTGCGGCCGGGCGACTGGACGAGAATGGCATACGTGCCGGGCAGCACCCGCGACTCGAACGCGCTGGAGGCGTCGGTCAGCACGAGGACGGGCTCCGGGCCGGGATCAAGCGGCTCGAACACCATGGTCAATCCGCTCCGTCCGAGGTCGCGACTGCCACGGAGCGCCCTGCCCGAAATGGCAACCATGCCGGTGAAATCAAAATCGAGCGTCGTCGTCTCAGCGTTTTCGAGCTCAATGGGTTCCGCCTTCAGAATGTCCCCGGAGGGCCCGCGGAGGATCACCGATTCCCGGCCGGGACGCAGTCCTTCGATCCGGTACTCTTCCGAGTCGGAGATGACCGCGGCGCCCTGCCCATCCCGGCCACGCCGCGCTTCGTTCACCGACCCGACCACCACCCGTGCCCCGGTGAAGGGATCGCCCTCCACGTCGATGACCCGGCCTGCGAGAACCGCCCCCCCGCCCAGCACGATCTCCACACCCTGCTCCGGCGCTGCATTCCACGATTCCAGCTCGACCGGCTCGACGAGCACGAGCGGTGCCTTTTCCGCCTCGAGTCGGATTTCCCCTGCAAGCAGCCCGGCAAATTCGAAGGAGCCGTCCTCGCCGGACGTCGTTTCCGCCCGTTCGAGCCGGCGCCAACTCCCCCCGACCGTTCGATTTGTATAGACAAGGGTCACTTCCGCGTCCGCGATGCCGTCGCCGTCGGGCGTCACGACGCGGCCCGCGAGCCGGGCCCCGTCCTCCAGGATTACTTCCACATCGGTGGTCTTGCCCGGCACCGCGGTGAACGAGGCATCGCCCTTCAGGCCGGTCCGCTCGCCGGTGCCGTCAATCTCGAAGACGTCGATCGTATAGTCGCCGGTGGTCACCGGCTCCTCGATCGGGTAAGCGACCTCGAAGGCGGTCCGCTGGATAAAGTTGACGTCGTCGCGGCCCATCTGGCTGCGCGGACGGGAAATCGTATAGTCGATGTTGGCGGGTATGCGGCCGGACTCTGTGCGGACAGTGAATCGCAGGCCACCGCGGCGCTTCAGAACAATCTCGACGGGGCTTTCCTCAAGAAGATACCCCTCGGTGATCAGTTCCTCGTATTCGTCGTGCCGGATGACCAGACGGTGAAGCCCCCCGTCCTCGGGTACTTCGACCGAGAGGCGAAAGAGCCCCGTTCCATCCGTATAGACACGGTTGGCGCCGGGGCCGCGGAGGCGCCGCGCCTCCAAAACCTCCGCGCCCACGACCGGCAACCCGTCCTCGTTTACCACCGTTCCCTCGAAGGGTTCCGCCGACCTCAGGTCGAGGATCACCTCCTCCGAGTCCCTGCCCGCGACAACCTCCGCCCGGGTCCCCCATCCCTGGGTCAATTCCCGGGAAAGGTCCTCCACCCGCACGAGGTACGCCCCTGCGGGGATCTCCTCGAAGCGGAAGTCCCCGGTCGCGGCATCGGAGATGGCCGTGGGCGGCGGATCCCCACTGCGGGTTGTGGAAATCGCCCGAATCTCGAACGGAGCGAGCGGAGCTCCGCCATCGATCGTGACCCGGCCCACGATGGCGCCAAGGCCCCCCTCCAGCACGATCTTCAGGTCGTCAGCGTCATCCAGGGGCCGCTCGACGATGATCTGTCCTCTCGCCCCGCCGGACTCGGCCACGAGGACAAGCTCACGAGCGTTCGCCTGGCGAAGCGCAAATCGTCCATCCCCTCCCGTCGTCACGGCAGGAATCTGGTCCTCGCGGACGAGGGACCAGCGGGTCTGGCGTCCGGCCCAGACCTGTGCCCCGGAGACCGGTGTACCTGCATCGTCAACCACGACGCCCGCCAGCGTCCGCGCCTTGCGAAAGCGGAAGATGTCCGGCGTGTCATCGGGGACATCCTCGTCGGCGCCCCGGGCTTGCCAGTGGTCCGCTGCGAGGGCATAGGGCTCCGGCAGAAGGAAGCGGAACACTGCCGCCTGTCCCAGATCCATTTCCACCGTATGATCGATGGGCAGGGTGAATGCTCCATCCAGCCCGGTAACGGTCTCTCGTGGCCCAACGGAGGAATTCTTGGCCGCGGGCGGCCTATAGGCCGTGTCCCCAGGATTCGATGTGGTCACGCGAACTCCGGGAATCGGTGCTTCGGTCTCGCGGTCGACAACGATCCCTTCGAAGTCGTAAGGTCCCGGGATGCGGATCGTGAGTGACTTGTCGTCTCCCTTGTCGAGGAAGAGAACTTCACCGCTCGACGAGCCCACGGGCTGACCGTGTCCCGCAATGACCCCGGTCCACCCCGCCAGGAGCGCGTCAAAGGCATATTCGCCCACCTCGTCGGTGCTTGTGTAGATCTCGTTGGTGTTGGGCGGTTGGCGGGGGTAGTCGAAGGAGGGGCGCGACCCCTCGCGCATGTGGATCGCCTTGACGGGGAGGTTGGGAATCGGGGCGCCCTCGCCGTTGATGACACGGCCGCGAATGCGCGCCTCGCCGGGCCGCATGGTCAGGACCACCAGACCGCCGGCGGGAAGGCCGATCTCCTCCATGGCGGGCAGAAAGCCCATTTTCTCCGCCAGCACCGCAGTCTGCCCCCCGTTGGGAGCGTCCTCGATTCGAAACCGGCCCGCCGAGTCCGTTTCAACCGCCGGGAACATTTGAAAGAAATCGTCGCTACGCAGGCCGGTCCAGTCGCCCCTGGCATACAGGCCAACGGTTGCCGCGCGGACTGGTGTCCCGTCGGGTGTCTGGACAATGCCCTCGAGGGTGGACGCGGGCACGAGGGTAATATCCCGCCGCGTTTCCCGCGGGAGCCGGTCCGCTCCCGCCCGCTCGACCAATTCAAGCCATGCCGCATATCCGGGCGCGCGTGCCCCCAGCACCATCGCCTCGCTGAAGGGGGTCGAGCGCGGAAGAAGGAACTCAAACTCCCCTGCTGGATCCGCCGTCACCCGTTGGGACGGCGTGCTGAAGCTGCCCCGGGGATCGATGAACAGGAGAACCTGGGCGCCCCCAATGGGCGTTCCATCCACTTCCGCAAGGACGCGACCGTGGAGCCGCCAATTTGCGGTTTCAATAGCGGCCGCGGTCACGGCCGACGGCTCATCCTCGGCGGCCTCCCCTTGCCGTTCCCGGTCGACCAGTGGCGTTGGCCGGTCTGAGGGCGTCCTCGCGGCCACATCGCTTCCCACCCCCGCGCCATCAGCCCCCTGTTGGCGCGACAGCAGCAGCACCCCGATGCAAATCGCCAAGATACCGCCAAACACCGCGACAAACATGGCGTTCGATCGGCCCCGCCGAGCGGTTATCCCCTGAATTCCCATGAGTGCACCTCCCCTGCCATCGGCTGGCGCCAACCCGCGATTGCCATGACCCGGTCTTTGCTTATCATACTGCTCATCCGGTAGACAGGCTTGGTGCCATGGAATTCCGATTCGAGAAATTCGACCCAAATACGACGCGGGAGATCAATCTCAAGAAGCTGACCAGCCTCTTTCTGGACCTGTTGAACCGGGCCTCCGGCGACGTGAATCGTGCCCTTAAGTACATGGAGAACCTTTGGGAGGCGAACAATCTCGAGCAGGCGCTCGACATGAGCTTCGAGGAGTTCCGCGACTACCTGGAGGACGAGGGTCTCCTGGAGAGGAAGCCCGGTGGCGGCCCGGGAGAGGGCCGCGGTGGGCCCGGTTTCGCCGCCACCCGAAAGGCCGACCGCGAAATCCAACGCGCCGCCTTCGAGGAAATCTTTGCCGATCTCAAGAAGGACGCCTCCGGAAATCACCCGGTCAACCGCGCCGGAACCGGCGGCGAACAACTCCCCGAAACACGCCCCTACGAGTTCGGCGATTCCATCCAGGACGTGAACTTCGTCAGTTCCATTGGCAACGCCCTGCGGCGGTCCGGCTTCGACGAGTTCCTCATGACCGAGGACGACCTCGAGACCCACGAACGTGAGCACCTCACCTCCTGCGCCACCGTCATCCTCATCGACATCTCCCACTCCATGGTGCTCTACGGCGAGGATCGGATTACCCCGGCAAAGAAGGTCGCCATGGCCCTTGTCGAGTACATCCAGCAACGGTACCCCAAGGACGTCATCGATGTGGTGCTCTTTGGCGACGACGCGATCCCCGTAGAGCTTGACCAGCTCCCCCGCATCAGTTGGGGCCCGTACCATACCAACACCAAAGCCGGTTTGCAGGCCGCCCTCAAGATTCTCCAACGCCGCAAACAGATCAACAAGCAGGTCTTCATGATCACCGACGGCAAGCCCTCGGTCATCTGGGAGGCAGGGGAACTGTACAAGAACCCCTTTGGGCTCGACCCCAAGATCGTCGCGCAGACCGTCAACGAAGCGTCCCACTTGCGCCGCAAGGGCATCACGATCACGACCTTCATGATCGCCTCGGACCCCTACCTGCAGGACTTCGTCGACAAGATGACGCAGGCAAACAAGGGACGCGCGTACTATACGAGCCTCGACTCGCTCGGGAAGTTCATCTTCGCGGATTACGCACGAAACAAAAAGAAGCGGGTTTGACCAGCAGCCGGCCCGTCTATTCCCTGCGGAGGATCACCGCCATGAGGAAGCAACTGCTCGCCATCGCCGGCCTGGGGCTCGGAGTCGTGATCGGGACCGGGGGGCTCCTGTCCGCCCAAAACGGCCGCGGGGACGCCCCCACCGCCGAGGCCTCAACCGTCCGCGAGGAACGCGTCTATCTCGTCGACACACCCCACTGGACCAACGAGCATCTGGAAAGCCTCAAGGCCGAGGAAGACCCGGAGGCGTCGATCTACCTTTCCGCGGTGCAACTGGTGCAGCTCAAGCGCGACGAGGGGAACCTCCGCGAGGCAGTCGACACGCTCCAGAAGCTTGCCCCGCGGACACCTACGCAACCCCTCAAAAGCGCACTGCGCCGCCTGCTCGTCGAGATTCATCTCGAGATGGGCGATACGCTCGAGGCGGAGCAGGAACTCGAGAAGATTATCAACGAGAACCTGCTCCAGCTCTGACCGCGTTGATGGGGGCGCTTGATCGCGGGTGGACCGAGCCCGGGGCGACTTGCCTTGATCCCCACCGGCCTGTCCCCATTTAGTGGCCCTTATGATCGAATCCGCGGATCACCGCTCAGCCCGGGCGCAGAACGGCTTCCTCTGCGTCCACGGTCACTTCTACCAACCGCCCCGTGAGAACCCCTGGCTCGAAGCTGTCGAACGTCAGCCCTCCGCCTATCCCTTTCACAACTGGAACGAGCGCATCACCAACGAGTGCTATGGCCCCAACACGGCCGCCCGCATCTCGACCTGGGATCGCAAGATCCTCGATATCCGAAACAACTTCATCAAGATCAGCTTTAACTTCGGGCCGACTCTGCTCGGCTGGCTCGAGACCGAGCGGCCGGACGTCTACGAGGACATCATCGAGGCGGACCGGGTCTCGGCCCGGTTGCGGGGGGGCCATGGAAATGCCCTCGCCCAAGCGTACAATCATACAATCCTGCCGCTCGGAACGGACCGGGAAAAACGAATTCAGGTCGTGTGGGGCCTCGAGGACTTTCGAGAGCGCTTTGGCCGCGACCCCGAGGGAATGTGGCTGCCCGAGTGTGCCGCGGACGTCGACACACTGCGCCACCTCGCGGATTGTGGGATTCGGTTCACCATCCTCGCCCCCCGCCAGGGTCGGCGTATCCGGCCCCTCTCACCCGGCAGAAATGCCGATCAACCCGATTGGTTGTCGGTCGAGGGAGACCGCATCGACCCGACCCGCCTCTACCACTGCGAGCTGCCCGGGGGCCAGTCCATCGTCCTCTTCTTCTATGACGGGCCCATCAGCCAGGCCATCGCCTTCGAGGGGCTCCTCAACGACGCCAACACCTTCGCCAACCGCATGATGCAGGGTTTCAATGGAGAGCGCACCTGGGACCAACTCGTCAGCATCGCCACCGACGGCGAGTCCTACGGCCACCACCACCGTCACGGCGAGATGGCCCTCGCCTACGCCCTTCACATCATAGAACGCGATGGTCTTGCCACGCTGACGAATTACGGCGAGTTCCTCGCCACCCACGAGCCCACCCACGAAGTGCAAATCTGGGAGCCCTCCTCCTGGTCCTGTGTCCACGGCGTCGAACGCTGGCGCGCCGACTGCGGCTGCAACTCAGGCATGCATGACGGCTGGCACCAGAGATGGCGCAAGCCCCTGCGCGAGGCGTTCCGATACCTCGCCGACAAGGCCGAGGACGTCTATACATCCGAGGCGGGCACCTACTTTCGCCATCCCGACCACGCCCTGGAACGCTACATCCGGGTCCTTCTCAACAACAAGCTGGAGGCCTTTCGGGAGTTCATGGCCAGCGAGGCCCGCACCCCCGACATCCGCGAGCGCCAGCTCGAGGTCATGCGCCTCATGGAGATGATGCGCGTCTCCCAGCTCCTCTTTACCAGCTGCGCCTGGTTCTTCGACGAGGTTTCCGGCATCGAAACCGTCCAGAACCTCAAGTACGCCGGCCGCCTCATTCAGCTCCTGCAGCCCTTCCATCCCTACCTCGAGATGGATTTTCTCGAGATGCTCGAGAAATGCCCGAGCAACATCCCCGAATTCGGCAACGCCGCCGAGTGCTATCGCAGATTCGTGAAGCCGAACATCGTCGACCTCGAGCGCGTCGTCGCCCACTACGTCCTGACACGCTTCGACGTCGAGCAGGAGGAAGGCTACCGACGCCTCTTCTGCTACGAGCTCAGCGAGCGCGACACCGAGACCTCCTCCTTCGGCACCACCCGCCTCAAGCTCAGCCGGGTAAACGCCCTCTCCCTCATCGACGGGGAATCCATGGATGCCACCGCGGTCGTCCTTCACTTTGGCGGCCACGACTTCCGCTGCAGCATCTCCGGCCAGCTTGGCTACACCACTTTCGAAAAGCTCCGCGAGGAACTCTTCACCACCTACCACAAGCGCTCCATGACCGACCTCGTCCGCGTCATCGACGAGTACTTCGGCAGGAACTACTATTCGGTGAACCACCTCTTCAGCGAAGGCCGCGAGGCCCTGCTGCGGCGCATCACCAACGTCACCTTCCAACGCTTCGACAACACCATCGAGGCGATCTACTCCGAGAACCGCAAGTTCATGGATTACCTTCTCGAGATCGGCGCCCCGCTCCCTCGCAGCTTTGTGGCCGCCGCCGAGTTTGTGCTCCGCAATCGATTCATCGAGGAACTCGGCATCTTCATGACCAGCGGTGGGTCCGAGGACCTGCTCGACCTCGCCCGGGAGATCAACCGCCTTGGGATCCGATTTGGCGGCAGCGAAATCGGACACCCCCTCTCGCAGGCATTCCGTACGTTGCTCTACCGGTTGGCTCTCAATCCTTCCCAAGCCGCGTGCGACCGTGCCCAGGCCCTCCTCGACGCCTTTGACCTCCTTCGCCTCCAGGCAGACCATTGGGAGGCGCAAAACATCGTCTTCGCCCTCATCCACCGTCGCCCCCTGCCCGCTCACCTCCAGGCCCAGGCGGGCACCCGCGCCGACCACACCGAACATTCCCGCGCCGCCCTGGAGCGCCTCGCCGAACGCCTTTCCGTCAGCCTCGAACCCTTCGAGAAGACCGCCCCCGAACTCCGCGAAGCCACCCGGACTTCTGTCGAGCGTCTCCAGCTCCCGGCGCTGTAAGCAACAACGCAGACCCTACAACCAGCCTTCCTGTCTATACCACTCGACGGTCGCCGCCAGGCCTTCCTCCAGCCGCCAGCGCACCCGCCATCCAAGTTCCTCCTCCAGGGGTG
This sequence comes from uncultured Candidatus Sumerlaeota bacterium, assembly GCA_964420455.1. GTDB lineage: Bacteria > Sumerlaeota > Sumerlaeia > SLMS01 > SLMS01 > CAYQTO01. The sequence goes on along the minus strand of CAYQTO010000017.1, from coordinate 5,183 downwards.
ACGCATCCGCCACCCAATAGCGCCCGCCGAGCTCCGCCAACTTGTCTCGCGAAAGCGGGGACACCGGCTTGCCCCGCCATCGGCCCACCCGTTCAAGAATCGCCGCGAGCCGCCCCGCCAACTTCTCCGACGCCCCCAGCACCCGCACCCGCCGCCCAAGCACCCTGCCCACCAGTTCGATCACCTCGTCGAAGCTCCACGGCGTCGCCTCAACCACGTAATACGTCTTTCCCGCGGCCTCTGTCGCGCACCCTGCCAGCATCATCGCGGATACCACGTCGTCCACATGCGTCATCTGTGTCACGACCCCCGGGCCCACCCGGACGGCGACGCCAAGTCCGTTGATCAGACGCAGGATCTCATAGATGTCCCGCTCGCGGGGGCCGTAGATTGCCCCCGGCCGCAGGACCGTCCATGTTGCCGGTGGCTTGAGCCGCGCCTTTACCGCGTGCTCCCCCGCCAGCTTGCTCCTTCCATAATCGCTCACCGGTGAATCACCATCGTCCATCCGGCGAAATGCGTTTGGCCCGCCTGCCGGTCCGCCCGCCGCCAGGCTGCTCAGATTCACCAGGCGCCCGCAGAAACCCGCCTCGGCCAGGCCGGAAACAAACGCGGCCGTCATCCGCGCGTTCACCGTCACGAATTCTTTCGGCTCCAGCGCCTTCGTCAGGCCCGCCAGATGAAAGACGACATCCAACCCGGCCGCGATCTGTCTATACGCAGACGGATCATCGAGCCCCCCCCGCAACACCGTCACGCCCGGCTTTTCCAGGTGGCTGGTCCTGCTCGAGGCACGGGCCAGCGCGATCACCTCGTGCCCCTCCGCCACCAAACGGTCGCACAGGTGGCTGCCGACAAACCCGGTCGCGCCGGTCACCAGCGCCTTCACGATCCCCCCCTAGGGTGCGGGGGGCGCTGGCAACTTCGACAGGAGGACCTCGGGGTCTGTGGTCGGCTGTTCACACGCGTAGTTCCGGCAGAGATAGGCGGTCGGCTGGCCGTCGAGGGCGTGGTGATGCTCGAGGTAGGGCGCGAGCGCAACCGCCCTTTCCCCTTCTGCCTCCGGCTTCGTGATCAGCACGAGATTCGGCACGAACCGCCGCTGCAGCGCCTGGCGGAACGCACCGTCTGCAGGGCCGGTGATCACCAGCTCGTGACTCGGCCCCACGAGGAAGTCCACCGTGTGGAGCATGTAGGCGAACTGCGAGGGTCCGCGTTCGATGATGCCAGAGAAGGCGCGGACGGTGGCGTCGGCCCGCTTCTCGTACTCCTCGTTGGCCAACAGCCGGCCGAGCCGCGCCAGCACGTGCGCCGCCACTGAGTTCCCCGACGGCTGGGCGCCGTCATACGCCTCCTTCGCCCGGACAATCAGTTTCTCCCCATCGTCCGCCGTCAGGAAGAACGCCCCAGCCTCGTCGTCATAGTGGAGGTCGATCATGAGGTCGACGGTGCGGCGCGCTTCCTCGAGATAGCGCAGGTCGCCCGTCGCCTGGTGGAGTTCCAGAAGCGCCCAGGAGAAGTACGCATAGTCCTCCAGATGGGCGGGCAGTCCGGCCTCTCCGCGGCGATAGCGCTTGAGCAGCCGCCCCTCGTCCGTGCGGAGCTTCTCGAGAACGAAGTCCGCCGCACGCCGCGCCGCGTCCAGGTAGTCCTCGCGGCCGAGGCCGGCACCCGCCTTCGCCAGCGCCGCGATCATCAACCCATTCCAGTCCGTCAGAATCTTGTCGTCCTTGAGCGGGTGCACCCGCTCCTCGCGCACGGCGAATAATTTCTGGCGTGCTTCCTCGAGCCGGGCCTGCAACTCCTCGGGAGTCACCCCGCGCTGTTTCGCGACTTCCTCCACTGGGCGCCGCAGGTGGGGAATGTTCGCCCCGGTCAGCTGGCCTGTCTTCTCCTCCCGAAAGTTCCCCTCCTCGTCAAACTGGTACACCTCCGTATAGACGCGTCCCAGGTCCTCGCCCAGAATCTCCAGCACCTCCTCCGTCGTCCACACATAGAATTTGCCCTCCTCGCCCTCGCTGTCCGCGTCCTCCGCGCTGTAGAAGCCCCCCTCCTCCGAGGTCATGTCACGCAGCACGTAGGCCACAATCTCGTCCACCGTTTGCCGATACAGGGGATCACCGGTGACCTGGTACGCCTCGGTGTAGGCGATCGTAAGCATCGCCTGGTCATAAAGCATCTTTTCAAAGTGGGGCAGGAGCCAGTAGCCGTCGGTGGAGTAGCGATGGAAGCCAAAGCCGACGTGGTCGAAGATGCCGCCGAGACGCATCTTGGTCAGCGTTGTGGTGACCATGGCGAGGGCCTCGGCGTCGCCGGTCCGCGCGTGATAGCGGAGCAGAAACGAAAGGTTGTGGGGAGTGGGAAACTTGGGTCGGTCACCAAAGCCCCCCCGCACGCCGTCGAACCGGTCGCGGAACTCTTCGAAAGCCTTGCGGAGGATCTCCTCCTCGAGGGCGCCCCCCGGGAACCCACCGGTCAGCTTTCCCAACTGCTCCACGATCTGGTCCGCGCTTCCCGTCAGCTTCTCCCGCTCGGTCTTCCACATGTTGGAGATATACGGCACCAGCTCGGCCATGCCGGGTCGGCCATACCGCCCCTCCCGCGGAAAGTAGGTACCCGCGAAGAAGGGCTTCTTGTCCGGCGTCATGAGCACTGTCATGGGCCAGCCGCCGCTTCCGGTCAGGGCCTGTGTCACGGTCATATAGACGCTGTCGATGTCCGGGCGCTCTTCCCGGTCGACCTTGATGTTGATGAAGGCGTCGTTCATGAGCGCGCCGATCTCCGGATCCTCGAAGGACTCGCGCTCCATCACATGGCACCAGTGGCAGGTGGAGTAGCCGACGGAAAGGAAGACAGGCTTGTCGAGTTCGCGGGCGCGTTCGAAGGCGGCTTCGCCCCAGGGCCACCAATCGACCGGATTGGCAGCGTGCTGCAGGAGGTAGGGGCTCTGCTCGAAGACGAGGCGGTTCCATTGCTCGCCTCCGTCGGAAGGCAGCGTCGCCAGCACGTCCGGCGAGGGGATGATCGGGCGTCCGTGAGCGTCGGTTTCCACGTGGGAGGTCATGGGCGATCCTGGTGTATCGGGATGGGCGGCGAGCGGAAGGCACGCCGCGAGGAGCAGCCACCACACCAACGCAGGGCACCGTCGGGCCAACGCATCCAGGCGGGGCAAATCCACAGGCGGCTCCTCTTACCACCCTCCCATGCAGAAGTCGTTCCTCGACCGCGTTCCATGTTGAGTCTTCGTGTCCAACAGACTCGGATGGATTCGTGAGGACGGTATCCGAACGTTTGAGCGAGGAGGGCTGGCGCCCGGAACCGCCCCAGTTTCGCCCGGGGGTCATCGTGGCATTGGGGCTAGTCGCGGGCCACGCCCTCGCCCGAACGGGCGGGGAGGCCCTCCTGTTTCTTGCCACGGCGGCGGCCCTGCTCGCGGCGTTTGGTTGGTGGACCCGTCGCTGGGCGCCCGCGCTCGTGGCGGCGGGTAGCCTTGCCATCGGGGGCGCGCAGCAGACCTGGCTGCTCCATCGCGAGGCCGCCGGGTTCGAAATTCTCGAGGCGGCCGCGGACGGCGCCCGGCCCCTCGCCCGGATCGAAGGCCGCCTCGATGCGTTTCCCCGTGCGACCGCCGCCGGATGGACGCTGGTCCTCTCCCCTGGCGCCACCCTAGGCATCACCGGCGCTCGCCACCAGGTCCCCGCAACCACCGTCGTCCGCCTAAGCAGGCTGGACGAAGCCACCACCGCCCGGGTCCGCCGACTCGTCCCGGGCGACCGGATCACTGCCGCCGGCGGCCTCTACGAACTCCCCCGCCACGATCTTTCCGGCGATCCCGACGACTGGCTCCGGTCCACCGGCGCCGTGGCGGTTCTCCGCGGCCGGACCGTTACCCTCGAGCACCCCGCCATCTCTCCCTGGGCCCGGCTCCTCCGTCTTGGCCAGCGCACCGCCAACTCCATCGAGGACCGCATCGCCCGCCTTTTGCCCCCCGAATCCGCCGCCGTCCTCGTCGCGATGACGCTCGGCCGGCCGCACCTCCTTGCGCCCGAGCAACGCCTCGCCTTTCGCCGCGCCGGCCTCATGCACCTTTTCGCCGTCAGCGGCCTCCACACGATGATCTTCGGGCTCCTCGTGCTGGGCCTGCTGAATGCGGCCGGGGCGCCGCCACTTTCGAGGTTGGCCATTCTGGCGACGGTGCTTCTCTTCTTCGCCGTAATGGTCGGCCTTCGGCCGTCGGTGCTTCGCGCCGTCGTGCTGCTGCTCCTGTACGAAACGCGCCATCTGCTGCGCCGTCCGGTCGAGCCGTTGTCGGCACTGGGCACCGTCGCGAGCGCCTTCATGCTCCTCGAACCCCGCGCGGTGTGGCGCGTCGACTTTCAGATGTCCTTCCTCGCTGTCACGGCACTCCTTCTCGTCTCGCCCTGGCTGTACACAATCCAGCAACACCTTGGTCGCGCCTTAGGTTGGGGGTGGTGGTCGGCGCTGGCGATCCGAGCCGCGCAGATTTTCGTCGCCAGCACCACCATCCAGCTCTTCCTGGCCCCGGTGCTTGCCACCCGCTTTGGCGAGGTCTCCGTCATCGCGCCGGCGGCCAACGTTTTCGTGCTCCCCATGCTGCCCGTGCTGCTGTCCTACGCGGCGGCCGGAATGGCGGCGGGTTTCCTTTGGCCGGCGGCCGGCGATGCGATCCTGGGCGGGTTGGCGATCCCCATCGGCCTGGTGGACGCCATCGCGGGCGCGGCCGGCCGTCTTCCCTTTGCCTCCATAGCGACAGTTCCATGGCCCGCCTGGGCCTCGATGGCCTTGCTGGCGCTTGTTTTCTTCGGCAGCTGGTTCCGCTATCGCGGGCGTTCATGGCCTCGACCCTCGCGCTGGCGCCATGCCCCTGCGGTGGCAGCCCTTGCCGGGCTCGCGGTCTGGGCACCGGTCATCACCGGCTGGAGGGACGGCCTTGATGTCTACTTCCTCGACGTCGGCCAGGGTGACGCGATCCTGATCATCGACCCAGCGGGCGGCGCGATCCTTGTCGATGCCGGGCCCGACAGCGCCGGCCCCCTCCTCCCCCGCCAACTGATCTCCCGCGGTGTCCAACGCCTCGATGCCCTCATCCTCACCCACCCGGACGCCGACCACGTTGGCGGCACCGAGGACCTCCTAGCCGAAATTCCCGTCGCCGCCATCCA
>CAYQTO010000016.1:17638-35162 GCA_964420455.1 uncultured Candidatus Sumerlaeota bacterium | reverse complement strand
GCGCCTTGGCGGGCTGTCGGTCTGGCCCCCCGTCCTCCCCGCGCCCATGTGCGGCATCAGCGACCGGCCCTGGCGCCTCCTCGCCCGCGAGCAGGGATGCCACCTCGTCTATACGCAGATGGTCAGCAGCGAGGCCATGGTCCGTAGCGGCCGCGACAAGTCGTGGAACATCCTGGACATGTTCGTGGAGCCGGGACCCGTGTGCGCCCAGCTGTTCGGGGCGGACCCGGACCACCTGGCGGAGACCGCCCGACGCCTGGAGGAAGGCGGCGCCGCCATCGTCGACCTCAACATGGGCTGCCCCGTAAACAAGGTCGTGAAGAGCAACGGCGGCAGCGCGCTGATGACCCAGCCGGATCTCGTGCGCGAGATCTTCCGCAAGGTCCGAGCGGCGCTCCGCGTGCCCTTCACCGTGAAGTTTCGGGCCGGGTGGGAGAAGTTTGGTGAGGAGGCGATGGTGATTGCGCGCCTCGCGGAGGACGAAGGGCTGGACGCGATCGCGATCCACGCCCGCACCCGCGTCCAGGGCTTCAAGGGGCGGGCCGACTGGTCGATTATCAATCGCGTCAAGGAGGCCGTGTCCCTCCCCGTCATCGGCAACGGCGACGTCCGCACCGCCAACGACGCCGTCCGCCTGATGCGCGACCATGGCGCCGACGCGGTCATGATCGGTCGCGGCTGCATGGGCAATCCGTGGGTGTTCCGCGAGATCATCGCCCGGCTCGACGGGCGGCCGGACCCGCCGCCCCCCACCGTCGACGAGCGCCTCGACACGGTCCTCCGTCACGCGACCATGATGGCCATGCGCAAGGGCGAGAGTCTCGGCCTCCGCGAGTACCGCAAGCACGTCGTCCAGTACATGCGGGGCTTTCCCCACGCGCGCGAACTGAAGACCGAGCTCATGGGCTGCTCCACCCTGGCGGAGTACGAGGATGTCATCGGGCGGGGACGGGAGATGATTCACGCCCGCGGAGAGGAACCCCTCGCGGGCGTGTAGGAACCGCACAGCTTTATAGACCTATAGACAGATCAGCGCGCGGCGGCGGCGACCTCGCGGGGGTTGCTGGCGTAGGGCTGGAGCGCATCGGGCAGGTCGGCCACGTCGGCGTCCGGCACGCGGCGTTCCACCTCCAGTTCGAGCGCCCGCGCCAGGGGCGCCATCACCTGGTGCGTCGCCGGGGCCATCGCGTCGAAGATCGGCTTGGGATAAAGGCCGATCCAGAGGGCAAACACGGCCAGCACAGCGAGCTGGGCCCACTCCCGCGGCACGAGATCCGTCAGCCCGCCGTTCTTTTCCTCGTCCAGCTTGCCGTAGAAGGTCTTCTGGTACATCAGCAGCAGATAGACGGCGCCGAAGATCACGCCGCTCGCCGCGAGCACCGTCACCACCCAGGTATAGCTTTGCATGCCGAAGGCCGCGGCGAGGGTCGTCTCGTCCTGAGCCTCCGCCAGGATCGGCAGCACATTCATCGACCCCATGATGATGGTGAACTCGCCGATGAAGCCATTGAGGCCGGGAAGGCCGACGGAGCTGAGCACCATCACCATCGTCAGCGCCGCAAAGATCGGCAGGTTCTTCGCCAGACCGCCAAAGTTTGCCATCTCGCGCGTGTGGGCCCGCTCGTACAGCATGCCCACCGCGAGGAACAGCCCGCTCGTCGAAATGCCGTGGTTCACCATCTGGAGGATCGCACCACTGACGCCCTGCGGATTCATGCTGAAGATGCCGAGCACCACGAAGCCCATGTGCGACACCGAGCTATACGCCACCAGCCGCTTGATGTCTGTCTGGACGATGGCGGTCATGGCGCCGTAGACGATGGCGATGGCCGAGAGCCAGACGATGAGCGGGGCGAAGGCGACGGCGGCCTCGGGGAAGAGCGGAAGGCAGAACCGCAGCATGCCGTAGCCACCGGTCTTGAGGAGCACGCCGGCGAGGATCACCGATCCGGCCGTCGGCGCCTCCGTGTGCGCGTCCGGCAGCCAGGTGTGCAGCGGAAACAGCGGCACCTTGATCGCAAACGCCAGGAAGAGCGCGAGGAACGGCAGCATCGCCGAGTGGAAAGTCCCGATGCCGCCGGAGCCCGCCTGCGTCGCCAGCATCACCTCGTAGCTGTACGTGCGAATCGTTTCCCACTCGTTGAGACCCTCGTTATAGTAGCCGTTGTTGTAATACATCCAGATGACGGCGACGAGCATCAGAACGGAGCCGAACAGCGTGTAGAGGACGAACTTGATCGTGGCATAGATGCGGTTCTTTGACCCCCAGATGCCGATCAGGAAATACAGCGGGATCAGCATCAGCTCCCAGAACATGTAGAACAGGAACATGTCGAGTGCGAGGAACGTCCCCATGATCGCGGTCTGGATGAGGAGCAGGTAGAAGAAGAACTCCTTCTCGCGCTTCTCCACCGAGTTCCACGAGCAGAGCACCGTAAAGATGCCGAGCGCGGCGGTGAGGAGGATCATGATCATCGACAGGTTGTCGACGCCGACCGTGTAGGAGATCTGGTACTCGGTAAGCCAGGGCAGGTGCTCGCGCATCTGGAAGGTGGTGGCGACCACCGAGTCGAAGCAGACGGCGGCCTCGTTGACGTAGGTGCCGGACCAGTCGAAGGAGGCGGCGGCGGCGAGCACCAGGAGAAGGTCGAGCGCGGCAATGGCCAGCGCGCCGTACTTGACCTGCTTGGCGGGAAGGATCGCGCAGACAATCGCACCAAGGATCGCGGGGATGAAGATGATCGCGGTCAGCATCAGTTGAGCTCCCCGTCGAGGGTGGTGCCGGCGTCGGCCATCGCGGCCTCGTTGGTGCCGGGCGGGTCAACCACCTGGGCGGCGGCCTCCGGGGCCGGCGGGGGGGTGGGGCGCAGGTCCCTCAGGAACGTCGCCAGCCCCAGCGTGAAATACAGGAGAAACAGGCAAACGCCGATGAACATCACCAGGCCGTACACCTGCACCTGGCCGTTCTGCAGCCGGCGGAACTCCGTCCCCATCCCGCGGCAAAACGTCCCCGTCCCGTTCACGATCCCGTCGACCACCGTCTTGTCGAACCAGAGCACCGCCTCGTACAGACGCGTCGACCCCTTCACGAAAACAAACGTATAGACGTCGTCCCACCACCAGCCATTCCAGGAGATGTTCCAAAGTGGCCGGAGCAGGCCCGAGCCGAGCTTGCGCGACGGTTCGAGGTTCCCCTTGCCGTAGAGCAGCCATGCGAAGCCCAGCCCACCGGCCGCCAGCAACACCGACAGGAACGCCAGCAGGACCTCAGGCCCCTTGTAGTCGACGTAGAGCGCGCCGTTCTTGAGCACCTCGCCGACGACCAGCGGCCCGTAGGGTGCATGGGCGCCCTCGAACTGGTGGTAGTCCTGGGCGACCTGCAGCACGCCGCGATCCGTCACCGGCTCCAGAAAGTGGTGGAACATGGCGTTGAAGTCCCCCAGCGGGATCAACCCCTTCGGCACGTTCCAGAAGCCCACGACCGCGGAGAACAACGCCAGTGTCAGCAGCACACCCGTCATGCTCATCGGCGATTCGTGGACGTGGTTGAACTTCTCCTCACTCAGGCGCGTCTTGCCATGGAACGCGAGGAAGAGCGACCGCCCCATATAGAACGCCGTCAGCACCGCCGTGACCACGCCAACCCCATAGAGAGCCATGTAGAGCGGGTTGTCGCCCTGGCCCGCCATGTACGTGAAGTAGAGGATCTCGTCCTTGGAAAAGAAACCGGCGAAGGGAAAGATTCCCGCAATCGCCAGCGTCGCGACCAGGTACGCGAGCCAGGTCCGTGGCATCCTGGCCTTCAGCCCGCCCATCTTGAAGACGTCTTCCTGGTGGTGCAGCGCATGAATGACCGACCCCGCCGCGAGGAAGAGGCATGCCTTGAAGAACGCGTGGGTGAACACATGGAAGATGCCCGCGGCGAATGCCCCCACGCCCATCGCGAGGAACATGTAGCCGAGTTGGGAAACCGTCGAGTAAGCGAGGATCTTCTTGATGCCGCGCTGGGTGACACCAACCACCGCGGCGATGAGTGCGGTCAGGCCGCCGACCATGGCGACCACCACCAGCGTCGTCGGCGCCATCATGTAGAGAACGTTAAGCCGCGCGAGCATGTAGAGACCGGCGGTCACCATGGTCGCGGCATGGATCAGCGCGGAAACCGGCGTGGGACCGGCCATCGCGTCCGGCAACCAGGTAAACAGGGGGATCTGGGCGCTCTTGCCCGTGGCGCCCAGGAACATCAGCAGCGTCGCCGCCGTGATCAGCGCCCCGTTATACCCGAAACCTTCGGGTACCGTGCCCGCCGACACCGCTGTGATGAGCTCCTGGAAGTCCAGCGTCCCAAAGCCCCAGAACAGCAGCGCCATTCCCACCAGCAGGCCGAAGTCGCCCACCCGGTTCACAATGAACGCCTTGTTGCCGGCATCGGAACACGAGAGCTTCTCGTTGAACGGCCTGTCGAAATAGTAACCGATCAGAAGGTAGGAACACAGGCCGACGCCTTCCCACCCGATGAACATTACGACCATGTTGGCGCCGAGGATCAGCGTGAACATCGACGCGGCGAAGAGCGCGAGATAGCTGAAGAACCGGGCGTAGCCGGGATCGAGTTCCTCGTGTCCGTCGTGCTCCTCGCGCATGTATCCCGTCGCGTAGATGAACACCAAAAGGCCGACGAAGCTGACGAAGAGGAGGAAGATCGCCGAGAGCTGGTCGACGTGGAAGGCGAACTCGATCCGCATCGGCTTCTCGCCCGAGAAGACGTTGGGGATTTCAATCCAGTTCCACAGGGGTACGTAGCCGCCAAGGCCGCCGCGCACGCTGGTTTCCCAGGGCTTGGGATTTTCCGGGTCTTCGGCGCGGACGAAGGTATAGGCGACCTTCATCGCGTGGCGGCCGTCCTCCGACAGGTCGTTCCAACGCGCCATCATCGGGTCGTTGGCGTGGTCGCCATGGTCGTCGTGGGCGTGGGCCTCGCCCGCGTGGTCGTCGTGGGCGTGCTTCGCCTCGCCGGCGATCGAGCGGACCTGAAAGAAAATCGCCAGCGACAGCACGAAGGCCGCCGCCATCGCGCCTACCGAGAGATACCCCGCCGTCTGGCCCAGACGCCGGCATCCGACGCCGTTTACCAGCGCCGCCAGCCCCATTACCAAAGGGATCAACCATACCAAGCCGATGAAATCCATCGCGGTCAGGACGCTCCTTGGCCCCCGGCGTCGCGGCCGAGGGAAAGCGAGAGAATGTTTTGCCACGGCACAAGCGTGTGCCTCGGTGCCTGGGGCAGGTCGCCCCCCGTCGGACGGTTGTCCGGGTTGATCACCAGCCCAAACTCATTCGCGGCGATCACCTGCACCTCGTTGATGTCCCCCTGCTCCGCAGACCACTTTTCGCGCGAGCGAGCCACGAGGAAGTAAGGCACCTCGCGGAACTCGATCTCCGCGGAGACCACCGGTGCCGCCGTCTCGAACCCGAGCATTCCGCGGATCACCGCCTCGGCCGCCGGTGTCAACTTGCACGGAGCAATCATCGCCGCGGCCCCTAGAACGCGATCAGGCCCGCCTCGAGAACCGAGGCGAAGCTGATGAACATCGTCGGCAGCAGGCCGAACACGAAAATCAACACCGCACAAGTCATCAGGACCACGCGGGTCAGCACGTTCTGCGACGCGAGGGAAACCGGTGCCGCGCCGGCCAGCCCCATGCCCTCCGGCAACTCGTCCTCGCGCTCGGTCATGAACATCGAAACCACCAGCCCAAGGTAGTAGAACGCCGAGATCACCGACGCCAGCACCGCGATCACCGCCATCAGGATGAAACCGTCCTGGACCGCTTCCTTGAAGAGGTAGAACTTGCCCATGAAGCCGATCGTCGGAGGCGTGAAGCCGATCCCCACCAGGCTGAACATCGCCACCGCCATCCCGATCGCCGGCACCCGCCGACGATAGAACAACCCACGATAGGCCTTCATGTCCCCCTCGCCGTGGATATAAAAGGCAATCCCCAGCGCGAGAACGTTCATCACCGTGTATCCGGCGAGATAGAGCACGATCGCCTGGATCACCGTGTCGCGGCGCAATTCCAGCAGGGCTCCATCCTCATAAAGACCGGGCAATGCCGCCAGCACGAGAATTCCCACGGTCAGGTAGCCCGTGTGGGCGACGGAGGAGTACGCCAGCATCCGTTTGATGTCGGTCTGGACAAGCGCCGCCAGGTTTCCCCAAAGCATCGACGCCACCGCCAGCAGCCCGATGATGAAGGCCGACGCGGCTCCGAAGGGATCCCATTCCGCCAGCGCCAGCGTGATGTTCATGAACAGGAGGAAGCCTGCCACCTTGGAACCGGTGGCGATGGCGATCGTTGTCGGCGTGTTCGCCCCCTCGTACACATCGGGCGCCCACATGTGAAACGGCGCGAGGCTCAGCTTGAAGCTGATCCCCACAAGAACCAGCGCGAAGCCGAGAAAGAGCCAGAAGGGATTGATGGCTTCCTCGACTCCCGCAGGCCCGATCACCACTCCCGCCGCGAGGATTTCCGCCATCTCGTTCAGCCGCGTCGTCCCCGTCGCCCCAAACAGGAAAGCGATTCCAAACACGAGGAACGCCGAGGCAAAGGAGCCGAGGATGAAGTACTTGAACGATGCCTCGGACGCGCGGGCACTCCGCCGGTCGAGCCCCGTCAGCACATACAGCGACAGCGACATGATTTCGAGGGAGATGAAGGCGGTCACGAGCTCGTTGGAGATTCCGAGAAGCACCATCCCGAGCGCGGCGAAGAGCACGAGAGTGTAGTACTCGCCGCTGGGCAGGTTGCGCCGGCGGACCGCCTCGGGCCCCAGCACCACCATCACGAACGCGGAAAACAGCATCACGAGGGCGGAAAGCTGAATGTAGCCAGGAGCGTTGAAGGTCGTCTCGAGGAACGGCACCTCGGGCATGAACCCCGGGAGGAAGGTCAGCATGGCGAGCAGGAGCGTTCCGCCGCTGATGAGTGGCAGGATTCGCCGGCTCCCGTCGCGGTTCGTCGCCGCGTCGGCCACCAGGCAGAGCATTGCCCCCACCAGAAGCACCAGCAGCGGGAGGATCTCCGTCAGGCGAATGGACGGGACGTAGGCCTGAATACTCGCGATATCGGTCATCTCACGCTCGGGTCCGTGGTCGGGATTCCTTGGTCAGCCGTGAAGCGCATCGTGCTCGTCCACGCGGATGTGGCGCCGGGCGCGGAACAGGGCGATGCAGATGGCGAGGCCGACCCCCGCCTCCGCCGCCGCCACCGTCATGATGAACAGCACCAGAATGCCGCCCTCAAGCAGCCCCCGCTCGAAGGCGAAGGTCACAAACGCGAGGTTCGCCGCGTTCAGCATCAATTCCACATTCATGAACAGCGAGATCGCGTTGCGCTTCCACATCACCCCCAGGATGCCGATCGTGAAGAGCATCGCCGAAAGGATCAGGTTCGGTTCGAAGATCGACTCCATGGCGCCTCAGGCCGCCTCCTCTTCCATCACGATCTCGTTGCCTTCCTCGTCCTTGCGGCGGGCCGTCACAATCGCCCCGATCACCGCCACCAGCAGAAGCACCGACGTCAGGATGAACGGCACGATGTACTCCGTAATCATGAGCGTGGAAAGGAGGATGACCTCGGGGGTTTCGCGCTCGGCGATGGCCTGCTCCGTGAGGATCGCCCCCGGCTGGCCCTCGCCCTGGAAGAACACCGAGATGCCGGCCGCCAGCACGAAGAAGAAGGTGATCCCCAGCGCCCCGCCCCAGAACCGTGCACTTCGCAGGTACCAGGGCGTCGTCTCCGGCTCGCGCAGGTTCAGCAGCATGATCACGAACAGGAACAACACCATGATCGCCCCCGCGTACACGACCACCTGGATGAAGGCGACAAACTCCTGGCGCATGAGCAGGTAGTTGACCGCGATGCACAGCATCACGCCCACCAGGCACATGGCGCTCTTGACCGTGTTGCGGTTCGCCAACACGCCGAGCGCGAAGCCAACGGTCATCAGAAACAGCAGCGAGTAGACGATGAGGTCCATTCCAGTCCGTCCGTCCTTGGGTCGCCCACCGGGCATCAAAAATCGGGGCTTGGAGCAGGTCCAACCCCCGATTCGTGTCATTTCAACTGCAGGTCACGTCAGCCAGCCTTGATTGTCCAAGGATCCGCGTTCGCCTCGCGATCGGATTCCTCCGACACGTGCGACACGTACGGATCGTAGTCGTGGTACGTCCCGAACCCCTTCTCCGGCGCGTCGAGCATGTCTTCCTTGTTTGCGATGAAGTCGGTCCGCTTGTCCATCGCCAGTTCGTAGGATGGCCCCATGACGATTGCGTTCTCGGGGCAGGCCTCCTCGCAGAAGCCACAGAAAATGCAGCGCAGGAGGTGGATTTGGTAAATCTCGGCGTAGCGCTCGCCGGCCGACACGCGCAGCTCCGGCGTGTTTTCCTTCGCCTCGAGGTAGATCGCCTCGGAAGGGCAGACGGCCGCGCAGAGGGCGCAGCCCACGCAGCGCTCGAGGCCGTCCTCGTAGCGCTGGAGCCGATGGCGCCCGCGGAAGAACGGCGGCTGCTCGCGCTTTACTTCCGGATACTCCAGCGTCACATTACCGCCCCCGAAAAGGTAGCGGACCACGTGCTTGCTCGTCTGGGCGAAACCTTGTGCAAGTTCAAGTAACATCGTTCGTGTCTCCTGCCCTGGCAGTTCGTGCCCCCGGCTTGATCAGGCCGAAACAGGGGGCTACCCGCAATCAAGCGGTCAGGATGCCAAGGCCGGCTTTCGTTGCTCCTTGCCAAGGTTGTAATTCCGGTACGCCTTGCCGAGTTGGGCACGGCGCCGCGGCGTGAAGAACAGCAGGTCCCAACCGAGGAACAACACCAGGGTCACGCCGCCCAGCACAAACTTCGTCGCGACTTCCACCTCGCCGTTGGGCGTCACCACCGCATCGACCGCCACCGCCACCGCCGTCAGCACCAGGTTGATGAGCCCGATCGGCAACAGCTTCTTCCAGCCGAGGTCCATCAACTGGTCGTAGCGCAGCCGTGGCAGCGTGGCCCGGGCCATGATGAACAGGAACATAAAGAAGCTGATCTTTGCCGGCAGGATCACCATCGGCCCAATGAGGTAGCTGGCCACGATCACGAGCCAGCCCCAGCCGCCTAGCATCTCCGCCAACCCGTTCCATCCGCCCGCCACGAGCACGTCCATCCCAACCGGGCCCAGGAAACCGCCGAGGAACAGCGTCGCGCACATGGCGCTGACAATCGTCATGTTCACGTACTCGCCCAGGAAGAAGAGGGCGAACCGCATCGACGAGTATTCCGTGTGAAAGCCGCCGGTCAGTTCTGCCTCCGCCTCCGCAAGGTCAAAGGGCAACCGGTTCGTTTCCGCGAACATGGCCACCACAAAAAGGATGAAGCCCACCGGTTGGGCGATCACGTTCCAGTTCCAGAATCCGCCCGACTGGCTGTCGATAATCTCGTACAGGTTCAGGCTGCCCGACATCAGCACCACGCCGATAATGGCAAGCGAGAGCGTGATTTCATAGCTGACCATCTGGGCCGAGGCGCGAATCCCACCAAGCAGCGACCACTTGTTGTTGGAAGCCCACCCGGCCAGCGTGATGCCATAGACACCGACCGACGTGATCGCGAGCAGGTACAGGATGCCGACGTTGGGATTGGTGATCGCCATCGGCATCTGGTTGATGACGGCGTCGCGGCTGCTGCCGACCATGGCGGGGTCGAGGCGGAGGAACCAGGCAAGTGCGTCGAGATGGTCGCCCGAGATGATCGGCCCGACGGGGACCAGGCAAAGGGCCAGGTAGGCGGGTACGACCACGAGGGCCGGCGCGAGGAGGTACAAGGTCCGGTCCACGCCTTTGGGCGTGATCTCCTCCTTGAAGAATAGCTTCACGCCATCGAGGATGCCGTGGAAGAGCCCGAGCGGGCCGGCACGGTTCGGACCCGGCCGATCCTGTACCCAGCCGATGATCTTCCGCTCGAGGAGGATGACGAAGGGAACAATCTGAAGAAGCCCGCCGAGAATGAGCGCGATCTTGACCAGGCCACCCACCAGAATAAACGCGTACGCTGCCCCGACCGTCGGGTCGTTCGAGAGGAAGCCACCAAGAAAGTCGAACAGGGGCTGGAGGCTGAAGGGCAGTTGCATCTAGGGGTCGTCGCGTCCCGGCGAGTTTGAGAAACTTTTCACAAAGTCCGACAGGTCAGGGGGGAGCTATTAGGGGCCCAACTCAAGGAGGCGGGCCCGGAACGCGTCAACGACAGAATCCCGACACGAGCCCCGGGCCCCGTTAACCGGTTTTCCGTTAGCCCGGCGCACCCGCGGGTTCGTGCTCCGGCACGAGCTCCAGGCGAACTGCCGGCGGACCGCCAATCCCCGCCAGATCGAGGTCCCCAAGGCCGTTCGGCACGTACACGCACCCGTCCGCCGGGCCATCGCGCACGATCAGCTCCAGGGCGTAAGTGTTCCCTGTCAGGCTGAGGTGCGCCCGATGGCGCTTCTTGAAGTCGTCGATCCCGAGCCGTGCGGCGTCCCGTGGGTTGATCTCCGCGTAGGGCTGCGGCCGCAGCAGGTGAAGCACTGAGGCGCGATCCAGATGGTAGTCGCGGGCCTGAACGTGTTCGCCCCACGTGAGGAGGAACTCGCCGTCGCCAGCACGGGCCGGCTGGGCCTCCGGCAAGGCGTCCAGCCGCACGGCCTGGCCCTTCCAACGGAAGTGCGCCCCGTCCACGCGATAGTCGCCGGGATTGTAGTCACTGGTGCGCTTGCGCGCCCCACCGGGGTCCTTGATCGAGATGTCGTTCCGTGGCCCGGCCAGCAGCAGCCCCTTGAAGCTGCCCCGGAAGTCCGGCGCGATCAGGCCCATCATCTCGACGAAGACGTCCTCGACGGTCTCGTAGTTGAAGTTGGTCGCGCCCATCATGACGGCGAGGCCGGTGAGCGCCTCCCAGTCGGGCCGGGCCCCACCCACGGCGCCTTCCGTATCCGCCAGGCGGGCAAGGTTACCCTCCACGTCGCAGTAGGTGCCGTCGCGCTCGAGGGGCGACGCCGCTGCGAGGAACACATCCGCCTTCTCCGTCAGCGCGCTGCCGAAGAGGTCCGAGACGACATAGAATTCGAGCTTTTCGAGGGCAGCCAGAAGGCGCTCATGATGGGGGTAGGCCTGAAGGATGTCGGCCCCGAGGCAGAGGAGGGCGCGGATGCGGCCGGCCTCGATCGCCTCGACGAGGTCGCGGGCGGGAAGACCACCGGACGCTGCAAGGGCCTTGTCCTCGCCGTCCATGCCCCACGCCTCGCGGACCTGCCAGTCCTCCGAAGGCAACCGCCCGGGCTGGGCACCCACGGTGTAAAGGCCGAAGGCATTGCGGTCCCGCAACACCGGCATGTAGCGCCAGCCCTCGCCGAGAGCGACTTTCAGATCCAGCGCCGCCGGCACTTCCACCGGCAGGAACTCGCCGTTCATGTCCTCAAGGCTTTGGAGGAGGAGCGACCGTTCGGTCTTGTTCTTCAGCAGGTCGACCAGTTCGCCAGCCCGCTGGGAGGTGACGCCGCAGATCTCGGCAAACTCATCAAGGGCCGCGTTGTCGCCGGTGATCGCTCGCGAGAGGAGGCCCAGGGCACGGCCCGTCGAGCCTGGCGCGCAGTGGAACCGCCAGTCCGCGTGCTCCGAGAAGTAGTGATCGTGGTGGTGCCCGATCATGACGATGGGCCGCTGGTTCAGGCGCGCGTATTCCTTGGCCCGCATGGCGAACACGGGCGTCTGGTGCAGGTAATCCCCGTTGACGAGGACCAGCGCGTCGAACCCGTCCTCGAGGTCGCCGTCCGCATGCTCGAACGCCATGGTGGCGGCGTCCGCCGCCGCCGACGTCTGGAAAGACATGCGCCAGTCCACGTTGTCGGTACCAATGACGGTGCGGGCAAACTTGGCGGCCAGATAGCCCTCCTCCATGGTCGCCCGGGGGCTGACGAGAATGGCGATGGCGTCGGGCCCGTGCTGGACCCGGACCTTGCGGAGGCCGTCCGCCGCCTGACGGACGCCCTCGGTGAACGCCGCCGGGAGCAGGGTTCCGCCGATGCGCACCCGCGTCTCGTCCCACCGATCCTCGTGAAAGCAGAAGTCCGAACCAAACCGCGTGAGGTTGTCGATGAACTCCTCGGTGTCCTCGTTCACCGTGTAGGTGCCGTGGTACTTCCGCGAGGGGGGTGTGGTGCGGTAGAGTTTGCCGTTGCGTGTCCAGTAGGTGCACTTGGCACCGGAGGCGTCCCAGATGCTGGTCGACTGGGTCTGGAGCAGTTCCCAGGGGCGGGCGCGAAACCGGAACGGCTTGCTCGTCAGGCAACCCACCGGACAGATGTCGATCACGTTGCCGCTGAGGATGTTGCTGACGGGTCCCAGACCGAAGGTGCCGATGTAGTTCTGCTCGCCGCGGGCGAAGACCCCCATGACATGTTCGCCGGCGACCTCGTCGCAGAAGCGGACGCAGCGCGTGCACATGATGCAGCGGTTGCGCTCGATGTCGATCAGCGGGTCGAATTGCGGCTTCTTGAATTTGCGCTTCTTGTCGGCCATGCGGGCGTGGCCCTTGCCATACTCCATGCTGTAGCGCTGGAGCATGCATTCGCCGCCACGGTCGCAGATCGGGCAATCGAGCGGATGGTTCGCCAGGAGGAACTCCATCATGCCGTCCTGGCAGTCCCGGGCCAGTTCGGACTGGGTGAAGACGTGCATCCCGGGGGCAATGGGGGTCTGGCAGGCGATGGCGGGCTTGGGCAGCGGCGTCGGCTTGTTGTCGTTCCGCGGGTTGGGCATGTGGACCTCAACGAGGCACAGGCGGCAGTTGCCCGCGACGCTGAGGGAGGGGTGCCAGCAGTAGTGCGGAACGTAAACGCCCTCTCGGGCGGCCACGGTGATGATGGTTTCGCCTTTCCGGCCTGTCACCTCGCGGCCATCGAGGACAAAGGTCACCGTGTCGGACTGGGGCTTGAGGGCGGGGTGGACGCTCTGGTCAGCCATGGGGCCATCCTTGGGAATGCGGCATTGGGCCAGAAAGCTGGCATGGGGACAAACGTGCGAAGACCGGGCCGCACGGGCCCGGTTTTCAGGAGTTTGTGAAAGTCTTCACAGCCCCCGGGTCAGGCAACGGGAAACTCCGGGGAGGGGCCCACCCGCGGAAAACCACGACCTAGCTGCCTTTCCGGGGGAGTTTCCGCAGCAACAGGCTGCGCTCGAAACCCTGCAGCCCCAGCACGATCAGGATCAGCACCCCGATCGAGAGCGGCAGCACCAGGGCGGCGATGGTGACCGACTTGAGGAAGAGCGCCAGCGTTGAGGCGGCCACCATGTAGCCGAGGAAGAGGGACTCGGACTTGGTGGCGACCCGGAGGCGGCCGGCGAGCATCCCCCCGAGGCCCCGGCCGACGACCGCGCCGGCAAGGGCCGCGGCGAGCACCTGGCCTGCCGTACTCGGGTAGCTCGCGCCGGGAATCACGCTCAGGGCGAAGACCGCCATCGTGATCAACCCCGCCAGGGCCGGCATCAGGCTGCAGATTTCCAGCAACCCGACCAACAGATAGACCCAGAAGATCGTGAGCAGCGCGGATTCGAGGAATCCGGGAATGTAAAGGCCGAGCCCCGGGAGGGCGAGGAACGGCGCGCCCATTCCCCCGGCGGCAAGAATCAACCCCGCGGCGAGGGTCGCCTGGGTGTGGCGCAGAGAGCGCGGCCGCCGGAAGTCGCTGTGGAGGACGATAAGGAAAAAGACAAGCCCGGCCAGGGTGGGGAGCAGGAGCGGCACGGCGGGCTGGAGGGACGTCGCGGCGTCGCCGGAGCCGAACAGGACGAAGCCAAAGCAGGTGGCCAGGCCTGCCATGGCGAGGGTGGGGGCGCCGCGGCGCCGGCGGGCGCCCCAACCATACTCGATGACGAGGGCCACGAGCATGGCGGTCGAGAAGGCGCCGGCGCTGGCCGTTGTCATGCCCGGCCTCCCATCGCCACGCGGACTGCCATGCCCACGGACTGCAGCCCCAGCCGCCCCGCCACCACGAGTGCCGTCGCCGCGTCCACGAACATCAGTCCCCGGCTGTAGTGCTTCTTGTAGAATTTGTACATGGAGCGGTGGCGTTCGTAGAGCGTGCGGAAGCGGGCCCGCCGCGAGGACCCGCCGATAAGGTGGGTCACCCGCGCAAAGGGCAGATACGTGACCCGCCAGCCTGCCTGCCACACGCGGTAGCAGAAGTCGACGTCCTCGGAATACATGAAGAAGCGCTCGTCGAGAGGACCGACGGTGTCGAGGACCTCGCGACGCAAGGTCAGGCAGGCGCCGCTCACCCAGTCGACGTCCTGGATGCGGTCATGGCCGAAGTCGGTCATCAGATAGGAGCGGGAGAAGCGGTTGTCGGGAAAAAGGCGGGTCAGGAGCGAGTAGCGGTTGAAGAGCGCCTGGCTGAAGGAGGGGAAGCGGCGGCAGGAGAGCTGGATGGATCCGTCGTCGTTGAGGAGTTGGAGTCCGGCGGCGCCGACGTCGGGATGAGCGTCGAGGTAATCGATGGCTTCGCTGAAGGCGCCGGGGAAAACCACCGTGTCGTTGTTGAGAAGGATGAGGTGGCGGCCGGCGGCGCGGCGCAGGCCCTGGTTGTTGCCGCCGGTGAAGCCGAGGTTCTCCGTGTTGGCAAAGATGATCGGGGTGTCTATACGGGCGGGGTCCGGGTGCCAGTTGCGGGCGAGATCGACGGAGTTGTCGGCGCTGGCGTTGTCGACGATGAGAACCTCGAGGCGATGGCGCGGCGCGGCCTCCTCGAGCGAACGGAGGCAGTCGGCGAGCAGCGGGGCGGCGTTGTAATTGACGATGATGACGGAGGCGTCGGGCCGCTCGCCGTCAGTGCCCGATGGCGGTTCGTGGCGGCGAACGGGAAAGGTGGGCCGTTCGGGCCAGGCCCAGTTGAGCCCCTGGTTGTGGACTTTTCGCCAGAAGCGCAGGCCGCTCTTGAGATGCTCGAGGGCGAGGCGGTTCAGCCCGCGGTCCGACAGGCGCTGGACCTTGTGGATGATGCGGGCGCGGGGATTGAAGGCGATGCGCCAGCCCGCGCGCTTGGCCCGCCAGCACCAGTCTACGTCTTCGAAGCCGAAGTAGTATTTCTCGTCGAAGAGGCCCACCTGCTCGATTGCCTCGCGCCGCATGCAGAAGCAGGCGCCGGCCATCCAGTCGCCGTGGAAGGGCCGCTCGTGGTCCTTGTCCATCATGAGGTGGCGGCGGTTCCAGGGATTGTTTGGCCAAAATTTTTGGAGCGGCGAGCGGCGGACCACCACCGTCGTCAGGTCATAGAACCGCTTTACATTGTATTCAATTTGACCGTCGAGCCGCGTCGTGTGGCCGCCGCATCCACCCACGCGACGGTTCGCATCCATAAACGCGACGAGGGCGTCCAGGCAGCCGGGAAGGAGTTCCGTGTCGGCATCAAGAATGAGGCAATAGCGGCCACGGGCGGCGCGGAGGCCGACGTTGCGCATTTCCGCAATGCCGAAGATTTCATGGGAAATCAGCCGCACCCAAGGGTGCTTTTCTGCCACGAGCTGCTCCGTCCCATCACCCGACGGCTTGTTCACCAGGATCGTTTCGACACGACAGTGCCGTTCGTGACCGGCGATGCTCGGGAGGACGCCAGCGACGTCATGGCCCATCCGCCAGTTGATCAGGATGATGGAAAGATCAGGAAGGGGAAGCGGCTCCGCCGCGCCGTCGACGACAGACATGGATTCGCTGGGTCGGTTTGGAGCCTCGTCTCAGATCGTGGGCATGGAAATTGAACCTCTCATGTGTCCTGCAGGGCCCGGGCAGATTGCCCGGGACAACTACGAACACTGGACTACGAGGTTACCCATGACGGTGAAACAGAGTGTTTTCTCGAGCGTCGAGCCAACAGAAAAAGGTTCCCGGTCGCTCGAGCGGATCAAGGAACGGTTCAAGGTCGAGGAGGTGCCCGCCTTCTTCGGACTTCTAGCCGGATCGGAATCAGGCATCAACGACCTGTATATGAATTTGAACCGTCAACTGGCGGACGGCGCGCTGGAAGAAAAGACCAAACTGCTGGTGGCCGTCGGCGTGGCTTCCGCCGTTGGCGCGGCGGAGGTGACCGGCTTTCTGGGCGAAGCGGCGGTCGCCGCGGGCAGAACCCGGCAGGAAGTCCTCGACGCCGTCTCCGTGGCCTCCGTCTGCACCGTCTTCAATGGCTATTACCGTTTCCGCCATCAGGTCCCGGCGAGCCTCAAGGAGACCTACGAGGCCTTCCGCGCCCCCTTCAACGCGAACACCTTCATGAAGTCCGAGCTGTCGAACCTCGAGGTGGAAGCGATCTGCATCGCCGTGTCCTCGGTGAATAACTGCGAGCTGTGCGTGGCAGGCCATATCGCCAAGGGCAAGAGCCTCGGACTGACGGATGAGCAGATCGACGAGTTGATCAAGGTCGGAGCCGTGTCGGCGGCTGCGGCCCAGACCGGCGCTGCTCTCGCGCCACACGCCTGAATTCCCGCCACCCCAACAACCAGACCCCCAACCCCTCCCCCAATACTTCAGGAAAGGAAGTTCCCCCATGATCCAGATTGGCCAGAAATGCCCGGACTTTGAAGTCGGCGCCCTCAAGGGCGACGACGTGAGCGCGACCGTCAAGCTCAGCGACTACGCCGGGAAGTGGCTTTGCCTGTATTTCTATCCCCTCGACTTCACCTTCGTCTGCCCGACGGAGATCAAGGCCTTCAGCGACGCGGTGCCCGACTTTCAGGACCGTGACTGCGAGGTTCTCGGCGGATCCTGCGACAGCGCCTTCTCGCACCTCGGCTGGGTGCAGGCGAAAGAAGAGTTGAAGGGCCTCAAGCACCCGCTCCTTGCGGATTACAAGAAGGAGCTGTCGGCAGCGCTCGGCATTCTCGACCACGAGAAAGGCGTCTCGCAGCGGGCCACCTTCCTCATCGATCCGGAAGGCATCGTGCGCTTCATCTATGTGACCGATCTCAACGTCGGCCGGAGCCCCGCGGAGGTCCTCCGCGTGCTTGATGCGCTGCAGACGGACGAGCTTTGCCCGTGCAACTGGAAGCCGGGCCAGGAAACGATCAAGGTCTGACAAGTCTCCCGACAGGCGCTGTTTGCCGGGCAGCCTCGCAGGAGGCTGCCCGTTCCTTTTTATCGGCCCGCGTCCTGCCTTAAGCGAATGCGCTTGCTCGTACCGGTCTGGTCCGGCCAAGTGCTGATATGCATCAGGTACCTCCAACCCACGGTGCTCCCGGAAGCCTGCCGCCGCAGCTGGCGCTGAGGCGCCGCCCGAGATACGCCGTGCGGCCCCGGCGATACGTCGATCCCCACCCGCGCCGGAGTGGGGCGCCGGCGGTAATGCCGCCTCCGGGCGAGATGGACCAGCCGATTGCCGCGATGGCCGCGGCTCCGGCCTTGGCGGTCCCGGCCACCGGGGAGGGCGGGCAGGAGAATGACCGGCTGTGGAGCGACCTGCGG
>CAYQTO010000016.1:9459-17628 GCA_964420455.1 uncultured Candidatus Sumerlaeota bacterium | reverse complement strand
TTGACCCGGCGCCAGGCCGTCGCCACCGCCCGTGCGCGGGCCGACCAGGCCGAAGTGGAGGCTCGGCAATACCGGCGCGAGTTGGGCGAGGCAGGAGCCCGCGCGGCGGAGTTGGAAAAGCAACTCGCCGAGAAGGCCGCCGAGCTGGAGCTGCGCGAGAAGGCTTTTCAGGATGCGAAGCGGGTCGTGGAGGAGGCCAAGGCGCAGGTGGCCCGGTCCCGTCAGGAATTGGATCAGCAGCGTCGTCGCCATCAGGCGGAGGCTCTGGAGGTCCGTCGCAACGCCTCGCAGGCACTCCTCGAGCGCCTCTTTCCCGTCCTCGACAACTTCTACATTGCGGTGGAATCCATCGAGTCGGGGGGGGATCCGGAAAACCTCGTCAAGGGCATCACCATGATCGCCAGCGAGATGATGGCGGTGCTGGAGGGGGAAGGATTTCGGCGTGTTGGTGCGGTGGGCGAGGCCTTCGACCCGAAGGTACACGACGCGGTGGCGACGGAGGAGATGCCTGGCAAGCCGGACGGGGTGGTTCTGTCGGTGCTGAGGCCCGGTTACCAGTTGAACGACAAGGTGCTGCGGGCGGCGATGGTGCTGGTAAACAAGATTCCCGCGGCCCCGCATACGGAAGAGAAGATCCCAGAGGAATCGGCACCGCAGGACGATGGAGACGCGGTCCCCCCACCCACCACCCCGCATCCCCCCATTCCCGGACCCTCCGACTCCAACGTCAGCCCCATCGATCGCGCGCGCCGCATGCTGGAGACTCGGTACGAGGAATCCGACGAGGACTGAGAGGCGCGCCTACGCATGGCTCCTCCGGCTCCCCTCGTTTCGGTCATCATTGCCACCTATAATCAGGGCCACCTGCTTTGCGAGGCGGTGGCAAGCGCGGCCTCCCAGGACTTGGCGGCGCTGGAGGTTGTTGTTGTCGACGACGGTTCGCGGGACAATACCCCGCGGGTGGCAGGCGCCCTGGCAAGCGACCGGGTCCGCTACCTTCGCCAGCCGAAGGCCGGCGTCGCCGCCGCACGCAACACCGGCATCAGCCAGGCCCGCGGACGTTTCGTCCTCCTCCTCGACCCGAACGACCTTCTCCTGCCCGGCGCCCTCACGCCGATGGCGCGCCTCCTCGACCTCCACGAGGAGTTGTCCTTCGTCACCGCCAACTCCTTTCAGACGGACCCCCACGGAATGGTGCTCCACCGCTCGGCCCTGGCCGAGGGGCCTCACCCTCCCAGCCGCTTCCTCGCCGGCAACCCGGTGCCGCTCCTGGCGACCTTGTTTCGCCGGAGCGCCCTCATGGCGGTGGGGCTTTTTTGCCCAAGCCTCGAGGCGGGCGAGGACTGGGACCTGATGGGAAGGCTCGCCCTTTCGGGACGGGTCGGCTGGCATCTGGGCAAGGCGGCGGGCCGGCACCGGCTGCTGTCCGATTGCCTCGCGACCCGGTTGGGCGAGCGGACCGATGCCCTTCTGCGGGTGACGCGCCGGCTGTATGAGCACGACAACATGCCGATCGTGTTCGCGAAGATGCGAAGCCGCGTGGAGGCGGAGGTGCTGATGGATGCGGCGGTCGAGGCGTGGAGGGCGCGGCGGAGCGAGCGCGCGGTCGCTTTTCTGGAGCGCGCCCGCGAGCGCCACCCCTCCGTTCTGGACGAGGACGGCGAGCCGCTCCTCGGCCGCCTGGTGCGGGAAACCCGGGGGCTTTCCAATGCCGCACAGTTGCGGTTGATTCGCGAGGCCCTCGCTGCACTGCCCCGCGATTGGGGCGCCGCCATTCCCTCGACGGGGCGCGTGCGCTTCCTCCTGAGGCGCGATCAGACACGCCTTTACCGCGAGCGCGGCGAGCCCCTTCGCGCCATCGACCAGTCCCTTGCCACAGCCCTGCATCATCCGGTGGCGATGATCCGCGAGTTTCTCGCGAACGGCGGCAAGACAAGCTGATTGCCCCCGTTGGCGGCCGGATCAGAGGGAACCGCGCCATGAACGCCCCACCCGACATCCTTTTCATGGGCCGCATCTTTGAGGTGCCCTGGGGGGGCGTGCGGGAGATGGCCGACGCGCTGCTGGCCGCCGCGGCTCCCCAGGCGGAGGAGCAAGGCCGCCGCATCCAGGTGCTCGTGCCGCGGGCGGGGTTGTGCCCGGTCCGCCATCCCGCCGTTGTGGAAGTGCCCCTCCCCCGCTTCCGATCGAGTCGCCTTTTGTGGGACCACTGGACGGTGGCCCGAGCGGCCAACCGCTGGCCTCGGCCCGCGGTGCTGTACAACATCAAGCTGGTTCTCCCCCTCGGCCTGCGCATCCCCGGCTTCACCACCCTCCACGACCTTATGTATTTTCCTCAGCCGGAGAAGTACGACTGGCGCGAGTACCACCTGCTCGACTCGCTGTATATGCGGAGGATGGTGCCTCGGACGGTGCGGCGCGCGGCGCTCACCCATTGCGTGTCGGAAGCGACGGCGCGGGACGCCCGGGCCCTGTTTCCCGATGTCGCCCCCGGGCGTTTTCGCGTGATTCATCACGGAATCGATGCGGGACGTTTCGCGTCGAAGGAGACCGGCGACCGGGAGGCTTGGGCGGCACTCGAGGCCCGCGGCGTTCGCCAGCCCTACGTGCTTTATACCGGCGGCCTGTCCCGGCGAAAGAACGTACGCGTTCTGGCCTATGCGATGGCGCGGCTGGTGCGCGAGCGACCGGAGCTGCAACTGGTGCTGACGGGCGGGTCAAAACCGACGACAGGGGATCCTCGCCTGCGGCGTGCGCTTCACATGATCCCGCCGGGCAACCTCGTCCGGCTGGGGACGGTGGATTCGCGGTCGCTGCGCCTGTTGTATCAGCGGGCGGCCGTCTACGCCTTCCCCTCGCTGTACGAGGGCTTTGGCTTCCCGCCGCTGGAGGCGCAGGCGGCCGGTTGCCCGGTTGTCAGCTCGGGCGAGACCTCTCTGGCGGAGGTGGTGGGTGATTCCGCACTGGTTTTCGATGCGCGGTCGGCGAAGGATTGTCTCGGGAAATTGCGCGAGGCGCTGGACCCGGGCCGCCGCGAGGAATTGATCGGCCGCGGGCGCGCAAATGTCGCCCGGTTCCGGTGGGAGGAAACGGCCAGAGAGTGGCTGGAATTGGCCGACGAGGTCTTTTCCATTGGGATGAAGAAGCGGTAGGGACGATGCCTTGGGCAATTTTCTCAATAAAGGGATTTCTACCCGCAAGGCGCCATGTATTGGACCGGTTACTGCACGCCTTACTCCTTCTCCTCCGTCGCTCTATCAGCACCAAAATAAATATATAAACTCAATATTATGAGATATTTATGTCCCTACCGCAGGTTCACTCGGGCTGGAATTTGTCCCCTTTTAGGGGCGAGGAGTCCGTAATTGGTCTTTATTGATCAGAAAGTGCATTTTTACATCCTTGAAAAGAGTGGCTATAATTATTCACTGAATATATAGAACTCTATGATGGTTGAGTTTACATATTTGAACCGCTGTCGCTCGGGCCTCCGGCAGGGAGAAAAATGGGTTTGCGAAGTGAACTGGACGGTTCCGAGCCTTCGCGCTGAAACGGAACCCACACCCCCAAGAGAGGGGTGAATCGCGCAAGGAGCGGTGCTTTTCCGATGATCAAGGGATTTGGACGTCAAACGGGAGTGGGAGCGGTGATGTTCGTGCTGCTGGCAGGGGTTGCCTTTCCGCAGGCGGAGATCGTTTCCGCCGGGCCCGAGCCACCGACGCCCTACATGATGATCTGGACTCTGATGGCGGCCTTCCTCGTGTTCTTCATGCAGGCGGGTTTCGCGCTGGTGGAAAGCGGGTTCGTGCGGGCGAAGAACGCGTGCAACATCATCATGAAGAACGTGATGGATTTCAGCGTGGGGGCGGTGGCGTTCTTTCTGGTGGGTTTCGGGCTGATGTTTGGGGTCTCGGCGATGGGGGGATGGGTCGGCAGTTCGCTGTTTGGTCTGGGCACGCCGCCGGAGGGCGTCCACGAGGCGTGGCTCTATTGTTTCTTCGTGTTCCAGGTGGTGTTTGCGGCGACGGCGGCGACGATCGTTTCCGGAGCGATGGCGGAGCGGACCAAGTTTACCGGTTATCTGGTGTATTCGGTGTTCATCTGTGTGCTGGTGTATCCGGTGTTCGGGAAGTGGGCGTGGGGCTCGTTGCTGTTTGACGGGGGCGAGGGGTGGCTGGAGGGCCGGGGTTTCCTGGACTTTGCGGGATCAACGGTGGTGCACTCGGTGGGTGGCTGGGCGGCGCTGGCCGGGGCGATCGTGCTGGGCCCACGGCTGGGCAAGTTCACCCGGGAGGGGCGGCCGGTGGCGATCCCCGGCCATTCGCTGCCGCTCGCAGCGCTGGGGACGTTCATCCTCTTTTTTGGCTGGTTCG
This sequence comes from uncultured Candidatus Sumerlaeota bacterium, assembly GCA_964420455.1. Taxonomy (GTDB): domain Bacteria; phylum Sumerlaeota; class Sumerlaeia; order SLMS01; family SLMS01; genus CAYQTO01. The sequence goes on along the minus strand of CAYQTO010000016.1, from coordinate 13,255 downwards.
GGTTTAATGCCGGGTCGTCTACGGATGGGGCGAGTCTGGGGATCGCGCTGATCTCGGCGAACACGCTGCTGAGCGGCGCCGGTGGGGCGATCGGTGCCATGGTGACCACATGGGTCGTGTTCAAGCGGCCGGAGACGGCGCTGACGCTGAACGGCATCCTCGCGGGCCTGGTGGGCATTACCGCCGGGTGCGACGTGATGTACCCGGCGATGGCGATCGTGGTGGGTCTGATTGCCGGGGCGCTGGTGGTGGGATCGGTGCTGTTTCTGGAATATGTACTGAAGATCGATGATCCGGTGGGCGCGGCGAGCGTGCACGGCGTGTGTGGGGTGTGGGGGACGGTGGCGCTGGCACTGCCGGGCTTCAGCGCGGCGGCGGACGCGGGCGATGCGTCGCTGGTGACCCAGCTGATTGGCGTTGCGGCGGCGTTCCTTTGGGTCTTCCCCACGTGCTTCGCCCTGTTCTTCGTTCTGAAGATGGCCGGACTGCTGCGCGTGTCGGAGGAGGAGGAGATGACGGGTCTGGACGTGATTGAGCACGGTAATGAGGCATATCCGCGCGCGTCCTGGGACGGGGGCGGAAGGGGGCTCGGTGGTTTTGCGGGAGGGGGCTTTGGGGCGCACCCGGCGGCCAGCGAGCCCGAGGCAGGGGGTGTGGGCGCCATGGCCCAATAGCCCGCGGCGACAACGATCGATCGACGGAGAAGGCGGCGCGGGGGAGGCGCCGCCTTTTTCTTTTCTCGGGAGGACCGGGGGGATCGGGAGGTTGGACGGGTGTCGACCAGCCGCCGCTCGATCCGGTCGGGGGGGCGGGCCGCTTCCCGGATGGCGAAGATCATGGGCTCTGGAAGGCGAGGGGTAGGGAAAGGAAAACACCCCCGTGGGATATCCACGGGGGTGGGAGAGGTCTGAGGGTTACGTAGTGTGGCGGGGCGCTGGGACGGGCGCCCGCAACGTGGGGGCGTGGATTCGGTTGGCGCGGGGCTTTGGGGCCCCGTCACTCAACTGACGATGCGAACCTTGTCGGCCTTGGGGCCCTTCGGACCGTGACCCACCTCGAACTCGACGCGTTGGCCTTCCTTGAGGGTGCGGAATCCATCCATCGTGATTCCCGAGTGGTGCACGAAGAGGTCGCCGCCGCCATTGTCGGATTCAATAAATCCGTAGCCTTTGGCGTCATTGAACCACTTCACGGTGCCGGTTTGTGCTGACATAGGAAAACGTCCTTTTCATCTGGGTGTTGCTGGTGTCCGCGATGGCGGTGGGTATCCACGGCTGGCCAAGCCCGATCTTCCGCGCAGGGAGACGTCCGGTTGTCCCATACCGGCCAGCGCCCGGAGTGCTTCCTCCAAGGTCGCGCGTGTCTGCTAGAAGATGGATCGGGGATAAGTCGAGAATTCCTTTACCGCTGCTAGACGGCATGATGCAACGGGGTCGCTTTCCAGAGGTCAAGAGGCAACATCCGCTCACCTTCAAAAAAAACGAGTTCCGCTGTCTTGATCCGACGGAAACCTTACGACTTCGTTGGCCATTCCGGCCTGGGAGGAGATTCCCATGAGCACGAACACGGCATTTCTGGCGGGGAGGACGGCGTGGGTGACGGGGGCCTCGCGAGGAATCGGGCGGGCGGTGGCACATGCGCTGGCGCGGGCGGGCGCGGAGGTTTGCCTGGGCGCGAGGTCCGCTGATGCCCTTGGCCAGGTGGCCGAGTCCATCATCGCGAAGGGGGGCAGGGCCCACGCGCTCGCTCTCGATGTGGCCTCCTGGGAGTCCTGCGCCGCATTCGCCGACGAGGCAGTGGAGGTCGCAGGGCCGCCGCACATGCTCGTCAACAATGCGGGCTACGGGCTGTTTCAGGATCTCGACGCGATGACGGCGGAGGAGTTCGAGAAGCAGATCCGCATCAACCTTGTGGGGCCATGGTCGATGGTGAAGCTGGCGGCGCCGCATCTGAGGCGCCATGGGGCGGGGACCATTGTGAACATCAGCAGCATTGCCGGGCGGGTGGGCTTCAAGCGGGGGACGGCCTACTGCGCGGCGAAGGCGGGGCTGAACATGATGGGCGAATGCCTGATGCAGGAGTTGCGGGAGGACGGAGTCCGGGTGGTGACGATCGCGCCGGGATCGGTGGAGTCGCGGTTTCATCGGGACGCGTTGCCGGCGGCCAACCCGGCGGACACGTCGTGGATGCTCGAGACCGATCGGATTGCCGAGGCGGTCCTCCACGTTCTGGCGGCGCCGGAGGGGACATTGGTGAATTATTACGAGATTCGCCCACTGAAACCGGGCAAACGATAAGGGCGGACGGGTTCCCCTCCTTGCCCCGGCGGAGTTCCTGCTCTCTTCTGGCTAATCCCTCCCAAAGGAGACAGGAATGACGATCCGTGCTTATGCGTCGCTCGAACAGGGGCGGCGGTTAGAGGCATTCGAATACGAACCGGGGCCGCTCGGCGCCGACGAGGTGGAGATCGCCGTGGAGAGTTGTGGCATCTGTCACAGTGACCTGAGCATGCTTGAGAACGACTGGGGCATGACGGGATATCCGTTCGTGCCGGGGCACGAGGTTTCAGGGACGGCGGCGGCCGTGGGGGCGAACGTGACACATGTGAAGGAGGGCCAGCGGGTGGGCCTCGGATGGTGGGCGCGGTCGTGCACCTCCTGCGACCAGTGTCTTGCGGGCGACCACAATCTCTGCACAACGGCGGCGGGGACGATCGTGGGGCGCCGCGGGGGCTTTGCGGAGAAGGTGCGCGCCCAGGGCATGTGGGTTTTCCCCCTGCCCGAAGGGGTGGACCCACGCACCGCGGGGCCGCTGTTCTGTGGCGGAATCACCGTGTTCAATCCGATCGTCCAAAACGGGCTGGACGCGCGTCACCACGTTGGCGTGGTGGGGATCGGGGGCCTCGGGCACCTGGCGCTGCGGTTTCTGGCCGCGTTTGGGTGCGAGGTGACGGCATTTTCGACGAGCCCGTCGAAGGAGGAGGAGGCGCGGCGCCTGGGCGCCCACGGGTTCCTGAACACACGGGACGGCGACGCCATCGCGAAGGCCCAGGGGACCTTCGACCTGATCCTGGTGACAGTAAACGTGCCGCTGGACTGGGATGCGTATATCGGCATGCTGAAGCCGCGGGGAACTCTGCACCTGGTGGGCGCCGCGCCGGAGGTGAAGTCTGCCGTGTTTCCGCTGATCCTTGGCCAGAAGTCGATCAAGGGGACACCGGTTGGGAGCCCGGGGACAATCCGCCAGATGCTCGACGTTTGCGGGCGGCATGGGATCACCCCCGTGACAGAGTTCTTTCCCTTCAGCAAAGTGAACGAGGCGATGGAGCACCTGAAGGAAGGCAAGGCGAGGTACCGGATCGTGCTGGAGAACGACTGGAGCTAGCGGCGGGAAGGGGTAGAGACCCCGGTTGACAGTGTTGAGCCTTTCGGCGCCACGGTCCACGGATCGAATCCGTCTGGTGGAGAGACCGTGGCGCCGAAGAAGTTTGTGCACCTGGGAGCACGGAGCGACGCGAGCGTCGGGGAGTCGCTCGCGCGGGTGGAGGATCTGTGTTGGGAGGCGTCGCGGGACGGGCAGGAGTATCTGGCGCTGACGGACGTGCATACGGTGGCGCGGGTGCCGGCGTTCACGGCGGCGGCGGCACGGGCGGGGATCGCGCCGGTGGTGGGGGCGGAAGTGAACGTCCTGCCGGTGGGCGAAGCGCGCTGGGGGGGCCAGACGTTTCGGCTGCGGCTGCTGGTGGAAAGCGAGCGGGGATGGCGGAGTCTGCTGCGCCTGCTGAACCGGGCGCGGG
>CAYQTO010000016.1:0-9449 GCA_964420455.1 uncultured Candidatus Sumerlaeota bacterium | reverse complement strand
GGGCGCGGGAACGTGGGAGCCCGGCGCGGCCGCCACACCTGACCTTGGAGGAAGTGGCAGCGGAGGGGGCCGGGCTGCTGGTGGGGTTGGGGGGCGACCGGGGCGAGTTCTGCACCGCCCTCGACGAGCATGAATTCGAACGGGCCGAGCGGGTGGTGGGCGCGTTGCGGGCCGGGATCGAGCCGGAACGACTGTTTGCGGAACTGCCCACGGGGGACCGGGAACTGGCGAAGTGGACGGAGCGGGCGGCGGCGGCGCTCGGTATCCTCGCGGTGGTGGTGCCCGAGGTCTGCTGCGCGCATCCGGCGGAGGACGCTGCGTTCCGGTTCTGGGCTGGAGAAGGGTGTTGGGGGGGGACCTTCGGGAGCCTGCTGAGGCCGATGCCGGAGCGGCGGCATCTGGCGGCGCGGGCGTTGGTGTGCGAGCGTTGGGGGGCGTTCCCGCGGGCGCTCGAGGCAACGGCGGTCCTCGCGGCCCACTGCGCCCGGTTTCACCTGCCAAAGGTCGAGCGCCGCTTCCCCCAGGGAAACTTTGGACGGGGCGTCAACGCCGAGTCGTATATCTGGAACACGGCCTTCTCGCGGGCGAACGAGCGCTATGGCGACCTCCCCACGCGGTACAAGGAGCGCCTGAACCGCGAGTTCCAGGAGATCGTGGAGGCGGGGCTGGCGAACGCGCTGACGGCACTGGTGCGGCTCCACGAGGAGATGGAGCGGGAAGGCGTGCAGCGGGGTCCGGGGGCGGGGATCTTCACCAACTCGCTGGTGGCGTCACTGCTGGGGCTGACGCGGCTCGACCCAATCCGGTTCAACCTGTCGTTCGAGCTGGCGAACCAGGGAGGCGAGGGAGCGTTTCCGCTGCTCGAGTTGAATATCCCGGAGAATCAGGAGGAGGGGGCGACGGCGGCGCTCGGGCGGATCTTCGACGGCCAGGTGGCCCGGGTAGGAGAATGGAAGCCGTGGCGAGCGGCGGCCTGCCTGGAGCGGGCGGCGGAGTTGCTTGGCCGGTCCGCCCGGTGGATCACCGACACTTCCCGCTCGGCCGTCTATACGGAGGCCCGCGATGCGGCGCTGGCCCGCACCGCTGCGGACGATCCTCCTGCAAGCGCGCCCCTCGACGATCCCCATGTCCTGGCCTGGCTGATCCGCCACCTGGAGGGCCGCCACCGCGAGCTCGCCGTCCGCCGCGGCGTCTATGCGTTCTCTCCGGACCGCCTTGTCGAGGTGCTGCCTCTTCGCCACGAGCCGGCCGCCCTGCCCCTCTGCGAGTGGCCCGATGGGGACCTCAGCCGTCTGCGCCACGGCCGCATCGCCTTTCGACACGCGCCCCTCCTCGACCTTGTCGGGCGCGCCACGTCCATCGTCCGCGAGCAGGCCGACCCGCACTTCGCCCCCGAACGGACCCCGCCAGACGACGGCCCGACCTATCGTCTCCTCCGCGCCGGTGACACCGGCGGCATCGCCCCCCTCGACAGGCCCCTCCTCCGCCGACGCCTCCGCAACGGGCAGCCCGGCGACCTCCACACCCTGATCAAGCAGCTCCAGGCCGACGGACCCGACATCCCCGCCGCCGACGCCCCCGACCTCGGCACCCTCTTTCTTTCCCATGTGGCGGCAGCCATCAAGGCCCGCCATCCGCGCGCGTTCTTTGCCGCGGCGCTTTCCCACGCCGGGCGCGAGGCCGCCCGCCTCGGACCCCTCCTCCACGAGATCGCCCGCCGCCGCCTCCCCCTTCTCCCCCTTGATGCAAACTACTCGGACTGGGACTGGATCGTGGAGGGCGACGCGTTACGGATCGGCCTGAGGATTGTCCATGGTGTGACTCCGGCGGCCGGGCGCGAACTCCTCCGCCGCCGGCAGGAAATGCACTTCGCCAACTTCGACGACTTCCTCCGACGGACCGACCGCCGCCACCTCAAGGGGCCCCAGATTCGCGCCCTCGTCCATGCCGGTGCGTTCGACTCGATCGATTCCCGGCGCGAGGTCCTCCTCGCCGCGCTCGAGGATCCCGCCACCACCAGCGCGGGCCTGGCGACGAATGCGCTGTTCGGCGGGGGCGGGGCCGCCGCACCACCACCCACCGCCCCCGAAGCCTTTCCCGTGGCGTTGCCGCTCGTGAGTGCCGCCCTCCAGGACTTCCTCCGGCGGGCCCGCGTGACCACACCCGACTCCTGGCAGGTGACCGCCGCGGGAACCCGCGCCACCCTCATGGGGCTTCGCGGCGATATCCAGCCGGACCCGGTCACGCCCGGCGCCCTCCTGGCGGAGGTTGGCGGATGCCTGGTGACGGCCCGGCACGAAGCAGCGGAGGCGCTCGCTGGGGAGGGGACCGCCGGCCGGGCGCTCCTTGTGACCGGGGCGATCGTCCGCGAGGGCGAGCACTGGCGCGTGGAGGCCGCCCGGGTGACCACGGCGGAAATGGCCGGGGAACGGGCCCGACAGGCGGAGGCGCTCCAGCTCGACCTTGCCCACGCCAGTCGGGAAGACTGTAAATCGATCTATACGCTGCTGCGACGATTCCCGGGGCCCACTCCGGTCCGGATGGAGTGGCTGCCGGACCGTGCACCGCGCCACCTGCGTCGGATCGCCCAGGCACGCGTCCTCATCTGCCCGCTGCTGGAGGTCGAGCTGGCGGAGCGGCTCCACAGGGAGCGCTGGTCCGTGGTGCTGAGAGATCCGGAGGTCCCCGCGGCGGCCCCGCAGCGGGAGAGCAGTTGGCGCGTGCTGCTGCCTCGGTGGGCGCGGGGCGAACCGGCCCAGCGCTAGCCGGCGGAAGAAACGGCCTCGTCGACGTTGAAGGAGCCGTCGCGCAGAAGGTCGTCGAGGGAGAGGTCGCCGGCCTGATCGAGGGAGCGCTTCTGGAAGCGGGCAAGGACGTCGGCAAGGCGGCCGCGGGAACGGCGGACGACGGGGAGCTCCGACAGGTCGCAGCCCAGTTGCATGATTTCACGCAGGCGGATGGCGCCGGGAGGCCGGCCGATCTGGAACGCCTCGTCCTCCAGCTCGGTCACGTAGCCTCGCTGCACCAGCATCGCCATCATGGAGCGGAACTCCTCCTGGCCAAGACCCGTGCGGCGACGCAGGTCGCGCTCCGTCAGGCCGCCCCCCCTGCCCATGAACTTCGCCGCAAGGATCAGCATGACCGCCACCACCAGCCGCGCGTCCAGGCGCATCGACTCCCCGAGCTTCTTCTCCTCCCAGAGGAACTGGTAGTTCTGCATCGTATAGACAAGCAGGTTGCCAAGGAGCAGGATCACCCAGGTGATGTAGATCCAGAGGAGGAAGATGACGCTGACGCCGAGGATGTCGGTAAGGGTGCGGTTGATGAACGAGAGATAGACGTAGGTGAAGAAGACGTAGCGGGCGACTTCCCAGAGTATGGAGGCGACGAGGGCCCCGATGAGCGCATGGAGGAAGTTGACGGAGGTGCGGGGGATGAAGCTGTAGGCGAGGGCGAGGACGAGGCCGTTGACGACCACGTTGAGGGAGATGAGGAAGACCTTGAGGTTGGCGAGGTGCTCGCGGAGCCAGCTGAAGAGCCCGGGGCCCTCGGCCGGAGGGGTACGGGCCATGACGAGGCCGGGGCTCGTGGCCTGGTCGGCGGCTACCGGTGCCGTCTCCGCGGCTGGTCTGTCATCCGTATAGACGGGCGCAGGCCGGGAGGTGTTCCCGCCGTTAGGCGGTGTTCCCCCAACGAGGGCCACGGCGGTGCCGGTGCCCGTGATGGAGAGGCCGATGATGAGCGGGGCGAAGAAGAGCACCGTGATGAAGTTGGTGAGGGTGCGGGTCCACCACTGCTTCTCGCTCGAGCGCCAGGTGAGGTTCACCGTTGAGTCGATGGAGTAATAGAGGAGGCCGCAGGTGATCAAGAGGCCGATGACGCCGAAGACGCCGACTCCGGCGGCGGACTGGCGAAAGGTGTCGGACGCGCGGGTGAAGATACGCTGGACGTCCTCGCCAAACTGGCGCTGGGCCGCGAGGGCGGCCGCTTCCTCCTCCGTCATGTCGGCCTCGGCCAGCTCCGGCGTCGCCGGGATCAGCCGCTCCTGGATCCACGTCGTGTATTCCGCCTCGCGGTCCTCCGTATAGAACGCGGAGGCGGTGAAGCTGATGAGGGCGAGGAGGGGAAAGATCGAAAGGATCGTGGTGTAGGTGAGGGCAGCGGCACGGCGGGCCATCTCGGTCCGGTCGATCCCCTCGATGAGGAGGATCGCGAACCGGTAAAGGAGCACCAAAATGCGCTGCCAGGGCCTGCGCAGGCTGGCGAGGTCGGTGCTCTTCATCCGCCGGTGGAGGGCGATGGCACGGGTGCTGAGGCCCGAACTGTCGCTCTGGTGACGGTCGAAGTCCTTGTCGAAGTTGCTGCTCAAGGGCCATCTGCTCCCATCGGGAGGGTTTGTCTGTCTTTATATGCGGGAGGCCTGCCGCTCAACGGCTTTCACGACCCCGGCCATGTCGCCAACCGTTTGGTAAACATGGGGCGAGAGGCGGAGGAAGCCCCGGCGGGCGGCGGCCCAGACCTTTTCCTCGCGCCAGAGGCGGCCGTTGAGCTCGGTCATGTCGAGCCCCGGCTTGTGGGCCGCGATGATCGAGGCGCAGGCATCCTGGGGCGTCGCAACGGTGAACCCCGCCTCCTCGAGCCCTTCGCGGAGGACGGCGCAAAGGCCGAGGTTGTGCTCCATCACCCGGTCGATCCCCAGATCGTTGAGGAAGCGGATGGATTCGCCCATGGCGAGGTTGCCGGCGACGTTGGGAGCCCCCTCCTCGAACCGCCGGGCGGTGGGGTCCGGCGGCAGGTCCAGGGCGTCGTAGTGGAAGAAGTTCTCGCGGCCCATCCAACCCACCAGGCCGTCGTCGATCAGATCGAGCTTGTCCTTCGCACAATAGAAGAGACCGGCGCTTTCCGGGCCGAGGAGCCATTTGTGGCTGTCGGCGGAAAGGAAGTCGATGTGGCAGGCCTTCACGTCGAGGGGGAACACGCCGAGGGTCTGGATGGCATCGACACAAAGGAGCGCGCCATGCTCGTGGCAGAGGCGGCCGAGGGTTTCCATGTCCTGGCGAAAGCCGGTGGCAAAGTTGGCCGACGTGGCGGCAACCATGCGGACGCCGCCCTGGCGGAGGCGGGCCTCGAGATCTTCCAGTCTATACGTGCAGTCGTCGCGCTCGGGCCAGGACCAGAGCGTGGCCCCGCGGCGCACGGCGATGTCGCGCCAGGGAATCCAGTTCGAGGGAAAGGTGCGTTCCTCGACGACGATGACATCGCCGGGCTGCCAGGCAATGCCGAGCGCGACCAGGTTGAGACCCGCGGTGGTGCTCTTGCCGAAGGCGACTTCGGTTTCGTCGCAATGGAGGAGGCGTGCGATCTCGGCGCGGGCGGCCTTGAGGCGCCTGGACCAGTGCGTATAGACAGCGCTGGCGTGGCCGCTCACCTCGTCGGCGAATTGCTTGAGGGCGTCCGCCGCGCACCGGGGGAGCGGCGACGTGCCCGCGTGGTTCAGATAGGTCAGGTTCCCGCGGATGGGAAACTCGTCGGGGTCGATGCCTAGGGGATGCGGCGTCATGGGCGCTCCTTTGGCGGTTGATGGGGGAACGATACGGATGCCGGCCGGCCGCGGCTAGGAAAGAGTGGATCGGAATGATGCCTTCCCGTGGCCAAACCCCTTGAAAGAAGCATGAATCCCTTAAGACAGTTGTCCGCAGAATCCAATAAGCCGCAGGGGGTGGGGCATGAAACGTCCGGCCATCATGATCGTTGCCGCGGTGCTTCTGGTTGCGGTGGGTCTGACCGTGTTTGTTTCGACGCAGGAGGGGCGCAATGGCGCGCCCGGTGTTGGGGAGAGAGGCACCGCCCCCACCCGGGAACTTGCGCCCTCCCCCATGGACGTCGGCACTGGCGGTGACCGGGCCCGGGAGGGCACCACCAACACCCCGGAGGCAGCGAACGCCGTTTCCGGGTTTGCCTCGGACCCGCCGGCTGATCCCAACAACTGGCGCGTGACCGGCCGCGTTTATCTCCCCAATGGCGACGGCGCTCCCAACGCGGAGGTGGAGGTCCAACTGCTTTCCGGCAACCTGATGGAGGCGATGACGTCGGGCTCCTCGGCGGCGGAGCAGCATGCGACGGACGCGGAGGGGCGGTTTTCCTTCACGATTCCCCGCGGGTCGCGCTCCTTCCTTGTTGCCCGCCTGGAGGGCTACGGCCCTGCCCATTCGCGCATCAACGTGCCTCCGCATTTCCTCTCCGAAGAGCAGGATGGCATCGAACGAATCTTCCGCCTTGGGGAGCTATCGGCCCTTCAAGGCATCGTGACCGACGAGGCGGGCGATCCAATCCAGGGGGCCGCCGTGCAGTTCCTCGCCCGGCCCGGCAACGCGCTGCTCGCCGACATGCGGACCGGCGCGGATGGGAGCTTCGAACTCCCCGCGAGCAGCGGCAGCGAAGGCGCGCTCATTGTCGTTGCAGATGGATATACGCCGGAGAGCCGTCTCGCGACGCCGCCGCAGCAGGGGCTCGTCATTCGCCTGTCTCCCGCCGATGCGGTCGTCATCGGACGGGTGACATGGAGGGATTCGGGCGCGGGCGCGGGCGGCGTGCGTCTCACCGCCTCGCCCCTCTGGGGCGCTGCGGTGTCACAGCCTTCCACCTGGACGGGGGTCACCGGGGCCGACGGCGCCTATCGTCTCGAGGGGTTGCCGCGTACCTATCTGTTTCTGAAAGTCGAGGAGGAATCCGGCCGTCGTGTGCTTGGCAGCGCGTCCGTCCAGGTGAACACCCGTGGGGCCGGAGACGCGATCCGGCAGGACTTTGTTGTCTATACGGGCCACACCCTGCGTGGCCGCGTGGTCGATCGCGATAGCCGCGAGCCTGTCGCTGGCGCGACCGTCACCGCCCTTGGGCGGGTCCTCGGTCCCGTCCGGCAGGAACGGGGCAAGGCGGTAACCGCTTCGGATGGAAGCTTCGAAATCGGGGAGCTGAGTGGCGAGGCGGTGACACTCCTCGTCGACGCGCCGGGCATGGTGCAGGTGTGGACCGACCGCGAACGGCGGGATATTGTTGTGATGAAGTCGCCGACCGGCCAGGAAATCGAAACCATCAGGCGCAGCAGCCGCGACCTGCGGTTGGAGGCGGACGAGCTGGAGTTGGAAACCACCCTTTTTGTTTCGCGGATGGTGGCCGTCCGCGGACGAGTCGTCGACGAAGTGGGCAATCCGATGACCGACGCGATGGTGGGTTGGGTGAACTCCGCGACGGGGAGGCAGGTTGCCGAGGCGGAATTCGAGGGCGCGAAAGTCGACAACGAGGGGCGATTCGAACTGGCCAGCGAGCCCAGCGTCACCGGCGGCGTCGAGGTCCGGTTTGACGATGGATATACAGTGCCGGGGCCTGTAATCAGCGTTGGCACGGACGCGGTGGAGGGCGTGGAGGTGGTGGTCAGGCGCCGGGCGGTCCTCGGGGGCGAGGTCGTGACCGACGACGGCAAGCCGGTGCCCCTCGCGGACGTCTTCGCGATGGTGCGGTTCGATGCCCGCGGCCAAGGCTATTCGAAGCGGACCATCGCCTCGGCAATGACCGGCAGCGACGGGCGTTTCCTCCTGACGAACGTCCCGCCGGGCGACGTGGAGCTCCGCGTATCCGCCGATGAGCTGGAAGCTGCGGAGCCAACAACTGTCGTGCTGACTTCCGGCGAGCGTCGACTCGACCTGCGGATCGTCCTGACCGGGGGAACCGTGCTTGGCGGAACGGTCGTCGATCCGGATGGCAATCCGATCAACGAGGCGACGGTGTTTTTCATCTCGCCGGAGGGACGCATGGATCAGAGGCGTACCGATGGCGAAGGGCGCTTCCGCTTCACCGGCGTCCGGGGCGAGCGGGTCGAACTGTTCGTCGCGAAGAACTCGAGCAACGAACGCTTCCCCAACATTGCCACCGGGCGCGAGGACCACCGGCTCGTGTTCGAGGAAAAGGAACAAATGTACCTTGTCGGGACGGTGCTCGATGCCGGGACACGGGAACCCGTCACTGATTTCCAGGCCCGCATGGATGTCCCGGGCATTGCCTCGGAGAGAGCGGGGGTTGCGGGCGACGCGGAGGGCCGGTTTCGCATCCCGGTCAGCCCCGGCAACCAGTTTCCCCTACGTATAGACGCGCCGGGATATGCCCCCCTCCTGGGGGCGTTCATCATCGTGCCGCGGCCCCTCGAGGAAAACATGGAGGAGGTCTTTTTGCTGCATCGCGGCGGTGTCTATACGGGGCGGATCGTGGGTGCGCGGGGCGAACCGCTCGGTGGTGTGGAGCTCGAGCTGGGTGCCAACGAATGGAGGATCGGCGATGGGGAAGGTGAATGGGTGACGACCAGTGGTGATGATGGGCGGTTTGAAATCGGGCCCGTCTCGCCCGGCCGTTATGTCCTTCAGGCGACGCCCGGCGAAGGATACCAGGTGCGGCGCTTTCGCGTGAGCATGCCGGAGGAGGAAGCGCGTCACGACCTGGGCGACCTGGAACTTTCGAAAGGCGCGACGATCGTTGTCAGCGTGCTCGACGCGGAGGATGTCCCGATGGCGGACCACCCGGTCGTGCTGCAGCCGGGCTGGCCCGCGCGCGACACGAATCCGATCCAGCGGAACACGGGCACGGATGGGGTGCTGGTGGCGGACGGGCTCGAGCCCGGCAGCTACGACGTGAGCCTCCCCGGCCAGGAGGGCGGGGTTCAGGTCGAGCAGATCGGGCCGGACGAAACGCGCGAGGTGACTCTCGTCGCAGGGGAGCGGACGCTCGTGTTCACCGTACTCTCTGGAGGTGAATCGGTGGGGGGCGTCGCGTACCGGATCGGCGCGGTGCGAAACGGCATGGCCACATCCGGCGCGGAGGGCACCACGTCCACACCGGGGGGGAAGGGGTACGCCGCCGGGCTCGCGCCGATCGTCTGGACGGTAACACTGGCGGCGAATGAAGCACACCTCGACAGTGCCCCGCTCCTCGTGGAGCAGGTCGATCTGACGACCGGGAATGCCGAGAAGACGTTCCGTATCGCGGCGGCTAGCGTGACGGGGACCGTTTGGAACGCTGAGGGCGACCCAGTCGGGGGCGCGACGGTGACCTTTCATACGGGGACGGAGGAAACCGGCTCGCCCTTCATCCGGACGCCGGCGGCCTACACCGGCGAGGACGGCGTCTATACAATGGGAAACCTCGCGCCGGGTGTCTATACGGTCAGGGCGGCGCGCGAGGGCGAGTCGGTGGCCACGGTCGAGGTGGAGGCGGGGGCGACGGTGTCGCAGGACTTCACGCTTGAGGAGCCGGAGAAGGGGACGCTGGTGTCGGTGGCCCTTCGCCTGACGGACGGCAATCCGATCCAGGAGGCATGGCTGCGCGTGCGAGAGGCGGAGACCGGGGTGGACTACTCCCAGGAATTCCGCGGACGCGACACCCTGGGGGTCGGGCGGCTTGAT
>CAYQTO010000015.1:0-35329 GCA_964420455.1 uncultured Candidatus Sumerlaeota bacterium | reverse complement strand
TGCCGCGCTTCACCCACCTGCCGCTGATTCTGAAGGCCAACAAAAAGATGAAGAAGCGCGACGCCGACGCGGACCCGCGCTTTCCCGTCAGCGTCGCCGCCCGCCGCGACCTCGGCTACCTCCCGGAGGCCACGGTCAACTTCCTCAGCCTCCTCGGATGGAGCTTTCCCGGCGACCGCGAAATCTTCAGCCGAGAGGAAGTCATCGAGTCGTTCACCCTCGACCGTCTGGTGAAATCCAACGCCAATTTCGACGAGGACAAGTACCTTCACCAGAACGGTGTGTATGTGCGAAGCCTCGATCCCGGGGAGCTCGCCGCAAGGGTACGGCCCTTCCTTGAAAAGGCAGGCATCGATGCGGAGCCCGACGACGCCCGGCTGCGGGCGATCGTGGAGCTCGTCCGAGAGCGGTGTCGCCTGCTGACCGAATTTCCCCCGGCGATGGACTACTTCTTTCGCCCGCCGGAGGCGTTCGATCCCAAGGGGGTGAAAAAGGTCTTCGAGAAGGATCCGGACGCGGCGGAAACCCTCGAGAAAGCGGCGGAGCTGGTGGGCAATGTGGAGCCCTTCACTGCTGCTGCGATGGAGGAGGCCGTGCGGGCTTACACGGAGGGGGCAGGCATCGGCCTTGGGAAGATGGCGCAGCCGGTGCGCCTGGCGGTGAGTGGGCGAACGGCGACGCCGGGCCTGTTCGAAACGCTCGAACTGGTGGGGCGCGACGAGACGGTGGCCCGGCTCCGGCGGGTGGCGGAAATGCTGCGGGCAGGGGCGGTGCCGCTGGCAACGGAATGACATCGCTTTGACAATCGATTGCGCGCCGTAACCGGTATTGCCCCATCCCCCGGCATCGTTCCGAATCGCTTGTCACCAAAGGAGTGCGACCCATGAAAGACGTGCTGACGCTGATCCTTGGCGGGGGGGCCGGAACCCGCCTTTATCCGCTGACAAAGATCCGCGCCAAGCCGGCGGTCCCCCTCGCCGGCAAGTACCGCCTCGTCGACGTCGCCATCTCCAACTGCATCAACAGCGAGCTGAAAAAGATCTACGTGCTGACGCAGTACCTCTCGGCCTCGCTGAACCGCCACATCGCCCAAACCTACACCTTCGACCAGTTCAGCCAGGGGTTCGTGGAGACGCTCGCCGCCGAGCAACGTGCCGAGGACTCGTCCTGGTTCCAAGGCACCGCCGACGCCGTCCGCAAGCATTGGCTCACGATCGACAACTACGACTGCGAGACGATCCTGATCCTCCCAGGCGATGCGCTGTACCGCATGGATTACCGCGCCATGGTCCGACAGCACCGCGAAACCGGCGCCGACATCACCGTGGCGGTCAACACCGTGGACCAGCGCCACGCCCATCATTTTGGCCTGCTGGCCCTCGATAATGACATGCGCATCAGCGAATTCCGTGAAAAGCCCAAAACCCGCGAGGACCAGCGCGGCCTCGAGGCGCCCCCCGAAGTCCTCGCCAAGTTCGGCGTCGACAATCCCGGCAGCGACACCTTCCTCGCCTCCATGGGCGTCTATCTCTTCAAGCGCTCCGTCCTCCACGACTTCATGGCGAACACCAACGACATCGACTTCGGCAAGCAGATCATCCCGAACTCGATCAAGGACCGCGAGGTCTACGGCTTCATCTTCGACGGATATTGGGAGGACATCGGAACGATCGAGGCCTTCTACAAGGCCCACATGGACCTGCTCGAGGACACGCCGCCGTTCCAGTTCGCCCATCTGGACCAGCCCGTGTATACGCGCGCCCGGTATCTCCCATCGACCAAGTTCACGGGAGCCCAGCTCGACAAGGCGGTCGTGGCGGATGGATGCAACATCGGCAAGTCGCGCATCAGCCACACCGTGGTGGGGCTGCGCCAGACCATCGGCGATCACACCACGATCGAGGAGTCGATCCTCATGGGGGCCGACTACTACAATCCGGCTCCCCTCGCCCCGTGGGAATCCGCCACCGCCTGCCCCATCGGCATCGGCGACTACTGCCACATCCGCAAGGCGATCATCGACAAGAACGCGCGCATCAGCAACGAGGTGAAGCTGCTGAACACGGACAACCTCGAGACGGCGGACGGCGAGTTCTACTACATCCGCGAGGGGATTATCATCATCCCGAAGAACACGTCGATCCCCGCGGGGGTGAAGATTTGACGGTGGTCGGCCGCGGCGAGGGAAGGACCGTTTAGTCGCCTTTGAGCAGGGCCGCGGCCTCCCCCACCAACCGGCGGGCGATGGCGCGCTTGGACGTGGGCTCGACGACTTCCTGGCGCCCGTCCCCAAACAGCAACAATCCGTGGTTGGTGTCGGACTCAAAGCCGGCGCCGGACTCGTTGACAGGGTTGGCAAAGACGATCTGGAAACCCTTGCGGTGCATCTTGTCTCCGGCGTAGGCGGCGAGATTGGTACTCTCTGCGGCGAATCCAACAAACACCTGGCCGGGGCGCCGGTTTTCGTGGGCGGTGGCGGCGATGTCCGGCGTCCGCACCAGCCGCATGGTCATCTCCCCGCCGGCCTCGGTCTTCTTCTCCTTGCCGTGATGGCGTTCAGCGGGACGCCAGTCGCTGACCGCCGCGGAAAAGAACACCGCATCGGCGCGGGGGAGTTCCTCCAGCACGACCGCGAGCATTTCGTCGGCGGTGATCACGCGGCGCACCGCTACCCCGCCGGGGGGATTGAGTGGCGTCGGCCCGAGCACCAGCACCACCTCCGCGCCCGCCGCACGGAGCTCTTCCACGAGGGCGAATCCCATCCGGCCGCTCGAGGGATTCGTGATACAACGGACGTCGTCGGCGAATTCCCGCGTGGGGCCGGCCGTGACGACCACACGACGCCCGGCGAGCGAGTCGCCGGAACTCAGGCGCCCGACGATAGCCGTATAGACATCGGCAATGTCGACCATGCGCCCGGGACCCACATCGTCGCAGGCGGTGGGTCCACTGACGGGCCCAAGGAACTCGTGGCCGCGCTCGCGCAGCAGCGCCGCGTTGGCCGCCACCGCCGCGTTGCGCCACATCTCCGGATTCATCGCCGGGACGATGAGCAGCGGCCTCTTGTTCCAGGCGACGGCGAAGGTGCCGAGGGCGTCCTGCGCCAGGCCATGGGCCAGAGTCGCCAGCGTGTTCGCCGTCGCGGGGCAGATGACAAAGAAGTCGGCCCACTTCGTTGCCGAGAGATGGTCCATGTCGCCGGCGTGGTAGTTCCCCCACTGGGTGACGATGGTGCGGTGGTGGGTGATTGCGTCGAAGGCCGCGGGGCCAACCAGGTTGGGGACGTTGGGCGTGAGGACGGCGCGGACCTCGGCGCCGGACTTGTGGAGCATGCTGGCGAGGTCGAGCGCCCGATGCGCCGCAATCGACGAGGAAACACCGATGAGGATTCTGCGGCCTGTCAGGTCGGCGAGGGGGGGGGTCATGTCATGGCCTCCACGGAAGAAAGGTTGAGACGCGACACCCGGGCCCGTTCGGCCCCGACAATGGCGCGGAGCTCCCGAAGGCATTGCTCGAAATCGTTGTTCACAAGAATGTAATCATATTCGCGGGCGACGGCAATCTCCGCACGGGCGTTGGCAAGGCGCCGCTGGATGTCGGTCTCCGCGTCGGACCGGCGGCCGCGGAGACGCTCCTCGAGCACCGCCATCGACGGAGGCAGGACAAACACCGCAACGCAGTCCGGGTGCTGGCGGCGAATCTCCACTCCTCCCTGCACATCGATGTCGAGAACGACGTCGTTGCCTGCTGCGAGGCGCCCATCGACCTCGCTCCGGAGCGTGCCGTAGCTGTTTCCGTGAACGGTAAAGTGCTCGTAGAACGCGCCGGCGGCCACCCGCGCCGTGAAGTCATCGGGCGAGAGAAAGTAGTAGTGCTGGCCGTGGATCTCGCCCCCGCGGGGAGCGCGGGTGGTGGCGCTGACGGAGTAGGTGAGGGCCGCGTCGCCGTCGACAAGGGCGCCGATAAGGGTGGACTTTCCGGCGCCGCTCGGGGCGCTGACGACGAGAAGGAAGCTGCGGCGTTGGAGGCTAAACGGCGCCACGGGAGTCTCCCGCGCGGAGGATGGGGGGACTACAGGGGCGGGGACGAATGATGTCAAGAAGCCGGGTGCGTCGAATCGCCACGGTGGTGGGCGGCGGATTGGCAGGATTTTCTCTCTGCAGCATGGTTCACTCGGCAGTCAAACGCCCCAATCCCGGGAGGTGCCCATGACAAGCAGCAAACCAACGCGCATCGTGATCGTGGGAGGCGGGTTTGCCGGGGCGTACTGCGCCGCCCAGCTGGAGAAGCGGGCACGGCGTCACAATCTCGAGGTCGTGCTCATCGACCAGCGAAACTACTTCATCTTCACGCCGCTGCTCGTCGAGGCGGGGACCGGCGCGCTCGAGCCAAGGCACGCGGTCGTCTCGCTCCGCTCGTTCCTGCGCCGCACCCGTATCGTCAACGGCCGGGTAACCTCCATCGATCCTGAAAGGCAGGAACTCGCCTTCACCATCGTGGGGACGACGAGCACCAAACGGCTGCGGTACGACCACGTCGTCCTCTCGGTCGGATCGGTGACGAAGATGCCGGACATTCCGGGGCTTCGGGAAAACGCCTTCGAGTTGAAGTCGATCGGCGACTCGGTGGCGCTCCGTGACCGGGCCATCCAGATGCTCGAGATTGCCAGCATGGTGGAGGACGGGAAGGCGCGCCGCGAATTGCTCACCTTCGTCTTCGTCGGCGGCTCCTATACAGGCGTGGAAGCCGCAGGCGAGTTCCAGTCGTTCCTGACCGAAGCGACACGGCTGTACCCGCGTGTTTCCGAGTCGGACATCCGCATCGTCCTGGTCGAACACAACAGCCGCATCCTGCCGACGCTGGACGAGCGGCTGGCGACCTACGCCTGCAGGGAACTGGAACGCCGCGGGGTCGACGTCCGGCTCGAGAACTCGGTGAACCGCATCGGCGAGTGCGAGGCCGAGCTCCGTTCCGGCGATGTGGTTCCGGCGCGAACAGTCGTCTGGTGCGCAGGCATCTCCCCGAGCCCCCTGCTCGAGCAGCTGCCCTTCGAGCGGGACGAGCGGGGATGGCTCCTGGGCGAGGCGGACATGCGCCTGAAAGGGCACGACAACGCCTGGGGGGTGGGGGACTGCACCCGGAATCCGGCGCCCGACGGCAGCGTCTATCCCCCCACAGCCCAGCACGCCACCCGCATGGGCACCCAGGTCGCCCGAAACATCGTCCGCGTCCTTGAGGGCAAACCGACGGAGCCATGCCGCATCCGCTCCCAGGGGATGCTGGCGGTGCTGGGATCCTACAACGCGGTCGCCCTCGTTTACGGCATCCCCCTCCGGGGGTTCTTCGCCTGGTGGCTCTGGCGAACGGTGTATCTGCTGAAGATGCCGACCTTCAGCCGCAAGATTCGGCTCGTGCTGGACTGGACCCTGGAACTGTGCTTCCGCCGCGAGGTTGTGCAACTCGGCGTTCACAAGACGCTTCCCATGATGGAGGAAGCGGAGGAGTTGCCGGAGACGAGCGAAAGGACGCCGGGGACGGCGAGCCGCGAGCGGGAAGTGGTGCAAACGGCGCCCTAGGTTCCTCGGAGGTGGGGAATCTGTTTGCGGGTGTTTTCGCGGACACGGCACGGTGGGGTGTCTATACTGAAGGGAGTTTGCCGGTGATCCGCGAAAAGCTCCTCCGCGACCCGATCCACAACCTTATCGCCTTCGATCTCGACCACGCCGGAGACCGGCTCCTCCTCGAGGCCCTCGACACCTTCGAGGTCCAGCGTCTCCGCCGCATCCGCCAGCTCGGCATGGCCCACATGGCCTTTCAGGGGGCGGAGCACTCGCGCTTCACCCATTCGGTCGGGGTGCTCGCGCTCGTCCGCCGCATGCTCGAACGCCTGACGAAGGACAATCCGATCGACCCCCTCGCCTCCCTCGCCGCCATGTGCGCCGGCCTCCTCCACGATATCGGTCATGGACCCTTCTCCCACGTCATGGAGAAGTTCTTTCGTGAGCCCCACGAGTACTGGAGCAAGCGCATCCTCCTCGACCCCTCCACGGAGATACACCGGGTGCTCGTCCGCTACGCGGAGGAACTGCCCGACCGCGTCGTGGAACTGCTCGATGGCGAGGCGGAACCGGAATGGCTCAACACCCTCGTCAGCAGCCAGATGGACGCGGACCGCTTCGATTACCTCGTCCGCGATTCCCACATGACCGGGGTGAAGTATGGCGTGTTCGATCTCGATCGGCTGATGATGCTCCTGCGGGTGTCCAGCGACGGCAGCAAGGTCGTCGTCGCCTCCAAGGGTCTCCTCCCCGTCGAAAAGTACCTCCAGAGCCGGTACCAGATGTACCGCCAGGTCTACTTCCACAAGACCGTGACGGCGGCGGAGGCGATGCTGATGGCGGTGATGGAGCGGGCGCGGGAACTCGCCAGGGACACGGGCGACGTCCCCGGGCTCGCGCCGGACTCCAGCTTCCTGCGGCTGCTGATGGGCGACGACCTGGAACTCGATGGCTATCTCCAGCTCGACGACGCGAGCCTCCTCGGCGCCATCAGCAACTGGTCCCGGTGCTCCGACCCGATCCTCCGCGATCTTGCCCTGCGCCTGCTCACCCGCCGCCTCTTCAAGTCCGTTGAAGTCGGCGAGGACACGGACATGTTGTTCGACGAGCGCATCAGCCAGGGGCGCAACCTCCTAGAGGATCACGGCCTCGATCACCGGTATTACCTTCGGTCGTCGCTCTCGTCGGACACACCCTATCGGCCCTACTCGCCGCGGGGGCCCCGGTCCACCATCTGGATCCAGGACGCCGCCGATCCGGCCATCCTTCATGACGTCAGCGACTTGTCGCCCACGATCCGCGCCTTCCAGGAATCCCCCTACTCGATCCACCGGGTATTCTTTCCGGCGGAAGGGAACGGCAAACCGTTGCGTGGGGCGCTGACGCGGATTTTCATGGAGTGAGACCACCGGGATGGCACAAGTGTTGGTCTGGCTGATGAAGCCAAGGCACGCGGGTGACCCGAGGGAAACCGCCGCACGCCCAATACCCCGGCGAGGTGTGTCAGGATGCCCATCTACGAGTATCAGGCGATCGATCCGGAGGCGGGATGTGAATTCTGCCGCCCGGGCTTCCAGATTCTCCAGTCCATGAAGGACGACGCCCTGACGGCGTGCCCGAAGTGCGGCGCGGCGATCCACCGGCTCGTCTTTCCCGTCGGGGTCTCCGCCCCCCATACCAACGCCGAACTGAAAAATCTTGGATTCACCAAGCTGGTAAAGCGCGACGACGGCGTTTACGAGAATGTGACGCGGACCGGTCAGGAGTCGCGCTACATGGAGCGGGACAAGCCCCAGACGATGCCCAACTTTAAGGGTAAAATCAGCGACTGACGCTTCTTTTTTCGTTTCCGACCCAACGAATAAAGCCCCCGCTCGTCAGTATGAGGAACGGGCATTGGGGACCACACTCCCATTGCGGGCGGTTGTTCGCCCCGCGAGCCTGAACTGGGCTGAGGCGGTCCGCCTCCTCTTCCCTCCCAAATCCCCCAGGAGCGCATCCTGATGAGCCGATGGACAAGACGCCCGGTCGCCGGGCACCTGGTGTTGGCGGCGGGCCTCGCGGCCCTGCCTGCCGCGGGCGTCCTCGCCCAGACCGACTTCGCACAGGTCGTCCCCGCGAATGTGACCGCCGCCGGGGTCATCCCCAACTATCCCGAGTTCGAGACCGCCCTGCAGGCGACCGCCTACGGCAAACTCCTCGCCGACCCGGCCAGCAAGCCGCTCCTCGACTACGTGACCGCACAGATCGAGCAGAACCAGCCCGGCTTCACCCAGGGCACCGCGACCCTCGAGGAATTCCGCACCATCCTGACCGGCGGCCTCGCGATTTACGTCGTCCCCAACAGGGAAGGCGCAACCGATCCCGAGGAGTTCACCCTGGTCGCGATGATTGAGACGGACCAGGAGGGCGAGCGGTGGCTGAAGGACCAGATCGAGAAGAACACGGCAACCTTCATCAATCCCGTTCGGGAATCGAGCGATACCGCGGGCACCACCGTCTATACGATCAAGGGGCAGTTGCCGGCGGGGTCGCATTCGGAAAACGCCGTGCATTACGCGACCTTGAACAACGTGTTCGTCATGGCACTGGGCACCGACGCGGAACCGGCCCGGGTTGCTGTCAACCGGCTGATGGGCCGCGGCACCGGTGAGGCCTTCAAGGACCGTGGGGATGTCCGTCAATACACCACCAGCGTGCCCACGGGGAACAACAGCGCCATGTTCTACCTCGATTCGGACACCCTGATCCGCAACGCCGTTGCGGAAGGTGCCCCGCCGCCCAACATCTCCAACGCGTTGCCCAATACGGGTCTATACGACTTCGAGGCGGTGTTCCTCACCTTTGCCGCGGACGGCGCCGACCTCGTCACGGATTTCGGCATCAAGACCCCGGCCCAGCGCCGCGGCATCGTCAAGTCCCTCGAGGCCGCCGGACCCACCCCCCTCGCCATGATGGACATGGTCCCCAGTGACGCCCTTGGCGCCACGTCCTTCTCCTTCGACATGGGTGCTTTCTATACCGCGTTAATGGAGATTGTGGGGTCGGTCAGCCCCGAAGCCGCCGGCTTCAGCACCTTCTACATCGCCAGCCTCCAGCAGACCACCGGTGTCGACGTCATCAACGGCATCCTCCGAAACATCACGGGCGAGCACCTCGTTGTCCAACGCCCCCTCGATCCGGAAATCCGCGCCGCCGAGAGTCAGACCGGCGGTCTCTTCACCAGCAGCACCGCGGTCTATCTTGGATTGAAGAACGGCG
Source organism: uncultured Candidatus Sumerlaeota bacterium (assembly GCA_964420455.1). GTDB lineage: Bacteria > Sumerlaeota > Sumerlaeia > SLMS01 > SLMS01 > CAYQTO01. The sequence continues at coordinate 26,510 of CAYQTO010000015.1, read as the reverse complement.
ACGAAACGGCGGCCACCATCCGCACCATGCTGGACAACCTGAAGGCCGATCCGGCCATGGCCGACTCGTTCCAGCTCGAGGAGATCGGCGGAGTCACCGTCATCCGCTCCGACATGCTCGGCATGAGCGCCATGAAGCCCGCCCTGGCCTTCAATAACCGCGCGATCCTTTTCGCCAACAACGACGTCCAACTGGCGGACTCCATCCGGGCCCTCAACGGCACGGTCACCAACCCGCTCACGTCGACGGAGGGCTACCGCAACGCGCTGGCATCCATCGACCGCTCCGGCCTTCATGTCTTTACCTTCACCCCCGCCGAGGCACTCAACTACTCCATGGAGCAGGTCGACGACTTCATCGAGTCCGGCGGCTTGGCCATGGCCGGCCTTGGCGACATCGATCCCGAGATACTTCCCGACGCGGAAGTGTTCACAAAGTACTTCGACGACTCGTGGTCCACAGTGTCCTTTGAGGAAGGCATGATTCGTTCAACGGCTCGCGTGCAGGGCAAGTAACCACCCGCCCCCTTACCCACACGCAAACGCCCCGGTCCTCGGACCGGGGCGTTTCCTTTTGGGCAGCTTGGGCGCGGGCAGCCTAGGCGAGGGCGTCGTCCACCCGGGCGAGGAGCGCCTCCAACCTCTGGACCGCTTCCTTCTCCCGCTTGAGTTCCTCGTGGAGCCGCTCCGCGTCCTCCAGCATCTCGTCCGCCATGGACAACTCGAAGGCAAATTGGAAAGCGGCCATGGTGGCGACCTTTACGGGGGAAACGCCGGCGGTGTAGCGCTCCTGGATTTTGCCGATCGCCTCGGTGACTTTGCGGGCCGCCCGTTCGATGTGGGGGACCTCGTCGGGCTGGGCGGTAAGACGCAGTTCCTGGCCTCCGAGCTGGATCCGGACGATTTGCTCAGTTGCTGCCATTGGAAGTCACCTCGACGGATTCCAGGAGGGCCTCGGTCTGCTCGATTCGTTCAACGAGGCGGCCAAGACGATCACGCGTCTGGCCCTCGCGACGGACCGCCGCTTCGAGGCGCTCCTTCAGGTCGGCGTTCTCGCGCTGCGCGGATTCCAGCCCCGATTCCAGTTCACTGACGCGGGCGGACTTTTCCGCGTTCGCGCACAGTTTCTCGACTTCCTCGCAGGCGTGTTGAAACTCCTTCTCGAGGCCCGCGTGCTTCTCCCGTAGCTCGGTGAGTTCGCCCTCGAGGCGGTCGCGCTCGGCGCTGCGCTCCCCGAGGTACCACTCCAGCTCGGATACCCGGCTGGAGCGCTGCTCGAGTTCGCTCTCAAGGTTGGCCTCCCGTGTGTTCTGCTGACGCTGGGCGGCCTCGAGTTCCTCGGCCCGGGTGCGGGCCCCGGCCAGTTGCTCCTCGAGCTGGGCGACCTTCTCCTGGAGACCGGAACGGGCCGAGGCGACCTCCGCCTCGAGTTCCTTCACACGGGCCTCGAGACGGTCGTGGTCGGCAACATGGATGCGCAGGCTGTCGCATTGCGCCTCGAGTTCGCGAGTACGGCCGCGCAATGATTCGGTTTCGGTGATGAGGCGGGAAACGCCTGCCTCGAACCGGTCGAGCAGGTCTTTCGTCATGGAACCCTCCGCAGGGCGTCGTGCGGGCCAAGCAGCGTTCATCAACAGGCGACCGCACGCGATAATTGGGGATGTCGGGACCTCAAGATCAGGCCACTTTTGGCTGACTCCCTCCTTGCCACGAACCACGTCAACTTCAATTCTTGCGGGGTCTGGATCACGTCACGAGGTGCGGCTTTGAGCGAAGAGAACGAAACCGCCGTGGACCCGAGAGGCAGCGGGTCGGGATCCCCCCGGGCGGGAACGGTCAAGACCTTCATGCTGGCGTTGGCGACCGATAAGGGCCCGGCGCTGCTCGCCTTTCGGATCAGCAACCTCCTCATCGGCCGCCTGCCCGACAACCATCTGGCGCTCAACCATGGCAGCGTGTCGCGACGCCACGCCAAGATTTCCATCTCGAGCCTTGGCGTCCTCGTGGAGGACATGGGCAGCCAGAACGGCACGACGGTCAACGGCACCGCCCTCAAGCAACCGACCGCCCTCCGCCCCGGCGATATCATCCGCGTCGGCCATGTCCCCGTTTTCTACTTTGGCTTCATCAATCCCGACGCCCCGCCCACGGCCGAATTCGTCGAGAACTCCATCGTCGTGAATCCGATCCTCCCCGCCATTGGCTGACATGCGGGCGGCGCCCTGATGAGGAGCGGACCCCGGACCCTGCACCTGCTGGCCCGTCGCGCGGGGGGAGGCACCGAGCGCAACGTCCGCCGGTTGTGCCGTGCGGTGCAGGAGTTCGAATGGGTCGCGCTGGAGGACCTGCTCGGGTGGCCGTTCGACTGGATGCGGCTGCCGCGGGCCCTGGCCCAGCTGCGGTCGAGATGCCCCGAAGTTGTCTTTCCCTACGGCGCCAGCAGCCACCTCGTTGCCGCACTCGCCTTTCCCCTCCGGACCGCCATTGTCGGCAACCTCCGCTGCACGAGCGACTTCGCCGGCCACAAGGCACTCCTCCAAACCGTCCTCGACCGTCGGGTGGCCTTCTGGGTGAGCAACTCGGCGGCGGCCCTCGGCCAGCGCCCCGGCCGCGTCATCCCCAACGGCATCCCCCTTCCCCCACGGGAGGAACCGCCGCTCGTTACCGGACTCGAGCATCCCGTCTATGGCGTGCTGGCTCGCGGCGACCCCAAGAAGGGGCATGCGTGGCTGCTCGGGGTGTGGAGGGAACTGAAGCCGCGAGGGACACTGCTGTTCGGTGGACGCTTGCCGGACGCGCTCCGCCGGCAAGCGGAGGCCCACGGCGTCCGGTGCCTCGGGCATGTGCGCCCGGGACCGTTCCTCCGAAGCCTCGACATGATGCTCCTTCCAAGCAGCGCGGAGGGCCAGCCAACCGTCGTCCTGGAGGCCATGATTCGGGGCATTCCGGTGCTTGCGACGCCGGTCGGAGGCGTGGCCGAGATGGGCGGAGACGGCGTTCAGCTGTATAGACTCCCCCGGGCGGACTGGCCGGCGTTCCTGTCCCATCCGCCGGTGGAGGAGTTCCCCCGAGTCGGCGTGGCGGGGCGGGCCCATGCACGCCGGCACCACACCATGGGAGCCATGGTCAGGGCGTTTCGACAGGCGGCGCAGGAGGCCGCGGGGGGCTGATCTCCATCGTCCCAAGCGGTTCAAGCAAGACGGCCACAGAGTCCTCCCCAGGCGCGACAACGGCCGTCCCCACCTCGTGTCCCGGCGAAAGCACCAGCAGGCTCGTTGCCGATTCGCGCCGGACGGTGACCGTTTCGGCCACATCCGTATAGACACCGTAGTGGTTGTTGTCGATGAGCACGACCGATCGGCTGGGTGGAACGCCGTCCGCACGACGGACCTCGAGGTCCACATCGCGGGAGGTCGCCGCGGTGCGCGGGATGACCGTCACCCGCGGTTCCCGGATCGGATCGAATTCCGTGGTCCAGTGGCGCGGTGACCAGGCGTAATGGGGCCCGGGGGCGTTGCGGTTTTCCGCGTCCAGGAGCACGACACCGTTGTCTCCGGACATCGCGAGAAGGTCCTCGCGGCGCTGGCCGAACATCCACGCCCCACCGACCGGCTGTCCCCCGGGATCAAGCATGCGCACCCTCCAGCCGCTGCCCCCGGGTCCACGTGCCTCATGAGCCTCGCGGGCGGTGGACACCTCCTCGGGCGTGAAGGAGAGCGGCAGCCTCCAGCCCGCTGCCATTTCCTCCTCGCCAACGAGTCCGGCAGTCGCCGTCAGCTCCCCCTGAGGAATTTCCTCGAGCAGTGCCGGATCGAACAGGGCAAACACGAGGGCCATGTCCGGTCGTTTGTAGAAGACGTGGTGCGGGAGGGGCTTGCCCGCCCATTCAATCGCGACCGAACCGGGGTCGAGCAGGTTCCCGTCCATGCGGCGCGCGGAGGGCACCTCGACGAGGATCTGGATATTGAGGCCCCGGAGCAGCCGTCGCTTGAGGGCGACCGGTGGCGGGACATCCGCAGGTAGCATGAGCACCATGCGGACGCGCTGGTTGAGGTCGGGCGATTCCGATTCCACATCGTTCGAGGCAGGCGCGGGGAGGGAGACATCCGGCTTCGCGTTTCGCGAGGCGCAACCAGACAGCGCCAGCACCAGACACGCCCCCAGGGAAAGGCGAAGAAGACTCAACGGTTGAACGAGGCCTCCTCGAGAAGCCAGCGGCCATTGCTGCGGGCGAAGCGCAGGATCGCCTGCTCCGGATCCCCGGCACCGGTCGTGTCACGCGATCCCGAGCGCATGTTCGGATAAAGTCGGGTGGTCACGGCCCAGTGAAAGCGCACGTCGGCCAGGGCTGTCCCCGCCCTTTCCGGGTAGGTCAGCTCGATCTCGACGATGTCTATATCGATGGTCGGGAACTGATCGAAGATCGCCCTGAGGTTCGAGCGGACCGCGTCGTGGGACCACGTTTCGGGGCCCGCCTGTCGCTGGATGATAACGGAATCGGCCATCCCAGCGGGGAAATCCTCGTGTTGCCGCAGTTCGACCTGGCGCGCCTTCTCATGAATCCAGCCGCGGATCAGCTCGTCGTCGCCCGGCGGAATCATGAGGATCGTCACGGCCCCCAGGAGGCACAGCAGTACCGCCGCCGCCAGCAGGGCCATGCGCACCGTGGGATTGGCGAAGTGGCCCGGCATCGCTCAGCCGCCAAGACGCCCGCGGAGATGATCGACGACCTTGTCGATCCCGATCCGCTCCTGCTCCATCGTGTCGCGGTCGCGAACGGTGACCGCCTGATCGTCGAGCGAGTCGACGTCCACCGTGATGCAAAACGGGGTGCCGATCTCATCCTGGCGTCTATACAACTTGCCGATGGCCGCCGTGTCGTCATACACCGTGTGGAAGGACTTCTTGCAGTCAAGGGTGAGCTTGCGCGCCATCTCGACGAGTTCCGGCCGGTTCTTGAGCAGCGGAAAGACCGCACACTTGATCGGCGCGAGCGAGGGGTGAAACTTCAGCACCACGCGCTTGTCGTTCTTCACCTGCTCCTCCCGGTAGGCATCGACGAGAAAGGCGAGGCAGGCGCGGTCGACCCCCGCGGACGGCTCGATCACATACGGCAGGTAGTGCTGCTCCAGTTCCGGATCGTAGTAGCGGAGATCCTTGCCGCTGTGTTCCGCGTGTTGCTTCAGGTCGAAGTCGGTCCGGTTCGCGATGCCCTCGATCTCCTGCCATCCGATGGGGAAAAGATACTCGATGTCGCCGGTGCCGCGGGCGTAGTGGGCGAGCTCGTCAGCACCCTGCATGCGAATGCGCAGGTGCTCCTCCCGGATTCCATGGCGTATATACCAGTTCATCCTCTCCCGCATCCAGTGTTCGTGCCACTGCTCGTCGGTCATCTCGCCCTCGCGACAGAGGTGGCCCGGCTTGCAGAAGAACTCGATCTCCATCTGCTCGAACTCGCGGGTGCGAAAGATGAAGTTCCGGGGCGTGATCTCGTTGCGGAAGGACTTGCCGATTTGGGCAATGCCAAAGGGGATCTTGCGCCGCATGGTTGTCTGGACGTTCGAGAAGTTGACGAAGATGCCCTGGGCGGTTTCCGGCCGCAGGAAAACCTTCGCCGCGGAGTCCATGACCGGCCCGCAGTGCGTGGAGAGCATCATGTTGAAGTCGCGGGCCTCGGTGAGGCGGCCGCCATCATCGGGCGAGAAGCGTCCGCGGGTTGTCGATCCCTCTGCCTCCTCGAGCTTCACCCGGCGCCCCTCGAGCCCAAGGTGCTTCTCCCAGTAGTGTTGGTAGAACTCCTTCGCCTTCTTCTTGGTCGGCGCCCAGATCTCCGCACCGTCGACCGGCATTGGCTCCTCGCCGCTTACGTCGACCACGCGATAGCAGGTGGCCTCGATCTCCTCGATGTGGTCGGCCCGGTAGCGCTTTCGCGACGGACCGAGGGAATCGCACATCGGATCGACAAAGGTATCAACATGGCCCGAGGCCTTCCAGGTGCGTGCGTTCATGAGGATTGCCGCGTCGAGGCCCTCCATGTCTGTCCGCTCGTACACAACGGCCCGCCACCAGGCATCGCGGACGTTGCGCTTAAGTTCCACCCCCACGGGACCGTAGTCGAAGGTACCGGCAAGGCCCTCGTAAATATCCGAGCCGGGAAAGATGAAACCGCGTCGCTTGCAAAGGGAAACGATCGTCTCGAAGGAGACATCGGAGCGTTCCGCTACATCGGCCATGGAGGGGCGTCCACCGGGGAGGGGATAACCGGGGCCTTGGGGCACCGGGGAGCGGAACGCTAGGGATCGCCGATGCGGGCGTGAAGCGGAAAAAGCGTCGGGGAGCAGCTAGATCAGGATTGCCGCGATGCACGCCGTGGCGTTGGCGGCAAAGGTCCCCGCGAGCATGGCCCGCAGGGCGAGCCGTGAAAGATCCTGGCGCCGCTCCGGCGCCATCACCGCCAGCCCGCCAATCTGGATCCCGATGGAGCCAAAATTCGCAAACCCGCACAGGGCATAGGCCGCGATAATTCTCGTCCGTTCCGACAACTGGTCCGAAGCCCCCGCAAGATCCAGATAGGCGACGAACTCGTTGGCGGCCATCTTGACCCCCAGCAGCTTGCCGACTTCCCACGCCTCCGTCGGGTCCACGATGCCGAGCAGCCACGCAAAGGGGACGAAGGCGACCCCGATGAGTCCCCGCAGCGTCAGCCAGCCCGGAACCTCCTCGACAAAGAGCCCGGCCACAGATCCCAGGAGCAGGTCGATAAGCGCGATCAGCGCAAGAAAGGCCAGCAGCATCGCCCCCACGTTGAGGGCCAGCCGGAGGCCCTCGGTCGTCCCCAGGGTAATCGCATCAATCAGGTTGGCGGATTCCCGCTCGACCTCGACATGGGCGTCGCCACCGGTCTCCGGCTGGCCGGTCTCCGGAATCATCAGCTTGCCAAACAGGAGCGCCGCCGGGGCCGACATGATCGAGGCCGCGAGGAGGTGGCCGCCAATGTCAGGAATCGATGGCGACAGAATGGTGATATACACCGCCATGACGCTGCCCGCGACGGTGGCGAAACCGCCGGTCATGACAGTCATCAACTCGCTTTGGGTCATCCGGGCGAGGTAGGGCCGGACGAGGAGCGGCGACTCGGTCTGGCCGACGAAGATGTTGCCCGCCGCGCAAAGCGTCTCCGCCCCGCTTGTTCCCATGGTCTTTCGCATCACCCACGCGATCCCGCCGACAATCGTCTGCAGGATGTGGAGATGATACAGCACGGACGTCAGCGCGGCGAAGAAAACGATCACCGACAGGACGTAGAATCCGAGGATCGGTCCGTGAAGGCCGGCGACCGGCTGGCCGTCGACGGCGGCCTCAACCAGCCCCACGGTCGCCACGTTTCCCGGCCCGTAGGGCGTTGCCAGCGGCCCGAAAACAAATTCCGACCCCGCCTGCGTGCAATTGATCAGCGCGATGAACAGATCGTTCACGCGATCAAAGATCCACTCCCCCGGCCCTGTCTTGAGCACAAACAGCGCAAAGACGAACTGAAGCCCGAAGGCCCAGAGGATGAGATCCCAACGCCGGAGCGCCGCCCCCCTGTTGTTGCTGAGCAGCAGGCAAAGGCCGACCAGTACGGCGAGTCCCCCGAGCGGGATCAGCCTCGAAAGCCATCCTTCCATGGGCGCACGTCTCCGGGGTGAGATGAAACCCCAGAGCGCTCAATCCGCGGCGGCAAAGGCAAGGAAGAATCGCGTGGGTCAGTCGCGGAAGCGACGCGTCAGGTCACCGTAGAGGTCAATGCGGCGGTCCCGAAAGAAGGGCCAGGCCCGGCGCACCCGGTCGACCATCCCGCGATCGATCTCGACCAGGTGGACCTCCTCCTTGTCGCCCGCACGCGCGAGGATCTCGCCCTGGCAACCGGCGACAAAGCTCCCCCCCCAGAACTGCATCCCCTGCCGGTCCTGGCTTGGCGCGGGCTCGTACCCCACACGATTCACCGCAATGACCGGAACGCAGTTGGCAATGGCGTGGCCCCGCTGGATCGTCGTCCAGGCCTCCACCTGCCGGCGATGCTCATCCTCCGGATCCTCCGGCTTGTAGCCGATCGCCGTCGGATAAATCAGGAAGTCCGCCCCGGCGAGCGCCATCAGCCGTGCGGCTTCCGGGTACCATTGGTCCCAGCACACCAGCACCCCGAGCTTCCCCACGCTGGTCTCGATCGGATCAAAGCCGGTGTCGCCCGGCGTGAAGTAGAACTTCTCGTAGTAGCCCGGGTCGTCGGGGATGTGGGACTTGCGGTAGATGCCGGCAATCGAGCCGTCCCGTTCCAGCACCACCGCCGTGTTGTGATAGAGGCCCGCGGCGCGCTTTTCAAAGAGCGAGAGCACCAGCACGATCCCGAGTTCCTTCGCCAGCCGGCCGAAAAAGTTCGTCGAGTGGCCGGGAATCGTCTCCGCATATTCGAAGAAATCGTCGGATTCGATCTGGCAGAAGTAGGGGCCGTTGTGGAGCTCCTGGAGGACGATGAGCTCCCCGCCACGGGCCGCCGCATCACGCACCGAGGCCGCGAGCTTCTCCACATTCGCGTCGCGGTCCTTGCCGCACTCCTGCTGGATGAATCCAACCTTCACCTTGCTCATGCAAAGGACTCCTGGGCGGGGCGGGTGGCAGACGGGGGCCCGATCTGGGTTGCCACAAAGCCGGACTCCCATCTCAATCGGCCCAACGTAGGGCTGATCGCGCCCCCCAGATCAAAGGAAAACCACAAGGATTCCCCCATGGGTACCAAACGCAGTTCCCTCAGCTTCTGCTCCGGCATGCTTGCGGGCTCCCTGGCCGTCGCGGCCGTCGCCGCGCCTCAACCCAACCTCATGGTCGACGCCGACCGAGACGGCCAGATCACCCCCCAGGACCAGGCCCTCGAGGAAACCTTCTCGAAGTCCCAGGGCGCCCTCATGCTCTTCAACTGCGACAGCGACCAAGACACCGGTCGCCCCGATCACGCCGACGCCATCGTCAACGGCCGCGACGACGTGGCCGACCTCGCCATCATCAGGATGACCCCGCTCCCGGACCTCCAACCCGCCGACCTCGTCACCCTCCGTGTCGACGACGCCGCCCGCCCCCACGTCCGCATTTTCATCGGCGAGCCCAGCGAGGCCTTTGCCGTCGACCTCCACTCCCAAGGCAATATCGACCCCCGATGGATGGCCATGGCCGATGACATCAACCTCATGATCGAGGCCCGCTCCTTCGCCACGGCGGAGTGGGACGGAACCGCCACCATTACGCTCACGGTCGAGCAGCCCGACGGCACCACAACCTCCGACTCCGTCAAAATGGGCGTCGCTCCCTTTATCCTCCTTTCCAACGCAAAGGCCGGGAAGGAAATCTACGTCCGCGAGTTCCCCGGCGAGAACGATCGCCTCATCGAGCAACTCGGCGACATCGCCGCCCTCACCGGCACCGAGCTGGTCGTCATCCCCGACGCCGACCAGACGCCCTACGCCTACAACCATATCTGGGTCCAGGACGCGATGGAGATCGGCTATACGGAAATGCCCGGCCAGCGGCTCAACGTCGTGCTGCCCTCGAATCGCAACAAGTCGATCGACAACTACCCCAAGGATGCGCTGCTGGGCCCCGACTATGGATGGTTCCGGGCGGGCTCCTTCCGGCCAGAGTTCGGCCAGGGCGAGGGCGGCCAATCCTGGATCGACTGGTACGGCAACCTCGAGGTCACGCCACCCCTCGCGGAACACCCCCTCGGCCGCGTGTACTATGGCGTCGACGACGAGGCCTCGCTGAATCCCGAGGTCGTCGCCATGCTCGAGGCGCAGGGCGTCCAGGATCCCGTCGGGCTCGATGTCGGCTGGCTCCTTATCAAGCACGTCGACGAGATGGTGAACTTCGTCCCGGCGAAGTACGCTCCCAAGGGCTTCAAGGTCCTCGTCCCGGACATGAACCTCAGCTTCGACCTGCTCGAGCAGGCGGTTGCCCAGGGCAACGGCGACCTCGAGATGCTTGCCCCCTACGCCAACTCCTTCGCTTATCTTCGGGAGAACCACCCGACGGTCACCGTGGTCGGCCTCGCCAACGATGCGACCCTCCGGCGACACGCCTTCGAGACCCAGCGCGACCGTGTCGAGCCAATGATCGACACCCTCAAGTCCGAGTTCGGCCTCGAGGAAGCGGACCTCATCCGCGTGCCCCTCCTCCAATCGCCGGACAAGGCGACGCTCATGCCGAACACCGTCAACTCCCTCGTGATCAATGGTCACCTGGTGATTTCGGACCCCCACGGCCCCCGCGCCGGCGAGCAGGACCTCCTCCATGGCTGGCTCCGCGAGCGCCTCGCAGGCCTCGGGCTCGAAATCCACTTCGTCGACGACGCGAAGTACCACCGCTGGGCGGGCAACGTGCACTGCGCCACCAACGTCCGCCGGGAAGGGTTCGAGCCGAACTGGTGGTCACTCCTCGCCGACAACCGCTGATCCTTGCTCTGGCCGCTGGGGCCGCCATTTCAGCGGCCTCTGCCCAACCGCCCGAGCCCCCAAACCAGGGGCAGGTCATTTACGGCGTCGATGACCGCCTCGACGTGTACCAGGTCACCGATCAGGACCAGCTCGCGTGGGCTAATGCGGTCTGTGGCCTTGTGTTTGCAAATGACCTCGTCAACAATGGCGATAACTCGTGGAGTCTCGAAACCGGTGTCTATACACACCAGTCGCTGCCCCCCTGTCCCGGCGAACCCTTCGCCAGCCAGCCGGTCCTCCCCTACTGCTCCGGATTTCTCGCCGCGCCCGATATCGTCATCACCGCCGGCCATTGCCTGACCGAGGCAACCCTCCCCGCTGTTCGCTTTGTCTTTGGCTTTCACATGCAGGACGCCCTCACCCCTGTCGAAAGCCTCCCGGCGGATGACGTCTATACGGGCGTCGCCATCCTCGAGCGCCGCAACACCCCGGACCTCGACTACGCCGTGGTCCAGCTCGATCGCCCGGTCACCACGCCCGGTGTCGAGCCCCTTCGTATCCGCCGCTTCGGCGGCCCCGAGAGCGGAACACCGGTGGGACTCATCGGCCACCCCTCGGGCCTTCCCCTCAAGATCGCCTTTGGCGACCAAACCCGCGTCGCCGACACATCGCCCGAGTTCTATTTCTTCGCCAATCTGGACGCCTATGGGGGAAACTCCGGCTCGCCGGTCATCGATCCCGCCACCGGAATCGTCGAGGGCATCCTCGTCCGCGGTGAGGCCGACTTCCTCATCAACGGCGGATGCTTCTCCTCTCGGGTGCTCCCCGACGCCGTGGCAGGCGAGGAGGTCACCCGCACGACCGTCTTCCAGGACCTCGTCCCCTTCCTCCCGGGCGAACAGACGGCCGCCTCCTCCTGGCGTCTCTACGGCGAGATCCCACCGAGCGACACCAGCTTCGTCTCGAGGTAGTCCTCCAGGCCCTCCTGCCCGCACTCGACCCCCTGGCCGCTTTGCTTCCAACCGGGAAACGGACCCTCGATCGCGTGAGGCGCCCAGTCGTTGATGGCCACCATCCCGAACTCCAGCCGTTCCGCCACCCGCACCGCCATCTTGAGGTCGCGAGTGAAGACAAACGCCGCCAGGCCGTATTCCGTCCGATTGGCCAGGTCGACCGCCTCGTCCACGTCCCGGAATCCCGTGACCGGGATCACGGGGCCGAAGATCTCCTCGGTGAACAGCGGCGAGTCCGGCGTCACGTTGTCGACGACGGTGGGCTCGAAGAAACATCCGGTTCGCTCCGGCTTGCGGCCGCCGGTGAGGACTTTGCCGCCGGCCTCCGCCGCACGCGCCACCAGGTCCGCAACCCGGTCGCGCTGGGCCGCGTTCACCAGCGGACCCACCTCCGTCCCGGGATCCGCACCGTCCCCCACCCGCAGTTGCGCCATCGCCTCCGCCGCCCGACGCGCCAGGTCCTCCCTCATCGACTCGTGGACCAGGTAACGCTGGGGCGCGACGCAGACCTGGCCAACATTGCGACACTTTGCCAGCGCCAGCCCTGCCAACACCTCGTCGAGGTCTGCATCGGGCAGAATGAGCACCGGCGCGTTGCCACCGCATTCGAGCGTCAGCCGCGTCATCGTCCGCGAGGCTCCATCGAGCAGCAATCGGCCGACGCGCGTGCTGCCGGTGAAGGCGATCTTGCGCACCGCCGGATGGCTCAGCATCGCCTCGCCCATTGATTCGGGCATGCCGTTGATCACGTTGAGCACGCCGGGTGGGAAGCCCGCCTCGACCGCAAGATTGGCAATCGCCATGGCGGTCATGGGCGTATATTCAGACGGACGCCCCACGACCGTGCACCCGGCGGCGAGCGCGGCCGACCAGGCACGGCATGGATTGTACGCGGGGAAATTCCAGGCGGTGATGGTGCCGACGACACCGATGGGCTGGCGAAGGACAATGTGACGGCGGTCCGCCCGGCGCGAGGGAATCGTCCGTCCGTAGGCGCGCTTTCCCTCCTCCGCATACCACTCGAAGAGCGCCGCCGCCGCGAGCAGGTCCCCCTTTGCATCGGCGATCGTCTTGCCGCTCTCGGCAATGTTGACCGGATACAGGTCGTCGAGCCGTTCGCGAATCAGGTTGGCGAGACGGAGCAGCAGCGCGGCGCGTTCGTATGGCGTACGCTGCGACCAGTCCGGAAAGGCCCCCGCCGCCGCCTCGATCGCAGCCGTGGCGTCCCGGCCGTCGCCAAAGGGGACCGTCGCAATCCGCTTCCCCGTCGCGGGATTGATGAGCTCGAATTCGGTCCCGTTCTCCGCATCCCGCCACTCGCCGTTGATGAGCTGCCTGAAGACGAACACTTGCGCCATGGGTGGATTCTCCCGGGTTTCTCAGGCCTGCCAGACGGTGCGCCCACCGAGGATGGTCTCGTGGACGCGGATTTCGTGAAGTTCTTCCGGCGGTGTCGTGACCGGATCGGCAGACAGGCGAACCATGTCAGCCGTATATCCGGGGGTCAAGCGGCCGAGGTGCCCCTCGTCGCCGCTGGCGAGGGCGCCGCCCGCCGTATAGCTCCGTAGCGCCTCGGCGACCGAAATCGCCTCCTGGGCGGCAATCTGCTCGCCCTCCTCGTCACGGCGCAGCACGGCAGCCTGGATCGCCCGGAGCGGATCGAGATCCCGCACCACCGGCGCGTCCGACGACAGCGCCGTGTCGATCCCCGCATCCAGCAGCGACCGAAGCGGATAGACACGTCGGAGGTAGCCGGGCGTCAGGTAACGGCGGAAATTCGGCCCCAGTTCGCGGATGAAGGTCGCCTGGGGAACGGCAAAAATGCCGAGCCGTGACATCCGATCCAAATGCCGGGCGAGCGGCAGGCCGCAATGCTCGATCCGGTGGCGACGGCCTGGGGCATGGTCGTAGAGACGATCGTAGACTCGGAGAACAACATCGATGGCGGCATCGCCAATGGCGTGGATTCCAATGCGAAGACCCGCCACGTGTGCCGGCAGCGCCAACTCGAACAGCTCCTCCTCGGCAAAGCGGAGAACACCACGCGTGTCGGCGTGGGCGTAAGGCTCGAGCAGCGCCGCCGTGGCGCCGCTAAGGCCGCCATCGGCGAAGAACTTCACGCCGTCCGTGCGCAGGTTGGGGGCGACATGGACTTCCGGCAGCGGCAGGGTCCCGGTGCCGCCGTCGGGGCGTCGGATGGCGAGCGTGAAGACGCGGCCGGCGAGGCGCTCCTCCCGATCAAGCGAACGGTACGCCGTCATGAGTTCGGGATGTACCGCCGGATCCGTTGCGGAGGTGATGCCGTTGGCGAGAAGGTGTTGCTGGCCGGCGCGGATCATCGCGGCGTAGTCCGCCGTAGAAGGGGGCGGGACAACGCGTTCGACAAGGCCCATCGCGGTCTCGCGGAGGAGACCGGTGGGTTCACCTGCCTCGGTGCGGTCGATCAAGCCGCCCGGCGGATCGGGGGTCGTGGCGGTGATGCACGCAGTTCGGAGCGCGGCGCTGTTGGCGACCAGCATGTGGGCACACGTGCGCATGAGGACCGCGGGCCGGTCCAGGAAGACCCGGTCCAGGTCCGCCCGGTTGGGGTGGCGCCCCTCCTGCAGGCCGGCTTCGTTGTAACCTCGCGCCCGCGCCCAGGGATGACCGCGACCTGCGTCCCACGATCGCCACTCGTCGAGCAGCCGATCGAGCGAATCGGCGCCCCGCGCATCGAACACGAACGATTGGAGCTGGCCCACCTTCCAGATGTGTACATGGGCGTCGTTGAAACCCGGCAGGATGCAGTCCCCCCCGGCGTCTATACAACGGGTCCTCGATCCAGCAAGCGCGAGGATGCTCCCGTTGGTGCCAACGGCACGGACGCGCCCCCCCGAAATGGCAACGGCCTGCCCCAGGGGGCAGGCCGTGTCCATCGTGCGAACGATCCCGTTCGTATAGACGATTTCGGCGGGGGCGGTGGTCATCAGCGTCCGGCGAGGGCGGCCCCGTGGCGGTCACTCACCTCCGCGAGCGACTCCTCGAGCACCGCCAGCCCCTCGTCGATTTGTTCGTCGGTGATCACCAAAGGCGGCAACAAGCGGATGCAGTTGCTATACAGGCCCGCCCGGATCAGGAGCAGCCCGCGGCGGACGGCTCCCTTGATGATCTCCAGCGTCTGCTGCGGCGCAGGCTCCCTCGTGTCGCGGTCCACGACAAGCTCGAGCAGCCGCATCGCGCCCAGCCCGCGAACATTCCCGACGAGAGGATATGTTGCCTGCCAGCGATCGAGATGTCGGCCAATGCGCTCGCCGCCGGCCTCCACCCGTGCGAGAAACTCCGGCTGGCGGATGATGCGGATCGACTCGATTGCGGCGCGGCAAGCCAGCGGTGACCCGCCGTAGGTCCCCCCCGCCCCGCCCAGGTGGGGCGCGTCCATGATCTCCGCCTTCCCCGTCACCGCCGCGATCGGCAGCCCGGAACCGAGCGACTTTCCGCTGATGATCAGGTCCGGCACCACCCCGCTGTGTTCCATGGCCCACATTCGCCCCGTACGGCCCATGCCGCACTGGATTTCGTCGGCAATCATCACAATGCCGTGCTGGTCGCAAATCTCCCGAATCCTCTCGAGGAAGGGGCGCGGCACCGGAAGAAATCCCGCCTCGCCCTGCACCGGCTCGATCACGAAGCACGCGATGGCGCTCGGGTCGACACGCGCGATCAGGGCATGCTCCAGTTGCTGGATGCAGAAATCCAGGTACTGCTCCTCGGTCATCGGGTACGGCCGCCGGTAGGGATTGGGAACCGGCAGCCGGTAGATCTCGGGGGCGAACGGCCCGAAGCCCTTCTTGAACAGCGCGTACTTGCTCGTCATGCTGAGCGTGAGCAGCGTCCGTCCGTGGTAGGCCCCCTCGAAGACGACGACCGCGGACCGGCCTGTTGCCGTCCGCGCCATTTTGACCGCGTTCTCCACCGCCTCGGAGCCGCTGTTGGCCAGGATCGTCTTCTTCCGAAAATCGCCCGGCGTGATCTCATTCAGCAGTTCCGCCAGCTGGACGTAAGGCTCGTAGGTCGCCACGAGGAAGCACGGGTGGAGCAGCCGCTCGGCCTGCTCGCGCACCGCTTCGACAACCGGGCCGGGGCAATGACCCGCCGCCAGCATGCCGATCCCCCCGGCGAGGTCGATCAGCCGGTTCCCGTCCACGTCGTGGACGATCGCGCCCTCGGCCCGGTCAACCACGATGTCTGTGGCTTTCGCCACTGCCGACGTCACCGCTGCTGCGCGCCGCTCGAGCATCTGGCGGCTCTTTGGCCCCGGAATCTCCGTCTTCAGCATGATCTCGCCCATTCGCGTTCTCCTCTTCGGCATTGGAGCCCCGGATTATCGGATGCCACCACGGGCAAAGCAAAGGGAACCTTTTTGGCAACGCCCCCGAAGGCGAAAGATCGGCCCTACGCGCTCCTTTTCACGGCGAGAGGATCGCCGTCCGCCATCCGTCGCCCTCGCGCGTATAGACGAGCCGGTCGTGGAGCCGGTAGGTCCCCTCGCTCCAGAACTCCATGCTGACGGGCACAAGCCTCAGGCCCGACCAGTGGGGGGGGCGCGGGACCTCGCCATCGGCAAACCGACGCTCGAAATCCTCCACACGGGCCATCAGTTCCTCGCGCCCGGAAATCTCCTGCGATTGTCGCGAGGCCCACGCGCCGATGCGGCTCTCCCGCGGCCGGGTCGCAAAGTAGGCGTCCGCCTGTTCGTCGCTCACCTGTTCCATGGCGCCGCGGATCCGCACCTGGCGATCGAGGGTCTTCCAGTAGAAGCACAGCGCCGCGCGTCCATTCGCGGCCACTTCCCTTCCCTTTCCCCCCTCAAGGTTGGTGTAGATCACGAACCCCCGATCGTCCCATTCCTTGAGCAGGACCGTTCGCGCGGACGGAATGCCGTCCAGCCCGATGGTGGCCATGGTCACCGCATCGGGGTACTTCGGCTCGCTCCCCTTGGCGGCGGTGAACCACTCGCCGAACAGCACAAATGGGCAATCAACGCGGGGGATGGAAAACTCGCTGTGCATGGTCGCGGGGCTCCGGGTTGGCATGGTGCATTGGGCGATGTGGGCAAGGAGGGCGCCAAAGGGCAAAAAGCGCCCGGGCCCGAATTCCGTGATTGTCACCCACGCGGGGGGACTTTAACCCCCGGGCTGGTCTGCTGGCGAATCTCGACCCCACCGGCAATTTCCCAACCATCGATTGGAGCCCCCAATGACCTCCCAACCCTTTCGTTTTGGCCTCGCCGGATTCGGCACCGTTGGCAGCGGAGTTGTACGTCTCGTGGTGGAGGAGCAGGAGCGGCTGGGGGCGCGCTTTGGCCGGCCGGTGGAACTCGTTGCGGTTGCCGTCCGCGACCGCACGCGCCCCCGCACCGTGCCCCTCCCACCGGCCACCCGGCTCACCGAGGACTGGCAGGACCTCGTTGCCGACCCCACCATCGAGGCCATCGTCGAAGTCATCGGCGTCGATGCCGAAGGCTCGCCCAACCGCGCTCGCGACATCGCCCTGGCGACTCTTGAGGCGCGCAAGCACTTCATCACCGCCAACAAATCGCTCATTGCCGCCCACGGCGCCGAACTCCACGACGTCGCCGCAAAAAAACAGGTCCTCTGCCTTTACGAAGCCAGCGTCGGCGCGGGCATTCCCGTCATCGGCCCCCTCCAGCAATCCCTCCTCGCCAACCAGGTCACCGGCATCCACGGCATCCTCAACGGCACCTGCAATTACATCCTGACCCGGATGGAGAATCAGTCGTCCCTCACGATGGAGGCGGCGGTCCGCGAGGCCCAGGACCTTGGCTACGCGGAGCCGGACCCCACCTTCGACGTCGGTGGTCACGATGCCGGCTACAAGATCGCCATCCTCGCCTCCCTCGCCTTCGGCTGCGAGGTCCGCGTCGACCACCTCCATGTGGACGGCATCGGCAAGCTTGGCCCGATGGATCTCGTCGCAGCGCGGGAACATGGCTACGCCCTCAAGCTGCTCGCGTCGGTCGAACAAGCTGCCGACGGCTCCATCACCGCCGAAGTCGGCCCCGCCCTCATCCCCTCGCACCATGTACTTTCCGGAGTTTCCGGGGTCACGAACGCAGTACTTTTCAAGGGGGATCCGATCGGCGATGTGCTCTGTGCCGGGCCCGGCGCTGGGCCGGCCAGCACCGCCAGCGGCCTCCTCGCCGATGCAGCGCTTGCGGCCCGCACGCCCGCCGGCTCCACCAACCCCTATCCTTTTGCTATTCCCCGCCGCGCACCCGTCCTCCATCCCGAGGAAGGAACTCCCCTTCCCCATTACCTGCGCATCCCCCGCGAGGCCCAGCCCCACATCCCCAAGGACGCAATCGCTGTCGTTCTCGCCACGGAACCGGACGAAATCGCCATCAGGACAATCCCGATGTCACGCTCAGCATTCCACAAACTCCTTGGCAGCTTGACTCACCATGGAATATCAAGCAGCAACATCGTACAAGCCCGTTTCCCTTTCGAACCGCCCACTCGGCCATGAGGCAACACCATGGATCCCAAGCGACTCCTCCTCCATATGTCCTTTCGCATGTACGAGGACATCAAGTTCGTCACGGAGCAGAACCCGACCCAGATCGTCGACGAGGACGGAACACGGGCATACAATAACCTCCTCGCCAAGACCCGTCGCTACTTCCAACTGACGGAATTTACGAACGACTTCAACGAGTGGGCCCCGCGCACCATCAAGTACAAGGACGCCCTCGTGGTTGTCGGCCAGTTGTATTCGATGATCGAGGCCTTGAGCGGTGCCCCCCCGCCCCGGTCCGAATCCCGGCCGCCGATGCCCGCGGCTCCCCCCCTCGCGACGTCCTCCCGCGGCACCACCCAGAGGCCACCCTCCATCGGCTCCCCATCCGAGCCCATCCCCCAAAAAGCCGCCACGTCCTCCGACCGCGTCCCCCTCCCCTCCGGCTCATCCCCTTCCGTCGACGCCGCAGCCCAGCCCCACTCCGTTCCCGATCGGCCGAAGTCCATCAGCAGCGAGCAGGTCCATCGCCTTAACGATGAGGAACTCTACGGACCCAACCCGCAGCCCCGATCCAACGACGGGACAATCCCCTTCCGCCTCGACTGAGCGCCCAGCCCCGCCTCCCGGTACCTCTGGCCCCCTTCCGGCACCTCTGGCCCCCTTCCGGGCCACTTTCCATTCCCCCGCCCGAAAGAAGAATCCCCCGGCCATTGGCCGGGGGATTCGGGTAAGGCGGTTGGGCGATGACGGTTACTTCGCCTCGGCGGGCACATCGAATTCGGTGATTTCAAGCGCCTCGAGCGTCACCGGCAGCGTTGGGTCGTCCCCGCGGGCTGCCACGTACAGGTAGTCGAAGGAGAAGATCCAGTTGTCGCCCACAATCTCCGCCGGCGTCTGGATATACAGGTCGTACAACTGCGGTCCACCTTCGTTGCTCGGTAACCGCGCGTCGTCGTCCACCGAATCCACCAGCGTGTAGGCAGAGAACACCAGCGACGTGTCATTCACGCGCAGACGGAACGTCGGCAACTGGTCGATCACCTGGCCGGAGGCCGAGGTGCCCACCTGCCAACGGACGCGGTACAAGGTGTCCGCCGCAAAGGGCACATCGGTGATCAAGCTGTAGAAGCCGAAGATCACGTCGGGGGTCTGCGGCTCGCCCTTGTTGGCCACGCCCTGGATCGTAAGGCCCTCCGCGTCGAAGAACACCTCGGGGGCGGCGAGCGCATCCACGGTGACCGGCGTGAAGCCATTGGCCCCGTCGAAGAGGAAATCGAACGAGACCACCGGGGTGCCGGTGCCGAGGTCTGCCGTCCCGAGAGCCTCCACCATCACCATATCCAGCGAGAAGGTGGCCGTCGCGGCGTTGGTCGTCAGGAAGTTGAGCATGTCGAAATCGAGCCGGAACATGTCCTGCCCTTCCGGCTGGCTGAAGATCTGGACGTACTCACGCGGCGTGGTGCCCGGCGAGAAGTCCGCGTCATTCACCGAGGTCGAAACGAGGACGTCGCTCTGCTGGAAGTCGAAGGCGGAGGAGCGCACCCGCAGCGTCGGCGCCAGGGCGGGATCGGCGAGGTCCGAAGAGAGCGACCACGTCGTCCGGTAGATCGACTCGGGACCCATCAGCCCCCGAATGAAGCGGACATCCTCCTCGGCCGCCTCGATCTCCACCGGTTGGCCGATGACGAACGTGGGCGATTCCCAGAAGGCGAACGAGTTGGTGTTCTCGTTCGTCGTGATCGTCAGTGCCTCCGCTCCGGCGTCGTAGCTTCCGATCACCGACGCAAAGGGCGGCACATCGTTCGTATAGATCCAGCCCTCCGTGTCCTCGGGGAAGTCGAAGGTGATCTTTGCCGGCACCTGGAAGTTCGCCGTCACAGTCTTGGCGGAATCCATGGTCACCTGGGTGACCGGGTCCGTGCCGGTGGCGTCACCGGTATAGCTGAGGAACTCGAAGCCCATCGCCGGCGAGGCGGTCAGGGTGACCACCGTGCCTTCGAGGTATTCGCCCTCGCCGTCGGGCAGCGGGTTAAGATCCACCGTGCCGGCACCCGGTGGGTTGATGACGACATCGAGCGGGAACGTCGGGATTTCGTCGAAGTTCGCCGTCACGGTCCTGTCGGAGTCCAGGGTCACCTGGACAACCGGGTTGGTTCCCGTGGCGTCGCCCGTATAGCTGGCGAACAGGAAGCCCGCGTTGGGGGTGGCGGTGAGCGTGACCACCGTGCCCTCGATGTACTCGCCCCCCACCTGGGGCAGCGGGTCCGCCACGACGGTGCCGCCGTCGGGCGGGCTCACGTTCAGAACCAGCTCGAAGGTGGGAAGAGCCTCGAACACCGCCGTGGTCGCACGATCCTGATCCATCACAACCGTCGTGGTGGTCAGCGTCGTCGCGCCGTCGCCAATGAACTCGACGAATTCGAATCCGAGGTTCGGCGTCGCCGTCAGTGTCACCGTCGTCCCGTCGTTATAGACGCCGAGCGCATTCGGCGCCGGATCGGCGTCAACCACACCGCCATCGGCCGGATCGACGCCCACCACCAGCTCGAAGGCCGGATCCGGATCGACGCGGATCAGGGTGCTGTCCTCCAGCTGAAGCAGCAGGAAGATCGCATCCGACGCGTCACGCACGGCGAACACATTCGCCACGAGGCCGTCCGCCAGCTCCGGTGGGGAGAACGAGAGTTCCTGCACGAGGTCGTTATCGAGATCCAGCCCCAGGCGGTACAGCCCGGCGGCAATCTCCGTCAGCGCCGTCGTTCCGCCGAAGGGGAGGTCGGGGAACAGCACGGCGTTCGGCATTCCGAGCGCCAGCACGTCGACCTCGCCGACGTTGATCGCGGTATGCGCCGCACGCACCTTCGCGTTGCCGGAGGCCACGGCGAAGTCCTCCTCGAGGAGCAACCCCGGCAGCGAGCCCCCATCAACCTCGCCATAGGCGACCGCGGTGAACTGCTGGTCGCTCAGGATGGCGGCCGGAACGGTGAGTACCGAATCCGCGAGGACTCCCCCGGCGGGAACCACGTCGAACGTGTAGTCGCCCGGCGAGAGCGGAATGAAATCTGTTCCGTTCTCGAACAGGAGTCCCTGAACCGCCGAGAGGACGCCGTTGATGTAGATGTCAACGGGGCCAGCGAGCGGCGCCAGATGCAGGACGCGGATGAAGCCCGGATCCGGGTCCACGCGGATGAGGGTGCTGTCCTCGAGCTGGAGGAGAAGGAAGACCGCGTCGGCCGCGTCGCGCACGGCGAACACGTTGGCCACGAGGCCGTCAGCCAGTTCGGGCGGCGAGAAGGCGAACTCGGGAACGAGGTCGTTGTTGACGTCGAGGCCGAGCCGGTAGGTCGCGGCGGGAACCTGGGTCAGCGCCGTCGAGGTGCCGAATCCAAGGTCCGGGAACAAGGACGTGTTGGGATCGCCCAGCGCCAGCACGTCGACCTCGCCAACGTTCAGCGCGGTGTGTACCGCACGCACCTTCGCGTTGCCCGGATCGACGGTGAAGTCCTCGGCGAGCAGAATGCCCGGGAGCGCACCACCGTCAACTTCGCCATAGGCGACCGCGGTGAACTGCTCGCCCTCGCCAATGGTGGCGGGGATCGTCAGCACGCTGTCGCCGATCATTCCGCCGGCGGGCACCACGTCGAAGGTGTAGTTGCCCGGGGGCAGGGGGATGAAGCCCGTGCCGCTCTCGAAGGCAAGGCCCTGGACGGCCGACAGTGCGCCGTCTATATAGATATCCACGGGGCCGGCGAGCGGCGCGAGGTGGAGGACCCGGATGAAGCCCGGCGAGACCTGGTTCCCCTCGCGGATGAAGATGTGCGGGATCGGGTCCCCGCTCTCGAACTCGATCAGCGGGTCGGACACCTCCGTATTGTCGCCAAGCATCAGCGAGTCGGGGATGCCCGTCGTGTCGCTGCTCATCAGAGGACTCAGCGTGCGGAACCGCAGGGTGAACATGCCGCCTTCGGGAGCGGTGTTGGCCGCGTCCACGACCAGGCCCGCCACGTTTACCGAACCCATGTCGAGGACCGGCGAACTGAGCGTGTCGAACTGGATCGGAGACCCCGGGATGTTCTCGAAGACCGGCGGTTCCACCAACTCGAGATCCATCGGATCCCACATCGCCGTAAACGCAAACCCGCCAATGTCCAGGGTGTTGCTCGTCACCCGCACGCTCATGTCGAACTCGGCACCGCTGGTAAGCGCATCGCTCGTCACCGAGTAGCGCACCTGGGCCACCATGGGCAGCGCGTTGACCGCCAGCGTCACGTTGATGATTCGCGGGTCGTTGGAAGCCGCCGGGTCGCTGACCGTGATCGTGCCGGCGTACATGCCCGGCGCCAGGCCGGTCGTATCCACGGCCACCGTCACGTCGTCCGTCTCTCCGGTGCTGCTTCCCATCTCTGGCGAGACCATCAGCCACGGGGCGTCGACGGTGACCGTATAGTCAAGGAGTCCACCGCCCGCGTTGAACACGCCGAACTGCTGCGATGGCGGGTTGGTGGATTCGTCCGCGCTGAAGGCCAGGTTCGTCGTGGTGAGGCCGATTTCCGGCTGCGGCTCGAAGGCGCCCCGAACAAAGCCGTGGGGGATTGGGTCGCCGCTTCCAAACTCGATCAGTGGATCGCCCACCATCGGATTGTCGCCAAGCGTCAGCGAGTCGGGGATGCCCGTGTCGTCGCTGCTCGAGAGCGGCCCCGAGATCGTCTTGAACGCGATCGTGAAGAGCCCCCCTTCGGCAACTGTCCCCGTGGGATCGGAAACAAGCCCCGCGATGTTGATCACGCCGGGCATTGTCTCCGTCGTGGTCAGGACGTCGTAGGAAAGGGACGGGGTCGTGGGGAATTCCACGGCCTCCACGGGGGCAACCGGCATCAGTTCCGCCGGGTCATAGCCGATCTGGAACGCGAGTCCACCCACGTCCTGCGTGTTGTCCGTGATCTCCGCCCGCAGGTTGAACATGGAGCCGGAGGTCAGCGCGTCCGCATCGACGGTGTAGCGCACGATCGCCCCGCCAAGGGCCGGGTTCACTTTGAGGTCCACGGCAACTTCGACGGGATCGTTCGCCGCCGCCGGATCGGAAACAGTGAGCGTGGCGCTGTAGCCGCCTTCGGCAAGCCCCGCCGTCGCGAAGAAGACAGTGACCGGCACCGACTCGCCGGAGGACATGCCCATTGTCGGCGTTGTCGACACCCACGGCTGGTCGCTTGTTATGGAAAAATTCAGCGTCCCTCCGCCGGTGTTCTCCACATTGAACAGGGCATCGGCGGCGTTCGTTCCCGCCGTGATGGTCCGGTCAATCGTTAGTGGATCGACCCCAATAAACGGAGTGTCGGGATCTCCCTCGCGGATGAACGTGGTGCTGATGGGCGTCCCGCTGCCGAAGGACAGGAGGGGATCCGTCACGAGGAAGTTCGGCCCGAGCGTCAGGCTGTCGGGAAGCCCGGTGCCGTCAGAGCTCGTCAACGGGGACCCGGAGACAACCTCGAAGCCAACCTTGAAGAGGTCTCCCTCCGCCGCCGTGTTGCCCGGCGTGGTGATCAGGGCCGAGGCATTAAGGACGCCGGTGGTGGGCTGGGCGGCGTCCGAAAGGTCGAAGATAAAGGGCGAACCGGGCACTTCCATCACCATGGCTGGCGAGGTCGGTTGGACCTCCGCCGGGTCAAAGCCGAACTGGAAGGAAAAGGAGCCAATGTCCTCGGTATTGTTCGCCACGCGGACAAGAACATCGAAGGTGCTGCCGGGCGTCAGGGCATCGCCGTCGGCCGAGTAGCGGATCTCCGTGCTCAAACCGGCGGGGGCGGGCGTGGCCGCCGCGAGGGCGAACACCGCTGCGACCGACAGCAGCCACGACGTCAGTCGACCCTGCCCCGAAAACCCAAGTCTCGCCTGCAAAGCTGGTAGAACGTTCACCTCAGAAATCCTCCTTTGGCCCTTGCCGTGAAAATAAATGGATCTGCTCCGCGTCGTAGCCGACCACCTGCAGGGGAGCGGCTACGTCACTTTGTCCCTGAATTCGGGCACCACGCCGCCGAAGCAAAATCTGAACGAGCGGGCACCATCCTGCGAGCCAAATGACTCATTGACCCAGCCGGCAGGGCATGGATCGGAAGATACGCCGATTGTTGCGGCATCCCGAATTAGGAATATGAGAGGTAGGGATGCCGACACTTCGAGCGCAACGGAAATTCATCCCGAGGCATGACCCCGGGACTTATTGGAGGGGTGACTGGGGCTGGCGCGAAAAGGGATTGCAGCTCCTGCGCAGGCGAACGAAGGAAAATCGAAGCATTCCGGGAGTCTCTCCTGACACGCCATGAACTCAAGCCGCTCCCCCCAGCCTGATCCCCTCGACCCGCGCGAGCGGGAACTCGAGCGCTCCCTCCGCCCCCGGTCCGTTGGCGAGTTCGTCGGCCAGACCGCCATCGTCGAGAAGCTCCGAATCTTTATCGAGGCCGCCCGCCGCCGTGGCGACGCCCTCGACCACGTCCTCCTCTACGGCCCCCCGGGACTCGGCAAGACCACCCTCGCCCACATCATAGCCGAGGAGATGGCCACCGGCCTGCGCTCCACCAGTGGCCCCATCATCGAACGCAAGGACGACCTTGCCGCCATCCTCACCGAGCAGCAGCGCGGTGACGTCCTCTTCATCGACGAAATCCACCGCCTCAACCGGGTTGTGGAGGAATGTCTCTACCCTGCCCTGGAGGACCGCAAGATCGACATTCTCATCGGCGACGGCCCCCACGCCAAGTCGATCAAGCTCGACCTCGAGCCGTTTACCCTGGTTGGGGCCACGACCCGCGCCGGCATGCTCACCGGGCCGCTCCGCACCCGCTTCGGCATCACCCTGCGCCTTGAGTTCTACTCTGTGGCCGAACTCGAGCAGATTATCCGTCGATCCGCGGGCCTCCTCGGGGTCGAGATTCCCGGTGCCGGCGCTCTCCGCATCGCCGAGCGCTCCCGCGGTACCCCCCGTATCGCCAACCGTCTCCTGCGCCGCGTCCGCGACATTGCCGAGATCCGCCACGACGGGCGCATCGACGATGCCGTCGCCAATTCCGCCCTCGACCTCCTCGAGATCGACACCATGGGCCTCGACCTCCAGGACCGTGCATTCCTCACCGCCCTGATCGACAAGTTTGGGGGTGGCCCCGTCGGCATCAACACCCTCGCCGTGGCCCTCAGCGAGGACGAGGACACCCTCGTGGATGTGGTGGAACCTTACCTGATCCAGGTGGGCTTTGTCGCGCGGACCCCCCGAGGGCGCGTCGCCACCGAGGCCGCCTATCGCCATCTCGGCCTCCAACCGCCCCCCAGCCGTTTGCACACCCCGGGCGTGGGAGACCTGTTCTCCCCCGGCGATTAGTCGTTCGGCATCCAAAGGAATTTTTGCACGCAACAGCCCGAGAATTGCACAAATTTCATTGCAACATTGGTCCTCCTGCGTCGTCTAGGTTATCAGTTAAGTTCGCAAAAAATAGGAAGGGTCCCATCAATGGCGCAAAAAAAGACACGGCTGCAGGATATCGCCTCCAAACTCAATGTTTCGGCGGCTTCCGTCTCGCGCGCCTTGGCGGACAATCCCCGCATCTCGGAAAGCCTCCGGCGCCGTGTCCAGCAGGCCGCCGTGGAGATGGGCTACGTGCCCAATTCCGCCGCCCGCGCGTTGCGCACCGGAAAGCCTGACATGGCCGCCCTGATGGTCCCCAACCTCTCGGTCATCCGCATGGGCAACAACCTCGAGGTCCTCCACGCCATCGACGAGGAACTGGGCAAGCACGGTATCCGGCTGCTGGTCGCTTCCTACCACCAGCCCTCCCTGGTGCCTGCCACCATGCGCAAGGTCCTCGCCGACCCGCGCCTCGCCGGTCTCCTCTTCATGACCAACTACGTGACCGAGCAGCTCCTCGAGATTGTCCAGAAAAGCACCACTCCCACCGTGATTGTGAACGCCTATCCGGAGCGCTCCTGGGAAAGCTGGGAGGGCATCTACGCGAGTGGGACCGAGAACCTGATCGGGGCGGAATTGGCCACCCGATATCTGCTCCAGAACGGCCATGAGCGCCTTGCGGCCTTCGTCTGCGAGCCGGGACAGCGGGAGGCGGACCTCCGGGAGGAGGGATTTCTCTCTGCTCTGGAGGAGGCCGGCCTCGAGCCCGACCCGCGGCTCACGGTTCGCTGCGACTTCCTGCGCGGATTTGAGACCGGCTACCGCGCCGTCCACCGTCTCCTGACGACCTGCTCCCAAAACGAGCGGCCGACGGCGGTCTTTTGCAGTTCTGACGAAATCGCCGCTGGCGCCCTCCGCGGCATTGCGGAGGTCGGCCTCTCCGTCCCCGAGGATATCGCCGTGGTTGGCTTTGGTAACCACCCGCTCTCGATCGCGCTCCAGCCGCCGCTGACCACCATTACCCATGATGGCCCGGCGGTGGGCCGCGGCGCCGCCCGCCTTTTCCTCTCTCTTGTTGAAAGCAAGCCCTCGCGCGAAAAGCAACTCCTCCAGCCCGCGGAGCTCA
>CAYQTO010000014.1:27922-38393 GCA_964420455.1 uncultured Candidatus Sumerlaeota bacterium | reverse complement strand
GATAACGCCGCCATGCGCACCGCCATTGGGTTATCTCATCCCGCGGTGGTGTAGGAACTGAGCACCTTGAGGTAGTTGGCCCGCTCGAAGGCGGCCGGATCGTCCACATTGCTCTGGTCCATGCTGCCCCGCATCTGGCTGATCGATTCGTACTCGTGGTCGATCATCCATTGGTCGATGTCGCGGCGGACGACGCCCAGGTAATCGATGCCGTGGCGGAGGAGTGCCGTGGTCATCATGGCCACGTGGGCGCCAGCCATCATGCACTTGAGGACGTCGCTGGCGGAATGGACGCCGCCGGTAACCGCGAGGTCGATGTCCAGGCGACTGGAGAGCAGGGCGATCCAGCGAAGGCGCAGGCGCAGTTCCGTCGGGCAACTGAGGAGCAGGTTGGGCACAACCTCGAGGTGCTCGAGGTCGATGTCCGGCTGGTAGAAGCGGTTGAAGAGAACCAGGCCGTCCGCCCCGGCGGTGCGGAGTTCGCTCGCCATGTTGGCGGGGGCGGTAAAGAACGGACCCACCTTGACCGCGAGGGGGATGTGGACGGCCTGCTTCACATCGTGGACGAGCTGTATATACCGCTGTTCGACATCAACGGCGCGGATCTCCGGATCGGCGGGAATGTAGTACACGTTCAGTTCAATGGCGTCGGCGCCTGCATCTTCGAGGCGCTTGGCGTACTGCACCCATCCCCCTGGCGTGGTGCCGTTGAGGCTCGCAATGACGGGGATGCGGACGGCCTTCTTGGCCCGGCGCAGGTGGGTGAGATAGCCCTTGGGCCCGATGGGCGCCTCCATGGGCTCGGGGAAGTAGGAAAGAGCCTCGGGAAAGCTTTCCGCCCCCTGCGACAGGGTATAGTCAAGGCTGTGGGTCTCGAGGGTGATCTGCTCCTCGAAGAGCGAATGGAGGACGATCGCACCGGCGCCGGCCTCCTCCATCCGGCGGATGTTCTCAACGCTTTCACAGAGGGGCGATGCGGAGACCACCAGCGGGTTGCGCAGCGGGAGCTTCAGGTAGGTGGTGCTGAGGTCGGGCATCATGCGTTCTCCTTTGCAGTTTCCCCGTTGGAGGGGTTGACCGGCACGCCCTTCGCCGTCCAGTGGAGGCCGGCGAGGTAGTCATACAGTTGCCAGCGACGCTCGATGTCCGCCTCGGCCCCCTCGAGCAACTCCGCCGCCCGTTCCGGATGGCTGTGGACGAGCATGCCGTACCGGGTCTCGTTGTAGACGTACTTGCTGAGGGGAATCCGGGGAGGCTTGGAATCCAGCTGGAAGGGGTTCAGCCCCTCGGCAATGCGCGAGGGCTGGAACCGCACGAGGGGCCAATGGCCGCAATCAACCGCCGCCTTCTGCTGCTTCATGCCGTTCATCATGTCGTAGCCGTGGGCGATGCAGTGACTATAGGCGATGATGAGCGAGGGGCCGCAGTGGGCCTCCGCCTCGACGAAGGCACGGACGGTCTGGGCGTCGCTCGCGCCCATGGCCACGCGTGCCACATAGACGTTGCCGTAGGACATGGCGAGGAGCGCGAGGTCCTTCTTGCCGGCGGGCTTCCCCCCCGCCGCGAACTTGGCCACGGCGGCCCGCGGGGTGGACTTCGACGCCTGGCCGCCGGTGTTCGAGTAGACTTCCGTGTCGAGCACCAGCACGTTCACGTCGCGACCGGATGCCAGCACATGATCCAGCCCGCCGAAGCCGATGTCGTAGGCCCAGCCATCGCCGCCGATGATCCAGACGTTGCGGCGGGCAAGGACATCGGCCAGCTGCGCGAGGTCCCGCGCATCGGGCTCGTCGATCGCCGCCAGGCGCCGGCGCAGTTCCGCGACCAGCGCCCTGCGCTCCTTCACCTCCTCCTCGGTATTGCCCGGCGTCGGCAGGAGTTTCTCCACAAGGTCGGGACCGATCTGGTCGGCGAATCGTCCCAACAGCAGCCGCGCATAGTTGCGTTGGTGGTCGAAGGCGATGCGCATTCCAAAGCCGAATTCCGCGTTATCCTCGAAGAGGGAGTTCGACCAGGCGGGCCCAAGGCCGTCGGAATTGGCTGCCCACGGGGTTGTCGGCAGGTTGCCACCGAAGATGGACGAGCAGCCGGTCGCATTCGCCACCATCATGCGGTCGCCAAAGAGCTGGGTCAGCAGCTTGAGGTAGGGGGTTTCGCCGCAACCGGCACAAGCGCCGGAGAATTCGAAGAGCGGCTCGGCGAGCTGCACGTCCTTGACGCGGGTGAAGTCGAGGCTCGTGCGTGCGCGGTCCGGCAGGTTGACGAAGAAATCCCATTGGTCGCGTTCGCGGTCGGGGAACTCCGTGATGGGCACCATGTTGATCGCCTTCAGGCCCACCTGCGACTTGTTCTTGGCCGGGCAAACGTCGACACAAAGGCTGCATCCGGTGCAGTCCTCCTGGGAGATCTGCAGCGTATAGACGAGATCCTTGAGGTCGGGCCATTTCGACGGGGCGGACTTGAAGCCATCGGGCGCGTTGGCCAGCTCCGATGGGTCGTACAGCTTTCCGCGAATAACGCCGTGGGGGCAGGCGAGGACGCACTTTCCACACTGGATGCAGACATCGGGTTCCCAGACGGGAACCTGGGGGGCGATGTCGCGCTTTTCGTAGCGCGTGGTTCCGGTGGGGAAGGTGCCGTCGGGGGGGAAGGCGCTCACCGGCAGCCGGTTGCCCTCGCCACGAATGATCACCGAGGTGACGTCGCGAACAAAGTCGGGCACGTCGCCCCAAACGGCCTCGCGCATAGGCGTGCCGTTCACCCCGCTGGTGGGGATTGTCACCTCCTCAAGGTGGGCCAGCGCGCTATCGACGGCGGCCCAGTTGCGCTCGATGATGATGTCGCCCCGCGCGCCGTAGGTCTTTTTGATCGCTTTCTTGATTGCGGCGATCGCCTGCTCGCGCGGCAGTACCCCGCTGATCGCGAAGAAACACGCCTGCATCACCGTGTTGATGCGCCTGCCGAGTTCCGCCTCGCGGGCCACCGCATCCGCATCGATCGTATAGACATGGAGGTTCTTTTCAACGATGTGCCGCTGGACGCGCGTCGGCAGGTGCGGCCACAGCTCGGCCGCAGGGTAAGGTGCGTTGAGGAGGAACGTGGCCCCCTCCTCCGCCGTGTGCAGAACGTCCATGCGCTCGAGAAGGCGGAACTGATGGCAGGCCACGAAGGAGGCGCGCTGGACAAGGTACGTCGAGCGGATCGGCCGCGGCCCGAATCGAAGGTGCGACACCGTCGTGGAGCCGGACTTTTTCGAGTCGTAGACGAAGTAGCCCTGGGCGTGGTTTTCCGTGTCCTCGCCGATGATCTTGATCGAGTTCTTGTTGGCGCCCACCGTACCATCCGCCCCAAGGCCGTAGAAGACAGCGCGCACAACATCCGGAGATTCGGTCGTATAGTCCTCATCCACCGGCAGGCTGGTGTGCGACACGTCGTCGGTGATGCCGACAGTGAATCCGTTGCGGGGCGTGTCCGACTTCAGCTCGTCGAAGACCGCCTTGGCCATGGCGGGGGTGAATTCCTTGGAGGAGAGACCATAACGGCCGCCGACGACGCGCGGCACCGAGGGGAAGGTGGCGGTGCCGGTGGCCAGCCCCTGGAACACGGCGGTGACGACGTCCTGGTAGAGGGGCTCGCCGGCGGCGCCGGGCTCCTTGGTGCGATCAAGGACGGCGATCGCACGGGTCGTGGCAGGCAGCGCGGAAAGGAACGCCTCGGTGGGCCAGGGGCGGAAGAGATGGACCTCGAGCATGCCAACCTTCTCGCCGCTGGTGCGCAGGTCCTCGATGGTCTCGCTGACGGCACCAGCCGCCGACCCCATGAGGACGATGACGCGGTCCGCGTCGGGGTCGCCGGAGTAGGTCACGAGGCCGTAGTGGCGGCCCGTCGCCTCGGTAAACCGCTCCATGGCCTTCTCTACAATCGTGGGGACCGCGTGATAGAAGGGGTTGCAGGCCTCGCGCGCCTGGAAAAACACGTCGGGATTCTGCGCGGTGCCGCGGAGCACCGGCTTGTTGGGATCGAGGGCGCGCTCGCGATGGGCCAGGCGGAGGTCCTCGTCAATGAGCGAGCGAACAACGCCGTCCTCGAGGGGACGAATCTTGGCAACCTCGTGCGACGTTCGGAACCCATCGAAGAAATGGAGGAAAGGAATGCGGCTTTCCAGGGTGGCCACCTTGGCGATCAGGGCGAAGTCCTGCGCCTCCTGGACCGAGTTCGACGCGAGCAGGGCAAAACCGGTTGATCGGGTCGCCATGACATCGCTGTGGTCGCCAAAAATCGAGAGCGCGTGGGTGGCGACCGTCCGGGCAGCGACATGCATGACAAACGGTGTCAGTTCCCCCGCGATCTTGAACATGTTGGGGATCATCAGGAGGAGGCCCTGGGAAGCCGTAAAGGTGGTGACCAGGGAGCCCGCCTGGAGGGCGCCGTGGAGGGCCCCCGCGACACCGGCTTCGGATTGCATTTGGACGATCTCGGGGATGGCGCCCCACAAGTTTGTCCTCCCCTCGGAGGCCCAACGGTCGGCCCACTCGGCCATTGGGGAACTGGGGGTTATCGGATAAATGGCGACGACGTCGTTCGTCTGATAGGCGACGCGGGCGACGCCCTCGTTCCCATCAATGGTGACCCAATCGGTCATTTGCGGAACCTTCCCAGGGGCAGCGCGGCGATACGGCATTTGCCGCCCCCTGCGGCTAATTGCCAACTTTCAACTTCATCACCTATACGTGGCCTGTCTTCCAGTGACAAGAAGAATAATCGGATATCGCGAGTATGCGATGTTCGGAATCGCCGAGTTCCTCCCCCCCCGTCCCCCACGGCCAAAACCCAAACCTCTGATATCTGAATTTTTCTTCATCCCGCAGCTTTCGATTTGTTCCTTTGCCCCGCCCCATCAATCCTCGTGTGATCTAGAGGGGGGGCCTTCGACTGTGCAAGTCTCGCGCAAAATTCCTGCATGAAGATCTTGACGGTCCTCAATTCCCAACGGCAACTCTCCTTCGATTGGAGCCGACCGGCCCAACACATTCCACAAGACAGGTAGGACAAATGAAACGACTGACCCAGTTGACTGCTGCAGTGGCCGGCCTCGGTGGAGCGCTGGCCCTCCTTGCCCCTGCTACCCTTCCCGCTGAAGGCGGACCGATCATCGAGGGGCAAACCGCCGGCCCCTTCCTCGAGGAGAATGGCTTCATCGCCTTCGAAATGGAGTCGGGCATCGCCCCGGGCTGGGCCGTGAGGAACAGCGAGGGCGGGTTTTCCGGTGATGGCTATCTGACCTGGACCGGGGGCGATCGGTTCTTCAGTCCCGGCGAAGGGGTCGTCACCTACTTCGTCGTCGTCCAGAACCCCGGCGAGTACCAGCTCCGCATCCGCAATATCTACCGCGCCCCCGCCATCGACCTGAACAATGACCTGTGGTTGAGCGTGAATGGCAGCGAGTTCGAGAAGTCCTACTCCAACCCCGGCGGCTACAACAACTGGTCCTGGGAGACGAAGCTCGAGGAGCAGGGTCACCGCGCCGCCTCCTACTTCCTCAACGAGGGCGAGAACATCATCCAGATCTCGGGCCGTTCGAACAACTTCAACGTCGACCGCATGCATCTCTACCTCCCCTCGGTCCCCGATCCGCTGAACCTCAATAACCCGATTTCCCCCAACCGGGGCCTCATCCCCACCAAGAGCTTCACCTTCGACACCGACGCCGAGGGCTGGAAGTTCACCGCTCCCGGTGGCTCCTTCGGTCCGTCCTGGGGCAGCTACGAGCAGGGCATGCTGACCACGATCCTCAACGGCAGCCTCCCCAGCTTCGCCTTCTGGGAGTCGCCGGTGACCGGCTTCGAGGGCACCTCCGAGGGATCCTACTCCTTCTACGAGATCGCCTGGACCCTGAAGAGCAACCGCCCGCAGGCCGACAATCCGGCGGTCCGCCTCCGCGCCAGCCGCCCCGACTTCAACGAGATCTACTCCTATGAGGTCTTCTCCACCGGCAACGGCGCCGACACCCCCAACGCCGAGGGCAAGGTCTACCGCCAGTTCTTCCAGCAGGGGAACGGCAACCCCTTCTTCCTCCTGAACGCCGACGTCATCCGCACCGACCCCAGCGACAACCCCAACGGCAGCATCATGATCGACCAGGTCGAGATGCGCACCCTCTATGTCTCCG
This sequence comes from uncultured Candidatus Sumerlaeota bacterium, assembly GCA_964420455.1. Taxonomy (GTDB): domain Bacteria; phylum Sumerlaeota; class Sumerlaeia; order SLMS01; family SLMS01; genus CAYQTO01. The sequence goes on along the minus strand of CAYQTO010000014.1, from coordinate 32,224 downwards.
AGCTGATCGAGGGCATCGACTTCTCCCAGAGTGCCCTCAAGGCCTCGTGGAATTTCACCGGCGCAAATGCCAACGGCTTCACTCCCCTCACCATCGACGGCTTTGACGCCCCGCCCCTCAACGTGACCAACGGCGGCCTCCAGATTGGTGGCTCCCAGTCCAACGGCAACATCATGTATGGCGGCTTCGAGCGGAACACCGGCGTCGTCGTGGAAGCCAACACGCTGTATGAAATTCAGGCCCGTTTCTCGAGCAACGCGCCAGCCGCCGCCGAGACCCAGAAGGCAGCCATCCGGATCCGCGCCAACACGCCCCAGTCCTCCGCCTCCATCATGATCGAGTCGGTCAACGAGGCGGCCCCGCTTCCCCTCCTTGGTGATCCGGAAACCTACCGCCTGTGGTTCTACCCCGACCAGTCGCAGGTCGGTCAGTCCCTCCTTGTCGCCCTCGAGATGATTCACATCCCCGGGTCCGGCAATACCCCCGAGTATCTCTATACGGTCGACTACCTCGACATCATCGGCTACAACATCGCCGACCTCCAGTAACCCACCCGACTCCCCCTTGGAAGCCCCGCCCCGCCGGTTCGCCGGTGGGGCGGTTTCTTTTCCTCTCGTATGTGCAGGAGGAATCGCCTTGGCCGGCTGGCGGCACCATGCCATCGTCACCCATGCCAAACACGCCAGACGAGACTCCTCTTACCGTCAGCGAATTGACCGCACGCATCCGCCGCAGCCTGGAGGGCGGCTTTCCCCACGTGTCGGTGGAGGGCGAGATCGGCAACTGGACGAGGGCCGCCTCGGGCCACGCCTACTTCTCTCTCAAGGACGAGGGGGCACTCCTCTCCGCGGTGATGTGGAAGGCGGCCAGAGGGCGTCTCGATTTCGACCCGGAGGAAGGCCAGCGCGTCGTCTGCCGCGGGCGGATCAGCGTCTTCGACCGGCGGGGGCAATACCAGCTCCTGGTCGATCGGATGACCCTCGCGGGCGAAGGGGCCCTATGGGCGAAGTTTCAGAAGCTGAAGGAGCGCCTCGCCGCGGAAGGGCTGTTCGACGAGGATCGCAAGCGCCCGATCCCCGTCTATCCCCGGTGCGTTGGTATCGTGACCTCGCCGACCGGTGCGGCGATCCGCGACATCCTCCAGATCATGCGGCGGCGGGCGCCAAACCTCTCGGCGATTCTGTACCCCGCCCGGGTGCAGGGCGACGGCGCGGGACGCGAGATCGCGCACGCCACGCAGACCCTCGCGCAGTCCGGACTTGTCGATGTGCTCATCGTGGGCCGGGGCGGCGGCTCGCTCGAGGATCTCTGGGAGTTCAACGACGAGACACTTGCCCGGGCGATCCATGCCTCGCCGGTGCCGGTCGTTTCCGCCGTCGGCCACGAGGTCGACTTCACCATCGCCGACTTTGTGGCGGACCGCCGCGCTCCGACTCCCTCCGCCGCCGCGGAAATCGTGACCGAGGGCTACCTCGGACTACGCGAGTTTCTCCTCGATCTGATCACCCGCCAGGAACGTGCGGTGAAACGGAAGCTGCGTGAGACCCAGCGCCGCCTCGAGGCCGCCCGCAACAGCTACGGCCTGCGGCGTCCACGGCTCGAGCTCGAGTCCGCGCGGCAACGCATCGACTGGGCACTCGAGCGCCTCCCCCAGGCGGTCCGCCTGCGCGCAGAACGCCTCCGCGCCCGCTTGGAAAAGTCCACCGCAGCCCTCGACGGCCACAACCCCGAGCTCATCCTCAACAAGGGATACGCCATTGTGCGCCGCGCGGCCAATGGCCAGGTCCTCACCTCCGCCACCCAACTCAAGAAAAACACCCGCATCGAGATGACCCTCCGCGACGGGCGCCGCCAGGCGGTGGTTACCGACGACGAGGCGCCAGACCTCTTCGGCTAACATTTCCTCGCCCCCGTAACCCCCGCCCGCGGATATCCACCCACGATTTCCGCAACGGACGCCGCACGGGTGCGCCCCCTCCGCCTCCTCATCTGCAACTACGAGTATCCGCCCATCGGGGGCGGGGCCTCCACCGCCTCCGCCCACCTGGCGGAGGAACTCGCCGCGCTCGGCCATCGCGTGGCGGTGGTCACGGCGGCCTTCTCGGATCTCCCCCGGCGCGAGCGCCACCACAACCTCCGCATTCGTCGGGTGCCGGCGCTCCGCCGCCGCCAGGGCCAGTCGAACCCGATCGAGATGATCAGTTTCGTCCTTGGCTCCCAGCCCGCCCTCCTCGCCGGCCGCACCCTTCCCGATGCCATCCTTTCCTTCCACTCCATCCCGTCCGGCCTCGCGGCCTTTCCCACCACGCTCCTGCGGGGGGTTCCCCACGTTGTCCTTCTCCGCGGCGGCGACGTGCCCGGATGGCTCCCGGGGGAACTGGACTTCTACCACCGCGCCACCCTGCCGCTGAACCGCTGGATCGTCCACCGGGCAGACGTTGTCCTTGCCAACAGCGATGGGCTCCGGGACCTCGCCGCGAAGTCCTTTCCCCGCGCCCGGATCGGCGTCCTCCGCAATGGCGTCGATATAGATCGGTATACGCCCCGGGAACACGTGACCCCCGGCGCCGCGCCGCTCCTCCTCTTTGCCGGGCGCCTCACCACCCAGAAAGGGGTGGATGTCCTGCTGCGCATGCTGGGTGGCGAGCGCCTCCGGCCGGTGCCCTGGCGCCTGGAGATCGCCGGCACGGGCCCCCAGCTCCCCGCGTATAGACAGATCGCCGAGGACCTTGGCCTGGCATCCCGCGTCACCTTCCTCGACTGGGTCCCGCGTGAACAACTCCGCCGGCGCTATCGCGAGGCGGATCTCTTCGTTTTCCCCTCCCGTTACGAGGGAATGCCCAACGTGGTGCTCGAGGCGGCCGCGTGTGGGTTGCCCGTGGTGGGCACGCGCATCGCCGGCACCGAGGAGATCGTCGTGGACGGCACGACGGGATTCCTCGCCGAGGTCGACGATGTTGCCGCCATGGAGGAAGCCCTCCTGCGATTGTTGACGGATGCGGATCTGCGGACGCGGATGGGGGCGGCCGCGCGCAAACGGGTTGCCGCGACCTGGTCCTGGCGGGCCCGGGCCGCCGAACTCGTTGAGTTCATTGCCCCGATGGTGCGGCGGCGCTGACCTCCGCAAGCGAGTCCACCGCACCGCGTCCCGCCAGCCAGCCGGTTGCCCACGCCCATTGGAAATTGAAACCGCCGATGCGGCCGTCCACATCGAGCATCTCCCCGCAGAGGAAGAGGCGCGGGATCACGCGTGAGGCCATCGTGCGGAGGTCCACCTCGCGCATGTCGACGCCGCCCGCGGTGGTCTCGGCAAAGGTATAGCCACGGTCCCCGGCAATGGGGAGTGGGCAGGCAGCAATCCGACGGGCAATCCGCAGGCGCGCCGTCCGGCCGAGTTGGGCCATGCGGGCATCCTCGCCGCCGGCCACCATGCCCGCCAGCCGGGCGGGAAACAGGGCCTCCAGCAGCGACGGCACGCTTCGCCTTGGATGAAGCCGGCCCTGGGCCAGAAGCCATTCGTCGGCCTTTTCGGCGGTGGCAAAATCGGGATGTCCCAAGGTCACCATGGGCGGGTCGTCCGGCGAGGCCAACCGGGCCTGCGCGACGTGGCGTGATGCGTTCATGGGCGCGGGCCCGCTCAAGCCAAAGTGCGTATAGACGAGGGACCCGGTGAAGTCGTAGAGCCTCTTTCCGGTGGCGTAGCGAACGTCCAGACGCGCATCGGTGGTCAATCCGCTGAGACCACCCAGAACACCCGACTCCTCCCCCTGCGTATAGACAAGTGGCGCCAGCGCGGGGGTCGTGGGAACCACCGCGTGCCCCATCTCGCGCATCCATTGGAGCCCGGCACCGTCGCTGCCGGACTTGGGAAGTGACAACCCACCGGTCGCCATGATGACCCGTCGCGCCGTGAGGACGGCATCCACCCCATATGGAAGGCGAAAGCCCTCGTTGGTGGGCTCGATGCGTCGCACGCGGGTGCCCGTGCGGAAGTCGATCCCGAGCGTGCGAACGCGCGCCAGCAGTGCCTCCAGCACCGTCCGCGCCTTGTCGGTCACCGGGAAGTACTTGCCCGTTGGCTCGAGCTTGAGCTCCACGCCAAGGTCCCGCATCCATACGAGCGTGCGGCGCTCGTCGAAAGACTTCAGCACGCGGCGGATCGCCGGCTTCGTCGCGCCGTTGTAGTCGTTCTCACCGACGCGTTCGTTGGTCCAGGTGTCGCCGCGCTTGAGCAGGAGGTGATCGGGTTTGCCATCGCGCATCTTGCCGACACCAGCGGCGATGGTCTTGACCGGATTGGCC
>CAYQTO010000014.1:9225-27912 GCA_964420455.1 uncultured Candidatus Sumerlaeota bacterium | reverse complement strand
TCGGCCACCGCCGGAAACGAGGATCTTGGCACCGGGCTTTCGCGCTCCCTCCAGCACGACAATCCGTGCATGGGTGCCCGCCGCCCGCTCACCCGCGAAGATCGCCGCCGCCAGACCCGCCGCTCCCCCGCCAACGATCGCAATGTCGGCATCGAACGCCGGAGGGCTCATTCAACCGTCATCTCGAGCCGGTGGCTGACGGACTGGCCGGGCTCCAGGAACGACAACCGACCTGCTGCACGCTCCGTCGCTCGTCCCCCAACCCGACAGTTCCCCGGCTCGATCCCAAGGACGTGCATCCCCGCGCCCGCCATCTTCCACTGCACCAGCTGCGGCAGCGTGTCCGCCGTCCATCGCAGGCGCAGGCGCACGGGCCGCGTGTCCTTCGGCCCCAGGGGGAACTCCGGCTGCTCGATCGTCGCCTCCGCCCACACGCGGTCGCCCTCCCGCGAGGTTGACAGATCACGGTGATAATACACCCGTTCCGTATAGACCGGATCGGGCGTCGACCAGGTATCATAACCATAGACCGGCGTCGACGCCTCGCGGGGCTCCACGTGTGCCGACGGAAAGCGAAGTGCCACCTGCTCGCTGATCAACGGCCATCCGAAGTTGAAGTGGTAAAGATGCATATACGGTTCGCGGCGGAAGGCGAGGTTGGTCACCGTGTCCTCGATGACGATCGCGTTGGACCCGCCGACAGCTGTCACGACGCGCCGAATCTCGAGGTTTTCCCCGAAGAACGCGGCCTCGCGCAGGACCCCGGAGGCCACCATCAGGTAGGTGTCGCCCTGCCAGCGATGCTCCAAGGCAATGTCCGACGCGGGCGTGTGGTGCGCCCGGCCATGGATGCCAAGGGACTCGCCGGCATCCTCGCAGGGGGCACCAACCTGGCGCCAGCCACAGGTCATGAGCAGGCCGCCCGCGGCGGTGCGTAGCCAGCCCGTACCGGGCTCGGAAAAATGCGCCGGGTTGGGCACCCCGGTGGGCGCCAGCCACGCCAGGGAGGCGCCAAAGAGCCTGGCCGCGCCGATGTCAAAGCCCCTCTGGGGATGGACATCGAAGGAAAGGCCGGCGCCGGTGTGGAATTCGAGGACCTCCACGCCGGCTTCCGGACCCTCTGTATAGACAAGGCGCCGGATGCCCGCCCACTGGCGGGGATGGCCACAGCGTGCCTCCAGAGTCCGCCGCGACTGATCGCCATCCGCCGCCGGGGTGGTCACTTGCGGGCCCGCGCCCGGCCAGTCGCTCTCGCCGTGGTCTTTCTGGTCGCCGGCTTCCTTGTGGCGGGCTTCTTCGTGGGGGGCTTCTTTGCGGTCGCCTTGAGGGTCGCCGTCGCCTTGCGGGCCGGTGCTTTCTTTGTGGCCGTTCGCCGGGCGGTCGTCTTCCCGCGCCTGGGTACGTCTTCCTCGATCTCGGGGATGCGCTGGATTCGCGGATCCGTGAAGATATCCTTCTCGTCGGTGCTGGTGCTCGAAAACTCCGAGACGATGGCACCTTGTGGGCCGGCCTGGAACCAGTGGAGCGTGTCCGGCGGAATCGTGTACTGGTCGCCTGCCTTCAGTTCCACCTCGTGGAACACCGTATAGACGCCGTCCTTCGGCGGCTTGGCCTTGATCTGGCGCTTCTTGCGACCTTCCACGTAGAGATACACCCGGCCCTTGCGCACGCGAAAGGTCTCCATCTTGCCCGGGTTCGACTTGTTGATATACGGGTGCTTGTGTTCGGGACAGGTCTGACGGGGGAACATGACCAGTTCCTTCGCACAGTACCGGTCGTTGTTTTCATAGACGACGATCTCGAGTCCGCTCTTGTTGAGCTCGTCGAGACCGAAGTCCGCCACCTCGATCTTCTCCTCCTCCGTCTTGCTCAGCACAATGCCCGCGGCCTTCAGCAACTTGGCCGCGCGCTTCTGGGCCTCGATAACCTCGCTTCGTTTCATGTCGGGGGCTCCTGTGTCGGATTGAGTGCCTGCTTACGGCATCACTGCCGATTTTCCAAGCCAAAGCTGGTGGGCCTCGTCCCACTGCCAGCGGTTGCCGTCCGGTTGGAGGGGCCGCTTGCGCCATCCGTTGTGTCTTCGCTGGTCGAGCTCGGCGCGCGACCGCACGCCTCCGGTGGCATCCGGGGCCTCGCAGGCGCTTGCGCCGGCGGCCGTCGCCAGGTTCGCGCATTCCTCCGGCGACCGTCCTTCCGAAACAGCGCCGAGGAACCCCGCGATCGTCACGTCGCCGGCGCCCGTGGTGCCCACAACATCCGTTTCGTAGCATGGCGCCCAGATTTCGCGCCCAACCCACGCGGCGGTGTCACACCCACAGGAATCGGCCAGTGGCGTCAGCCGCCCGGCCTCCCCGCTCGTGCGCAGATACAGCCCATGGTCGCCGAGCTTGAGCGCAACCACCGCCGCGCCAAGCCCAAGCGCCTCGTCCGCTAGCGCACCGACCGCCGAGGCATCCCGCGGATCCACCTTTCGGCCGAGCATATACGCAAGCTCGTCGAGGCTTGGGAGAAAGAGATCCGTTTCCGGGAGTGCGCGTGCGAGGATTGCGCGCCAGTTGGCACGGCCGGATTCCGCGCCCGGGTCCGGCATGGCCATGTCGAGCGAGGTCACCGCAGGACGTACCTTGCGTAGCAGCGCCGCCAACGCCGAGCCGTCGTCGCTGTAGAGTCGCCGCATCAACGGCGGGTAGCCGAAATGGAAGACGTGGGCTCCGGAAAGCCCGGCGACGTCGATCTCCGTGCCGTCGAAGTCATCGTTTGCGCCGGGATGATGGATGAAGACGCGGTCGATCCCGGGCGGACTGATCACAACCGTGTAGCTGGTTCCCGCGGCCTCGCTCCGGATCATGCCGTCGGCGAGCGCCGGTCCGTGTGCCCTCAACAACGCAAGCAGGACATCGCCGAAGGCGTCGCCGCCCACCTTGCCCATGAGCCGCACTGGATAGCCAAGCTTGTGTAGACCAAGGCCGGTGTTGGCAACAGCCCCACCGGTGGAAAGGGTGACGGGTCCGGCCTCGAGGAGCTTCCCCGGCTGCATCAATTCGCCAAGTGACGGCGCCGTCGATGACAGCGAGGGAATGATGTCGAGGCAGATATGTCCGGCAACCACGATCATGAGGGACCTGGCAATCCGCGGGGAAGGAAACGATGGTGTTGGACCGTCGGGAAATCGCTTACAGGTTGTCGAGGAAAAACGCCCCCCTCGGCAGATCGCCGGACGTCAATACAGGGACCACTCAGTGGAGGTCGCGAGGGTGCTCTCGGCCACGCCGAAAAGGTCGATCTCCTTCATGATCGGCGCAACGTAGGCGCGGTCCGTGCCGTCGGTGTCGAGACCAGGATCGATCAGCGGTGAAAACGGGTCGCGGTAGTCGAGGTCGAGCGACGACGCGCAATACATCAGGAATTCGATCGTTTCGACGTTTCGAGCGACATGCTCGGCACCCCCGCCGGGAAGCCAGCGAACCAGGGAGACGGCGGTGTCGCCACCGGTGGTCTGGCCAAAGTTGCCCGTGGTCAGGAGGCCCGGTACGTCCTGGCCATTCACCCGGATTGCGTGGGTCTGGAACGCCCGGTTGCCGCTGCTTCCAAAGTGGCCGGCGAAGAACCGCGCCTCGCTGATCGCCATCGGGACATCGAACCGATAGCGTATATGCAGGGCGGGAAACCCGTAGTCCTGGAGGATCAGCGAGAGGCCGTTTCCGTCGAAGACCCCGTTGGTGAGGAGGTCGAGGCCGCCAACATTCTCGGGATGGAAGCCTCCGGCAAGGGTGGCCTCGGGCAGGCGCCCCTCGAGCAGGTCGGCACCGGAGACCTGGACGGGCAGGGCATCGTCGTCGACCTCGTCCCACAGGGGCGGGTTCTCGCCGGGGTCGACCGGTTCGATCTCCGGGGGCGGCCCCGTGTCCGTCAGGTTCAGAAACGCTTCGTAGGCGGGCTTTTCCCGCGTGTAGCCTTGTGTATACAATCCCCAGAGGTCGACCTCGCTGAAGTCAACAAACTGGAACCAGAAGTAGCGCTCCACGTAGGGGCCGAGTTCCGGATTTTCCGGGTCTGTCAGATTCTCGACGAGGAAGAACGAATCGCGCAGATACTGCGCCTGTTGGGCCTCCGAGACGAAGAAGCTGCTCCAGCCCATCTCCGTCAGCCACACCTTCTTTTCCGCGTCGCCGTGGTCGTTCATCACCGCCTTGACGAGGTTGTTGAGCACGACGCCCAGCATCGGGTTGGGGTTGCTGAAAATCTCCGGGTAGGGATGCACCGCCACCACATCGAAGGGATAGTGGCCGTTTGTCGTGTAGTAGTCCTGCATCGCGGTCGTTCTGTAGAGGTCGTCGAGATAGTTCTCCTCATAATAGAGCCCCTTGGGTGAGACGCCGCCGAGGACCACCGTCGCCCCGGGGTCGATCGCCTTGATCGCCTCGTAGGATTGGATAAGCAGGAGCGCATAGGGCTGCGGATCGATGCGCACGTTGAAGGTTGGCTCCTGTATATCCGGCTCGTTCCAGATTTCCCAGTGGCGGATCGGATGAGGGGCGTCGTGGTATCGGGTCACGATTTCCTCGACGCGGGCGGTGAAGCGGTCACGAAAGTCCTGCGTCGCCCACTCGGAACGGTTGGACCAGTTGATGGAGGCGTAATCGATGAGTCCGAGGATCTCCAAGCCGCGCTCGCCCGCCTGCCCAATCACGTAATCGTAGGCGGCGTAGTTGATCGCGTTCGCCGGCGGGTCGCCGATGAACTCCATCCGGAGCATCGCCGGGTTCAGGTAGTCCGTCTGCTCGGCGACGAAGTTGTTGAAGAGGATGCCCGCGCCGGGAAAGTACATAGGCACGGTAAGGCATTTGAGCTCGGGACGGGAAAGCTTCTGCGCGGGAGCCACGGTGGCCATGGCCACCATCAACCCCAAAAACACAAGACGCTCGACCAAGCAAATCATGCAGTTCCTCCCGATCAACATGGAGCGAGGATGGGGTACCTGGCAGGACGTTGCAACCCTTGAAAAGCCGCCATTGAAACCGCTTGCACCAAGGCGCCCTCCGCGCAAGGTCGCCGCACCACCCCAACGCACCCCCGGAGACCCCTCCACATGAGTACCGCCGCCTCCACCCGCACCGCCTACTACGTCCTCAGCACCCACTGGGACCGCGAGTGGTACGAGCCCTTCCAGTTCTATCGCTTTCGCCTCGTGCAACTCCTCGACCGCGTCCTCGAGGGCTATCGCACGGGCGAGCTCAAGGGCCCCTTCACCATGGATGGCCAGGCAATCCTCATCGAGGACTACCTCGAAATCCGGCCGGAGCGCCGCGACGAGGTGCTCGGCCTGTTGCGAGACGGCCGCCTCCTCGCCGGCCCCTGGTACATCCTTCCGGACGAGTTCATCGTCTCCGGCGAGTCCCTCGTGCGAAACCTGCGCTTTGGCCACGACATCCCCGCAAAGCACGGTGCCGAGCCGTCCCATTCGGGATTCGTCTGCGACCTCTTCGGCCACATCAGCCAGCTCCCCCAGATCTTCCGCGGCTTCGGCATCGAGTCCGCCTACCTCTGGCGCGGCATCAACATCGACAACACCCGCCATTTCCTCTGGACCGGGGCGGACGGTTCCGAGGTGCTTGCCTACTGCTTCGCGAACGAGGGTTATAGCGACTTTGCCTTCAAGGTCCGCGGCGCGGGCAAGTCCGGCCACGCGCCCGACGCGTCCACCATCCCCCAATCGCTCGAAACCTACCTCCGCAACGAGGCGGAGCACACCGTTGTCTCGCCGGTCCTCGCCTTCGACGGGGGGGACCACCAGGAATGGGACCGTACCGTCTATACGGCGATCAGCGCGCGCCTTGGGTCCGACCGGGAGGGCATCACCCTCACGCACGGGTCCCTCGACGACTATACGGATGCCATGCTGGCGGAGCGCGACCGCGTGACCGAGCGCCGCAACGGCGAGCTCCGCGAGCCCGGAAAGATCCCTGGCAAGGCTCCCCACCAGATTCACGGCGTCCTTTCCAGCCGCGTCTGGATCAAGCAGTGGAACCATCGGTGCGAGACCCTGCTGACGGCATGGGCCGAGCCCTTCTCGGTCCTCGCCCAGTCGCTCCTTGGTGACCCATCCGACGACGGCTTTCTCCGCGCCGCCTGGAAGCACCTCGTCCGCAACCATCCCCACGACTCGATCTGTGGATGCAGCGTCGATCGCGTCCACGAGGACATGAAGTTCCGCTTCAGCCAATGCGAACAGATCGCCGATCGGCTGACACTCCAGGCAACCCGGCGCCTTGCCGCAGAAGTGGAGGGCGACATCGCGCCCGGGGAAGTCCGCATCGTCGTCTATAATCCTGCAACCGTCGAGCTCGACGGCCCCGTCCGCCTTGTCCTCGACATCCCCGAGGATTACCCGGTTTTCCAGGAATTCTTCGGCTTCGAGAAGAAGCCTGCCTTCCGCGTCTATACACCGGAAGGTCGCGAGGTCCCCTACCAGCGCGACGGCCAGTCCGCCCACCGCGTCCGCACCCGCATTCGCGACACCCAATTCCCGGACGCCTATCACGTGACCGAGGTCGCCGTCACCCTGCCCCTTTCGGTTCCCGCCATGGGCTACGCGACCCTTGTCATTCGTCCGGGAAGCGACCGCGTCCCGACACGCCACCCCCAGGATACCGGAATCGCCACATCCCAGCGGACGCTCGAGAACGAGCATCTTCACGCCCGGGTTGAGTCCAACGGCACGCTGACCCTCACGGACAAGCGCACCGGCAACATCTATACAGATCTCCTCGTCTTCGAGGACGCCGCCGACATCGGCGACGGCTGGTTTCATGGCATGGCCATCAACGACGAGTCCTACTCGAGCGTGGGCACGCCCGCGGAAATCGGCCTCGTGGAGAACGGCCCCTTCGCCGCGGCCTTCCGCATCCGCCATCGCATGGCCGTGCCGGCCGCGTTCGATTTCTCGTCCATGCGCCGGGGCGAGGACCGCCGCGAACTGCTCCTCGACACCGTGGTCCGCCTTCGCGCCGGGGCCACACAACTCGACGTCGAAACCCGGGTCGACAACACCGCCAAAGATCACCGCCTGCGCGTCCAGTTCTCCTCCGGCGTCGACGCCGGGACCTTCCTGACCGACCAGGCCTTCGACGTGGTCGAACGCAATGTCGCCCTCCGCGCGGACAACCACGAGTATCACGAGTTGGAGGTGGAGACCCGGCCCCAACAGAGCTGGATCGCCGTCGCCTCCGGAGGCCGCGGGCTTGCGGTGCTCGCCGACGGGCTCAAGGAGAGCTGCGTGCGCGACCAGGCGGACCGGCCCATCTCGCTCACGCTGCTGCGCTGCACCCGCCGCACCGTGCTCACCGACGGCGAGCCCAACGGCCAGCTCCTCGGCGAGCACCGGTTCCGCTACGCCATTCGCCCCCTCGACGGGGGCGTGCCCCGCGCCGAACTCTTTCGCGAGTCCGCCCTCCTTGCCGCCGGACTCCGCGTCGTCCAGCAACGCGACCACGACCAGCGGGAGTATCGCCGCAACGGGGCCTCGCTCCCCTCGCGCGCGGGCCTGCTCACCCTCGAAGGCGGCGCCGTCCTCACCAGCGTCCGCCGCGTCGGCGATACCGTCGAGGTTCGCCTTTTCAACCCGGAGGAATGGACCATCGAGGTCGGCCTGGCGCTCGGCTCACTCGCCGGCAACGCGTGCGCCGCGACGCCCGTGGACCTCCGCAGCCGCCCCACCGGCGATCCCCTCCCCATCGAAAACGGACGCCTTGCGCTCCGCCTTGCCGCCAAGCAGATCCTCACCCTCAGCATCGCCTGACCACCACCCCAGGAGCATCCCCCATGGACCCGTTCAACGGCTTCGGCATGAACCTCGGCATGATCCCGCTCGTCTCCAAGGCAAAGACCCGATCGATCAGCGCAGAAAACGTGAAGGGCGGGAAAGGGCACGGGGGCATGGCCACCGAGGGCCCCGGAGCGGGACCGGCGCAGGACCTCGGACGCGGGTGGAAGATCGCCCCCTGCATCGTCGTCCAGCCCAACCAACTGTTCGAGATGCCCGCCATCGATGGGCCCGGCGTGATCCAGCACATTTGGGTCACCACCCACCACATGAACTGGCGCAAGCTGGTCCTGCGCATCTACTGGGACGGTGAGGAGACTCCTTCCGTCGAGACACCGCTCGGCGACTTCTTCTGCATGGGGTGGAACGAGCACTCCCTTGTCAACAGCCTGCCGATCGCCGTGAATCCCTCCGGCGGGCTGAACTCCTACTGGCCGATGCCCTTCCGCCGGTCGGCCCGCATCACGATCGAGAACACCACGCCCGACGAGGTCGGCGCGCTGTACTATCAGGTGTCCTACTCGCTCCAGGAGATTCCGGAAAACGCCGCGTACCTCCACGCCCAGTTCCGCCGGAGCAACCCGCTCCCCTACAGGGAAGTCCACACGCTCCTCGACGGCGTCCGCGGCGAGGGCCACTACGTCGGCACGTATATCGGCTGGGGAACCCACAACAACGGCTGGTGGGGCGAGGGCGAGATCAAGTTCTACATGGACGGAGACCAGGAGTTTCCGACGATCTGCGGAACCGGGACCGAGGACTACTTCGGCGGCGCCTGGTGCTTTCACCAACCCGCCGGCGTTTATAAGACCTACAGCACGCCGTACCTCGGTTTTCACCAGCACGCCGGTGGAAACGGCCAGGACCGCCTTGGCGGGCGGTTTGGCATGTACCGCTGGCACATCATGGACCCGATTCGGTTCGAGCAGGACCTGCGGGTGACCATCCAGGCGCTGGGCTGGCGCGAGCCCCGCGGCGGCCGCGCGCGCTACCTCGCCCTCCAGGACGACATCGCCAGCGTCGCCCTGTGGTACCAGACGGAGCCCCACGCGCCGTTTCCCGCACTCCCCGCCCCGGACCAGCTCGAGATCGTTTGATCCCCGGCGCCGGTCAGCCGACGGAGAACGTTGCCTCGAGCCGTATGTCAGCCGACGAGGCCCCGACCATGACGCGAAAGGAACCCGGCTCGACCACGCGCCGCAGCTCGCGGTCGAGCAGCGCCAGTTCCCGCGGGCCGAGTTCGAACCGCAGGGTCCGCACCTCGTCCGGCTCGAGCATCACCCGCTCGAAACCCACCAGCTCCATCAGCGGCCGCGCCACCGACGACACCTCGTCCCTCAAGTACAGCTGGGCGACCTCGGTCCCCACGCGTCGCCCCGCGTTCCTCAAGTCGAAGGTAACCTCCACCGTGCCATCGGTACCGATCGCCTCTGGCGAAATCCGCAGGTTGGCGTACTCGAAGGACGTATAGGCAAGCCCGTGGCCGAAGGGAAACAGCACCCCGCCATCCTGGCCGAGTTGTGTATACGTGTGCCCCCGGCCCGACGGCCGGTGGTTGTAATACACGGGACACTGGCCGACGGAGCGCGGGATCGTGATCGGCAGCCGGCCGGATGGGCTGGCCACCCCAAACAACAGCTCCGCCAGCGCACTGCCTCCCTCCTCGCCCGCGTACCAGGCATGGAGGATCGCGTCGACCTCGCCCACCCAGTTCCGCATCGTGTGCACGCCCCCCGTGACGATCACCACCACGGTGGGGGTGCCGGTGCTGACAACACGGTGAATCAGCTCCTCCTGCAGTCCCGGCAGGTCGAGCTCCGTGCGGTCGCGGGCCTCGCCCGCGAGCTTCACCGAACTCCCCACAAACACCACCGCCGCCTCGCTCCCCGCGGCGGCCTCCACCGCCGGCTCCAGCCCCTCGCGGTTGCTCCCCGTCAGGTCGCAACCCTTCGCGTAGCGGATCGTCGTCGACGACGGCAGCGCCTTCAGGATGCCCTCCAGCGGCGTCACCACGTGCTTCTTCGTAAAGAGGTCCCAGCTGTAGTCGCCCAGTTCGATCGAATCCGCGTTCGGGCCGATCACCGCGAGCGTCTGGATGTCCGGCCGGAGGGGAAGAAGCGCGTTCTCGTTCTTGAGGAGGACGACGCTTTGGCGCGCGGCCTCGCGGGCGAGCGCCCGGTGCTCCGGACAGTTCGAAACGCGCTCCGCCTCGTCCGGGTCCGCCATCGGATCGTCGAGCAGGCCGATCCGCTCCTTCACCGCCAGCACCCGCCCCACGGCGCGGTCGACCACCTCCATGGTCACCCGCCCCGCGCGCACCTCCTCCGCGAGTAGCTCGCCCACGCAATTCGTCCGCGGCAGTTCCACCTCGGTTCCCGCCTCGATCGCCAGCCGCGCCGCCTCGCCTGCGTTCGCCGCCGTCTTGTGCAGCTCGAACAAGTGCGCCAGCGAATGATAGTCCGTCACCACATAGCCCTCGAACCCCCACTCGTCGCGGAGCACGTCGGTCAGGAGCCACCGGCTCGAGGTGCAGGGCTCGCCGTCGAGCGTGTTGTAGGCGGTCATGAGCGACAACGCCCCGGCCTCGCGCACGCATGCCTCGAACGGCGGCAGCAGGATCTCGCGCAGGAAGCGCTCGGAAAAGTGGACGGCAAAGCTGTCGCGACCGCCATCCCCCTCGAAGTTCCCAACGAAGTGCTTGGGCGTGCAGACGACACCGTTCGACTGGACGCCGCGGACGAAGGCCGCCCCCATGCGCCCGGCCAGCAGCGGATCCTCGCCGTATGTTTCCTCGGTCCGGCCGCAGCGGGGGTCGCGGCCGAGGTTCAGCGTCGGGCTTAGCAACTGGCGGATGCCCCGCGTGCGGGCCTCCCGCCCAATCGCCGTGGCGGCCCGCTCCACCAGCCCCGGATTCCAGGTCGCCGCAAGCCCCAGCGCCGACGGAAAGACCGTCGCCCCGTTGCCGATCAGCCCATGGACCCCCTCGTCATGCACAATGACCGGGACCCCATGGCGCGTGTGCTCGCGGATAAACGCCTGGTTGCGGTTGGCGAGTTCCGCCGCCATCCGCGCCGGGCAGTCCCGCAGCTGCGTCGAGATAAACCCGAGCCCCTCCGCCGGGATCATTTCCTCCGGCGTCACCGACTGGATGAACTTCAGCCGCTCGTCCAGGTCGAACGTGTCATGCTTATGCCAGAAGGTGTCGAAGAACATGTAGGCGCCGAGTTGGGCCAGCTTCTCCTCGAGCGACATCTCGCCAAGGATCCGGACGATACGGTCGGTCTGGGCAGAAGCCATGGGACGCCTCCATAGGGTGGATCAGTGCGGGACGGGGATCAGGCAAGGAGGGGGGGAAGACGCGGGCAAAGAAAACCTCGCGAGGGAAGGACGGGGCGGACCCCCGGCTCCGCCCCGGCGGGGATTGCCGGGGCGGGTCTCGGGGAAAAGGCCGTCGGGGGAATCAGTTGAACTGCTGGGGAAGGCCGACCTCGCCGACAAAACGGGCGATGTCGCCCGCGCTCACCGTGCCGTTGGTCGGGTCGTAGAACCGCACGATGCCGGGGAAACCAGCCGTCACCTCATCCAGGCCAAAGGCCGCCCACTCCACGCCGCTGTCGCCGCCGACACCGGTGCCGGGGAACGACTGGCCCGTGTCCGGGCCCCAGCTCTTCATCACGCCGCCCTTGATGTCGAACACGCCGCCCGCGTTTCGCACCTGCCAACCCCACGACGCGGTAATGATCGGGATTCCGTAAAGGTTCTTCACCGCCGTGTCCTGAAACCGGTAGTCGTAGTTGAAGTACTGGAAGGCGTCGAGGTTGGCCCCCGCGGTGGGTGCGTCGGAGGGGAAGAAGGGGTCCTCCGGCAGGGAGGTGATGTAGGCGATCGGCGTTGTAAGGACGACCACCTTGTTGAGGCGGAACTGGGAGGCGACCCCACCGCCGTCGTTGGGGGGCAGGATGTTGTTGTCGACCTGGTAGGCCTCCATGGCGGTGGCCAGGGTCCGGAGGTCGGCCTTGACGCGGCTCACCTTCGACCGGGTCTGGGCCTCGAGGAAGTTCGGGACCGCAATCGCGGCGAGGATTGCAATAATCGCGACGACGATCAGGAGTTCGATCAGCGTAAAGCCCTTGGAATTCATGCAGAGGCATCCCTTCCGGGGTGGAATCTGAAACCGCCGTATCCTTCGCAAGGCGGTTCGTTCCGATTATGGGGCCCGAGGGTCCCGCTGCAACGTAAATCGGGCTCCGGAGGGAAGTGTCGGGGGAATTGCTGCAATCGCTTGCAGGTAGGCGGGAGAAAAAGAGGGGGGCCCCCGGACCAGCCGGGAGCCCCCCTCTTCACCAAGGAGTACGCCGTGGAGATGATTCAGTAGGAAGGAGTCGGGACGCCGCCGCCGGTGCGGATCAGGTCCCCGTCGCTGACGGTGCCATTAGTGGGGTCATAGAGGCGGCTCACACCGGTGATGGTTGAGCCACCGAGAGCCACCCGCGAATCCAAGCCCCAAGCCACCCACTCGGCCGCGTCATACTTGCGGTCCGGGCCATAGCTGGTCAGCGCGTAACCGGCAATCGGCAGGTCGCGGTCCCGTCCCGAGGGCTTGGCATTGCGCACCGCGTCGCCCCAATTCTGCGGGCCGGAAGTAATGTCCCAGCCGTAGTTATAGAACTTGTAGGACTCCGCCTTGCCCACGTCGCCCGCCGCGGTCCCGTCATCGGTGAAGAAGGGATCGGGAATCTGGAGGCTGCTCATGTAGGCGATGGGCGTGGTGAGGACCCCCTGGGTGCTGACGAACCAGTTCTGGGCGAAGGGAGCCGGCAGGTTGGCGGGACCGGTAAAGTTACGGTCCGGTGGATACTTGTTGTAGTCCACGTAGTAGGCCTCGAGAGCGGTGGCGATGGAGCGCTGGTCGGCACGAACACGGCTGACCTTGGAACGGGTTTGCGCCTCGAGGAAGTTTGGAACTGCGATCGCTGCCAAAATGGCGATGATGGCGACGACAATCAACAGCTCGATGAGGGTGAAAGCTCGGCTGCGCTGCATGGGAAGGCTCCCTTCCAGAGTGATCTGGGAACGTCTTGGCTGGCCGTGGAAAGAGGGGCGAAAGCTCAACCGGTTGCGTTCCTTGGATGGAATGACTCTTGGACTGCTCCAAACCCCACGCTTTTGCAAGCTAAAAATCCTTCCTCCTCCCCTCACGCCGTTTTTTTTGCAAGCGATTGCAGACCCGACCCAAGCTGTCGCCCTTCACCACTCCCAGACAGGAAAGCTCCCATGCCCCCCCCAAAGCTCCTCATTTCCGATGTCGACGGCTGCCTCACTCCCGAGGATTCCACCCCCTTCGACCCCGACCTCTTCCACCACCTGACCCAGCGCCTCCGCGCCCTCAGCCCCCCCCGCGGAAACACCCCGCTCCTCCTCTGCACCGGCCGGCCCCAGCCCTACGTCGAAGCCCTCCTCAAAATCCTCGGCCTCCACACCCCCGCCATCGCCGAGAACGGCGCCGTTGTCTATACGCTCGACGGCAACCACGCCGCCTACGGACCCGGTGTCACCCCCGCGAAAATCGAAGGGCTCCGCGCCGTCCGCGCCCACCTCGAGCATCACCTCCTCCCCCGCCACCCGGGAACCCTCATCCAGTTCGGCAAGGAGGCCCACCTCTCGGTCTACAGCACCGACGCAGCAGCCCTGAAGGAGGCTGCGGAAATGGCCGGCCGCTTCGTCGAGACCCAGGCCCTTCCCCCCCTCGACATCCGTCCCACCCACTTCTACCTGAACCTGTCCATGCACGGGGTCGACAAGGGCACCGCCCTCGACGCGATCCTTCAACAATTCGGAGTCCCCCGGGAGGCCATCGCCGGAGTCGGAGATACCACCGGCGACCTCGCCATTCGCGAGCGCTGCGGGCGCTTCGCCTGTCCGGCCAACGCCCAGGAGGAGATTCGCGCCATCGCCGACTATGTCGCGCCCCGCGAGGCAACTGCGGGTTTCCTCAATATTCTCGACTGGCTGGGGTTCGACTGAAAAGCGGCTGGCCCCCCGCAATCGCGGGGGGCCAGCCGCCGTCAAGTCGTCTCCATCAGGGTCCTACTGGGTGAAGAACGGATCCACCCCGAGCACTTCGCCGCTCGCCTGCGTGCGGAAGATGTTCCCCTGGCTGATGGTGCCGTTGGTCGGATCGTAGTCGATATAGACACGCCGGGCGTTCAGCGACTCGTTGAGGTTCACGCGGTTCCATTCGTCGCGGTCCGGCCCGATCGAGTAGAAGAGCCAGGTCCCGCCGAGCTCCTCCGCACGGGAAAACGTGCCGATGCTGTCGAAGTTGCTGAAGGTGGTTCGGAAGAACTGGAAGTTGAAGTAGATTTGCCGCTGGCTGAAGTTGCGCAGGTAGGCTCCGAGGTTCGGATCATTGGCCTCGCGGAAGGGGTCGTCCGGCAGCGAGGTGAGGTAGGCCACCGGGGTGGTGAGGAGCGAGGTGAGGCGGGAGTGGAAGGGCGGTTCCGCGAGGGCGTTGCCGGCGGTCCAGCTCACCTGGTTGTGACCTTCCATGGGGGCCGGGTACTTGTTGTAGTCGATGACGTACGCCTCGAGGCCTGTGGCCGCCGTGCGCATGTCTGCCTTGGCCCGGGAAACCTTCGAACGGGTCTGGGCCTCGAGGAAGTTGGGAACCGCGATCGCTGCCAGAATCGCGATGATGGCGACGACGATCAGAAGCTCGATGAGGGTGAATGCCTGTTGCCGTTTCATGACGACCTCCGCATGCCGTGATGGGAATACCATCGGCATTCGCCATCGTCTGGCAACGGTAAGTTCACACGGACGCCTCAATCGGCGGGCGGCGGACCGGACGACTCCCGCACGATCATCTTCTGCGGCACGAGCCGCTGTTCCGGCGACCCGTTCGCGTCCTCCATCCGCTTGAACAACAGGTCGAGGCAGTGCTCCGCCACGCCCTCGGTGCTCTCCTCGGTCGTGGTAATCGAAGTCAGGAGGTGCCGCGCCCAGATATCGTCGTCGAAGGTGACCAGGGAGAGTTGATTGGGGACGCTCAGGCCCGCCTGGTGGAGGGGGCGTTGAGCCATGAGGGCATAGACGGCATTGATCATGACCAGGGCCGTGGGCCGGTCCGGCTGCTGGAGACGGGCGACCATGTCCTCGATCCATGTGTCGCTGTCGGCGATGATGTCGCGGGGGTCAAGGGGGAGGCCCGCCTTCCGGAGCGCCTTGTCGACTCCATCGAGCCGCTCGCGGATGCAGCGGTTCGCCGGGTTGGCGCCCACGAAGCCGATGCGGCGATGGCCAAGATCGAGCAGGTGCCGGGTCAGTTCCCCCGCAACGTCGACCTCCTCGCTCGTCACCGAGTCGAACTGGTAGCCATCGATCTTGCCGACGATCACAAACGGAAAGCGGCGGAGCTTGAGCTGGAGGAGATGGTCGATGTCACTCCCCGCGCGCCAGTCCGCCACCGGGAAAATCAGCAGCCCCTCCGCACGGTGCTCCTGCATCAGCTCGATGTTCAGGCGTTCCTTCTCCGCCTCCCGTTCCGAATCGGCGAGAAGGACCTGGTAGCCCTCGCCGGCGACCCGGCGTTGGATCTCGCGCAGGAAAGCGATGTACCATGGATTCCGAAGATCCGCCGCGATGAGCCCGAGCGTATAGCTCTTGCGCATCGCCAGGTTCTTCGCCAGCCGGTTCGGCGTATAGCCAAGGCTCTCCGCGAGCTTGATGATCCGCTCGCGCTTCTCTTCCGTCACCCCCGGCTTGTTGCTCAGCACACGCGACACCGTCGCCGTCGAGGTGTTCGCCAGCTGGGCTATGTCCTTGATGGTCACCGCCATCGGTTTGCCACCCTTATGGTTGCGATATGCAGCAACCTAACCCTGTCCGGTGGGTGAGCAAGCCAAAGCACCGACCTGTCAAAGGCGTTTTTGAACCGTCGACCAGCCAACGAGCCGTCATTATCTTGTTTGGCTAAGCGAACTATCTTGACCGTGCCGCCCGCGTTTGGCTTCACTGGCGCCAGTGTTCCCAAGGAGGTCACAACCATGACTGCCACCAAAGTCAACGCCTGCGAAGCCACCGACTGCGCCTACAACGAAGGCCAGTCCTGCCGCGCGCTTGCCATTACCGTCGGAATGGGCAACGCCGCCAGTTGCGGGACCTACACCCCGCGCGAACAGAAGGCCGGTGTCGAGATGACCGTCGCCAGCGTCGGCGCCTGCAAGGTCGCCGGCTGCAAGCACAACAAGGATCTCGTCTGCACCGCCGCCCAGGTCACCATCGGCGTGGACGGCGCCGGCGTTACCTGCAAGACCTACGAACCCGCCTGATCCTCATCCGGGGGGGCGATGCTATCGCCCCCCCGTTTTTTCCCGGTAACTGATCAGGCCGCACAGACGGGCCGGAAGTCCGGCCGCCCGTCGCCCGCCGCGATTTCGATCATTCGATGCTCGCGGTGGTCGTGAAGCATCCCCGACAGGCTGATCAGTTCCCCAGCGAGGCGCGGCGCGTCTTCGCCCTTTTCCTGCGCCAAACGAAAGACTTCCGGAAGGACGGTTTGGCCCTCCTCGCGAACAAGGCATGCGAGGGTGCAGGGTCGGCCCGAGCACGCCCCCACGAAGCACGGCCGATCCGGATCCGCATCGTCCACGAGCAGCAACTCCCCCGCCTCGGCCTCGCTGAGGTGGCGGTCGCCACCCAACTCCTGGGCAAAGCAGGGCGGCAGGGCGCGCAAACAGTACAGTTCAGTCAGGAATCCTTGGGGAAACAGCTGCATGGGAGCCTCTTGGTGCGGTGTGGCCCTGTAATCAGAGCAACGAGGTCGAAATTGCGCGCCCCAACCGGTGTTTGGCAACCCAAAAACCTGTTTGTCCCTGCCCAATAAATCAATGGGTTGCTAATCGCGACAGGACAACTCCCGCCGCCCATGGGAGCTTGACCCCCTCCTCCGCGCCCGCCAAACCAGCGCGGGGCGGGGCTTCCCCCGTTGGAATCCCTCCCCCCAACCCAACGGACCAAGGATACCCGCACTCATGCCCGGTATTAAAGGAAACCTGGTGGTGGGCCAGTCGGGCGGCCCCACCGCCGTCATCAACCAGTCCCTCGTGGGCGTTATCGAGGAGGCCCTGAAGTATCCCGAGATCGAGGGCCTCTATGGCGCTCGCAACGGCGTCGAAGGAGTCCTCCGGGAGGACTTCGTCAACCTCCGGGAGCAGCTCTGGCCCACCCTCGAGGACGTCGCCCGCACCCCCTCCGCCGGCCTCGGCTCCTGCCGCTTCAAGCCCAAGGAGGAAGACTGCAAGAACATCTTCCAGATCTTCGAAAAGCACAACGTCCGCTACTTCTACTATATCGGCGGTAACGATTCCGCCCTGGCCACCGGCATCATCAACAAGATCGCCCAGCAGCAGGGCTACGAACTGCGCGTGTTCCACGTCCCCAAGACCATCGACAACGACCTTCTGGTGACCGACCACTGCCCGGGCTATGGATCCGCGGCCAAATACGTCGCCCAGTGCTTCATGGGCAACGATGCGGACAACCGCTCGCTCCCGGGGGTCAAAATCGACGTGGTGATGGGGCGCAACGCGGGTTGGCTGACGGCCGCGGCGGCGATGGCCCGCGTGAACGCCGGGGACGGACCCCACGCCCTCTGCCTCCCCGAGCGCAGCTATACCATCCGCGAGTTCGTCGAGAAGGTCGACGCTGTCTATACGGAGAAGGGCCGCGCCCTCCTCGCCGTGTCCGAGGGCCTCTGCGATTGCGACGGCAATGTCTGGCTCCAGTCCGACATCATCCGCAAGGAGCTGAAGGAGCTGAACATGGAGGCGATCATCGACTGGATGGACGCTTCGGGCCGGATGGAGGACCTCGCGGGGGGCGTGAAGCTCGACTCCTTTGGCCACGCCCAGCTCTCGGGGACCGGCGCGCTGGCGGACCTCCTCGCCCAGGTGACCAAGATCCACCTCTATCGCGAGCACGGCAAGAAGGTGCGCGTGCGGGCGGACACGCTCGGCTACGCGCAGCGGTCCTTCGCCGGATGCGTGAGCGAGGTCGACGCACAGGAAGCCCGCGAGGCCGGCCAGGCTGCCGTCAAGGTCGCCGTCTCCGGCGACATCGACGGCTCCATCTGCTTCCGTCGCCTCTCCAGCAGCTTCGGCAAGTACCTCTGTGATCCCTTCCGCGCCAACCTCGAGGATGTCTCCGGCGTGAACTTCCCCGCCGGCATGAAGCAGTACCGCCCGATGGAGGACAAGTTCATCACCAGCGACAAGTTCGACGTCACGGCGGAATTCATCGAGTGGGTCCGCCCGCTGTTGGGCGAGCTCCCGCCAAAGGGCCTGATCGCGAACACGCCCATCTGACCAACGGGCACAGGCGGGCAAATCAGGAGGGCCGGCGGAACGAATCCGCCGGCCCTTTGTCCCTGTACGGGGATCATCGCTCCTGGTGGCGCGCCCCGCTAGTGCAACAGCCACCAGTCCCGGGTGGAAGACTCCGAAACCGGCCCAAGGGTCCAGAGCGAAAACGACGTCTGGTCCGTGTCCGTCGTGGCCACGAGGCTCCCGTAGGCCGTTGGCACGGGGGCCCAGCTTGTGCCGCCATCCCCGGACTTGTAGATTTCAAACTGGGTATCGGAGAGCCCGGCACGGTCGAGCAGTGCAGGTGTATAGACGAACGAGAGGCGGGCGACGAACGGATCGGGAAGTGCGGACCCGTCGACCTCCCAGTACACCGGTACCGCTTCGGGAAAATTCGGCGGCTGGCTCCGGTGTAGCGTTACCGTCACCGATCCACCCACCGATGAGGAGAAGTCCAGCGTCACCCCGGTGCCCTCGACGGAGAGCGGGGCCGGGTCGCCAGGG
>CAYQTO010000014.1:0-9215 GCA_964420455.1 uncultured Candidatus Sumerlaeota bacterium | reverse complement strand
CACGCCGATCACCTCCACGGTGGGTGTCGACGGCGCGTCGGCGACCACCACGCCGCTTTCGATGCTGATCGCAGCCGGCAGGGCAACCTCCTCGTTCACCGCGCCATCGCGGATTGTCCGATATCCGGAACCGCCGTAATTGTAGATGTCGCCATCGGTCGCACGGGCAAGCCAAACGCCGAAGGTGCCGGTGGGGAAGAGGTCGGTCGCGCCTGTTGCCAGATCAATCCGGTAAACCCCGGGCGAGCCAAAGTTGATCCCGAACCCGAACTGGGTTCGGTTGGTCAGGATTGCCGTGTCCGGGCCTTGAAGGATCACGTCCAGCGGACGGCTGAGGACGTCGGTGTTGGTGGGGACAACGGTGCGGAGGGTCGACGTGGTGGGGTCGATGGCAAGCAGGTCCGCGGGCCCACCGGGACCGGGCTGGAGCAACAGGGGCGGCAGAAGGGTCGCCCGGCCCTGGCGCGCGAGGTAGGCGGTGGGCGTCGAACCGACATCCACGTCGAAGGTGACTGCGCCCGAGTTGAGGGTGAGAGTCGGCGAGGTGAGAAGAACGGTGCGGTCGCCGGTGGAAAGATCGATTTGGACGAGGGCCCCCGAGGTGTTGTCGAGCCCCCAGAGGGTTCCAGCGGGACCGCGGGCAAGGTCGGTCAGGTCGGGAAGGGAAGGACCCGCACCGACGGTGGGACCGGAGAGTTCGGTCACCTCGCCCGTTGCCAGTTCCAACCGGCCGACGAGTCCGGGGTCCGGGAAATAACCGATCGCCGTTGTGTCCGACTCGGGGAGCAGATGCTGGCCATAAATGGGCCCGGTGCCGACCCTCGCCCACGTGGCAAAGATCCCGAAGTCACCCGTGACGAGGTCGATCGTGCGCAGTTCGCGGCTCTCGGACACGACCATTTGGCCACCGGGGCCGAAGTCCATCATGGTCCAGAAGGGGTTGGGGAAGATGAGGAACCCGGTGCCCTGGAGGCGGCTGCGGTCCCCCGTGGCGAGATCCACGGCGATCAGGTCGGCTATCGTGCCTCCGTCCAGTTGCATCCAGTATGCAACAGTGTCCGTCACCTCGAGGTCGAAGGCGGCGCCGAAGTCCAGGCCGGAGCCGACCGCCGGTGCGAGGGATCTCGAGACAACGGTGCGATCGCCGGTGGCGGGATCGATCCGTGTGAGGACCCCCGGCTGCCAGCTTGTATAGACATCGCCGTTGGGGGCGACTGCCACCATCCCCGGGCGATCCGGCGCGATGCCGGCACCGACCGAAGCGCTCGCCACGAGTGTGCGCGAACCGGTTGCCAGGTCCACGGCCACCAGGTGTTCCAGGTTGCGATCCACCACCAGCAGCGTGGCGTTGTCGCTCGCGTCCAGACCGCGTACATTCTCCAGGGCAGGCTGCCCGGCAGCCCCGTCCCCACCATCGGTCACGAGCGAGGTTGCCGCCGTCGTCTTGTCCACCTCGAAGATCCGGCCCGCCGCCGTCCCCAGAAACAGGCGGCCGTCCGCCGTGAAAGCCATGTCGAGGAACGCCACCCCCTCGAAGAGCGTGTTGCGCCCAACGAGGGTTTCCGTGGTGGCCCCGTTCGGTACCACCAGCAGTTCCCGGTTTTCCGTCGCGACATCCAGAAAGTACACATCGCCGTTGGTGGGGTCGGTGGCCACCGGTCCGACGACCTTGTTTGGCGCCCGAATGCCCGAGACGAACTCCGACGTTCCCACCAGGAGATCCGTCCGGACGAACTGGCCGTCCGAATTGTAGCCAAACATCGCGGGACGTTGCGCAGGAATTCGGGAAGCGGACAGCAGGATTGTCGGCAACAGGATGCCAACTGTAAGGAGACGCAGCATCGGAGACCCTCCCGGTCGTGATGGTAGGCGTAGCGAGAGGGCTGGCGGAATTTTTGGGGAGGTCAATTGCTTTCGGCGGAATGGACGGCTGCCGGCGCTCCTCAGGATACCACGAGAGCGGGGTTCGAATCGCGCAGGGCTTTCTCCTCCTCCTCGGTGATCTCGGCGAATTCGATATCGACGATGACGAGGGGGGCATCGAGGCTGTAGTCGGCCGCGAGGCCGATCAGCACGCCCCGGGCGTGGGCCTTCCTGTTGTGGGGCGAGGGGAGGTCGAGATGCATGTCGACCAGCCGGTTCCACCGATAGAGCAACTGGAAGGGGACCGGGGGAATCTGCTTGAGGGCGAGACGGATCGCCATCGGCGTGATCCGCGTCACAACCGCCTCGAACTCCTGCATGGCGCCGTCCTCGCTGGTCACCAGCAGCAGGGTTGCGCGTTGCTTGCTGACGAGGTGGGCAGACGATATGGGCGTCACGTTTTGCATGGCCACCCTCCGGGGCGGGTTTCGATTCCATACGTTAGCACACGAGCAAGCATTGTCAAACAAGCGAAGCAAAAGCAGGAGGTTCCTGAGACGGGCTCCATAAGTCCTTATTTTTCAGGGGCGGAATAAACAGCCGATTTCTGACCTGAGCGCTTCCTCGGGATTACCCTGAGAAGCGGATGGGGCGAACAAATTCACGCCCTTATGCAATTGGCGTGGGACGACTTCTCTCGCCTTCCCGAAGTTGCCCGGGGCGCTCCCCGGGAACCCGACTTGTCACCCGGCCTCGGGTCCGTTCCGACTTGCCCGATATTCCATCCCCGGATTAATTCCCCGCTATCTCCGGAAACAATACACACGACGCCCGTACCGGGCACGTGCCCAGGAACTCATCCATGATTCGTTTGGACCTGCGTAGGACTCGTTGTCTTTGTTGGGGGCTCCTTGGCGGAGGCGCGTTCGTGGGGGCCGTGGCGGCGGAGGAACCCGCCTCGGTCCATGGCGAACAACTTCAGGCATTCTCCTCCTCCCAGGCGATCACCCGCGAGTCCGCGCCTGCCATCAAGGGGACACCAACCGCACCCGTCAGTCCCGCCATCGACGAGGACTTCATCGTTTTCGGCTACCATCCTTATTACCGCGACGGGGCCGAGGAGTTCTATCGCTGGCACGCACTGACGCACGTCGGATATGCGTTCATTGGATTCGATGCGGCGGGAAATCTCGACACGACCGCGTGGGATTCACGCCCGGCGGCGTTTCTTGCCGGCGGCGACGCCGAGCGAAACGGCGTCCAGGTCCACATGGTCGTCGCCAACGTGTTCCCCTTCAGTGGCGGGTTCAGCGAAGCCAACCTGATCGATGCCATGGACGACGCCGATGGGAGCGCCACGGCGCTGATCAACAACATCACGGCGGAACTCACACAGGATCTGGCGAGCGGCGGCAACGTGACCGGCGTCAGCTTCGATCTCGAGTTCAACTGGACCGCAACCACCCGCGACAACATCAGCGCCTTCATGACCGATTGCCGGGCCGCCTTCGATGCCTGGACTGCGGTCGATTCGAGTCGCCCCTACATCGAACTCTCTCTCTACGTGAACCCGAGCTATTCTGCGACGCGCCACGACGCCGCCGCCCTCAACGGCTCGCTCGACTACATGTTCTACAGCACCTATCCCTGGGCTGGGGGGTTCTCCTCCTCCCCCAATTCCATTGCCGAACGCGACCGCTATGTTGGCGAGCTTAACGACTATCTCGCCGCCGGGTTCGACCCGCGCAAGATGGTGCCGATCCTCCCCGCCTACTCGCTTGAATTCTACGTGACCAATCCGGGTGGCGGCGAAGCCTACGACTGGCCCACGCTGGATCCGGAGGGGTCGGGCGTCGGCGACGACCGCATCCGCCGCGTCCGTACCTGGGCCGAGGCCGCCTTCGACGCACGCTACAACACGGTTACTGGCTACCCCCTCGCCCGGAACTATCGCCGCGGCGACGAGACCGCCTGGACGCAGGACACAGGTCTCTATACGCCGACCGTGGGCGCCCCGTTCGCCGTCGACCTTGTCACCGTGTACGACGACGAAACTTCCATCGAGTACAAAATGCGGATCGTGGAAAGCAACGAGGTGCCCTCCGGCGACCCGGCGCTGGAAGGAAAGCGCCTGGGCGGCGTCGGCTGGTGGGAGCTTGGCTGGATGTCCGCGCCAAACAGCCACAACCCGCGCACCGGATCGTCGGGAACACGACGAACATGGCCCCAGTTCTACCAGATAGGCGCCGAGGTGCTCGCCCCCGAAGGAGCCACCTCCTACTTCCTCGAGCGGTTCGAGAACAACACCCTAAGCCCCCTCTGGGAGGCTCCCCTCACGAATCCCGATACCTTTGGGATGATCGCCGCCACTCTTGCCGTCGTCGGCCCTCCGCCGGCCGGCGGCCCCACGCCCAGCAACAGTGCCATGCTCGTCACCGCCGAGTTCGACTCCACACCCTCCACCCTCCCCGTCCGTCATGCCTACATGGCGGACGATGCCTCAACTCCCGACCTCGACCTCGGCATGCCCCTGGGCTTTCTTCCCAACGATGGGATCATCAGGGCATGGATCAATCCGCCGATTGCCGCCCCGGATGTCGCGATCCGCATCCTGGTGGTCGATGGCGAGGGCGAAATCGAAGTCGGTCCCCTCACCTCCCTCGCCACCGCTGGCTGGCAGGTCCTCAGCTTCGACCTTCTAAACGATCCGGTCGTCGGCTTCACGACGTCCGAGCCCGGCCTCTCCAATGGCGACGGCGTCCTCGACTTGACCGGCAACGCCCCTCGCGAAATCGCCTTCTATGGCTTCATTATCCTGACCATAACAGCCACCGGAACCTTCGATCTCTGGATTGACGATATCACCTACTCGCGGGCCGGCGCCTCCGGCGGTGAGTATACAATCAACGAGGTTCGCTATGACCTCGTGGGTGTTGCGGAGGACGGCGAGTTCGTCGAAGTTTACGGTCCTGCAGGCCCCCTGCCTTCCAACCTGGTCCTTCGCAGCTACAATCCCGGCACCGGTGCCATCCTCAACGAGGTCCCCCTTGCCGGGAGCATCCCCAACGACACGGGAACGGGCTTCGGCTACTTTGTGGTGGGTGATCCCAGTGTCCCGAACGTTGACGATTCGTCGGCCTTTGGCGCCACCGTCGACGACCTGAGCGGGACCGACCCCTCCGCACTCCAGTTGCTCGATGCCGTTACGGGCGAGGTTTACGACAGTATCGTGTACGAGGCCTGGGGCGGGCTGGACGAGCTGGTGCGGGTCGAGACACTCGGCGTGGCGAACGAGGGCGCCGCGTGGATCGGCCAGGTCGCCCCCGGCGCCTACAGCATTGGCCGTTACCCCGACGGTACCGACACCAACAACAACGCCAGCGACTTCGCGGTCCAGCCACTCTCGCCCGGAGCAACGAACGGCGACACGGTGGGCGCGCTGCCGGTTTCCTTCAACTTCGATAGCTTCCCACCCAACGCCTTTTTGACCTTCGACTACGCGCTGGCGGGCTCGGTGGCGTCGGGCGTCGGACCCTCCGCCGATGGGGGCAACGTGCTCCGCGTGGCCGACGTCTCGGGCGGCAACATCCTCTTCCTGGGGGATGCCTCGCTGGGCATCACCGGTGGCCACAGCGTTGCCGGCGAGCTGTATATCCCCACGGCGGCCGGAGACGCCGAGGCCATCGCCGTCGGCTTCTGTGGCACCCAGGGCAGCACCTTCTTTGAGGACACCCCGCAGAACAGCGGCTACGAGAACGGCTACTGGCTGATCTATCACAACAACGGCGGTGTCGACATCAACAACGGCCTCGGAAACCATGCCCAGGAGTTCAAGCTCGTCCATGCGTCGAACGATAACCTGGACGCGCAGATCGTCGAGGAGCTGGGCACGCTGACACTGGCGGGCTCGGGGGCGAGCGAAGGCGCCTGGACCACCTTCGCCCTGTCCATCGATCCCTTTGCAGGACCAAGCGGCGAACTGATCGCCCGCATCAATGATCAGGACGTCTATGTCGGCCCGATCCCCGAGGGCGGCCGCACCAGCGGCGCCGTCCAGATCGGCCACCGTGAGGACGCTTCCGGCACCACCGCCACCATGGGCACCTGGGTTGATGCACTCGTGATCGACGCCCCGCTCGCTACCTCGGTCACGGACTTCATGCTGCTCGACGAGTACTGATCGCAGATCCCAAAAGGGGCCGGAAATAGGGGGCCGCGGATTCGTCCGCGGCCCCCTCGCGTTACATTTCTGTTGTTCTTGGTAATGTCCTGACTTACGGTCAAATTGATAATGCCGATATAGACATATAGGGAAAAGCCATGTTCGTTTCCCGCACCGTTGTCCTGATCGCCCTCCTGTCGGCAGTGTTCGGCACAGCGGCAATCCTCTTGGGTGGAAGCTACCTCTTCTTCAGCTCCGGGGAGTCAACCCCCGCCCTGCCCGTAAGGCAGGTGACCATCGTGACTCCCGGCATCGATGGGGAGATCTTCCTCAAGCTCAATGCGCGAACAGAGGAATTGGCGGGCACGGTGATCGAACTGCACCACCGGGCGATCCTCCGGGAGATCCGGGATCGGGTGGAGCGGCGCGCGAAAGCCCAGGAAGACCGGCCCCGGCTCCTGGAGGGACTGAGGCAGGAGCAGGAACTCCTTGGCCGTGTCGCCACCCTCCGCGAGGCAAAAGCGGAGGAATCGCGCCGCCTCGCCTATCTGGACCGCGGGGTGGACTATCTTGAATCGTCGCGATCCACCTATCAGGAAATGGGCTATCGTCAATATTCCTTCCTTCATCCGTTAAGCCGCAATCGGGAGCAGTTCCAGTTTGATCGTACCACGGCCACGGGCGACTGGGTGGGGTTTCAAAGGGGTGTCCTTGCCAGACTCGATAAGGCACTGGGGGAAACGGAAGGAGAGCGCCAACGGAGCCAGTCTCGGGTCGAGGTCCTGACCCGTGAACTCGAGGCGCTCGATGAGGCGACGATTCACCAGAGGATTGGCTGGACGAACCAGGAGCTGAGGCGAGTGGAGGCGGACGACATTCCGCCGGGGAGGATCGTCAAGTCCGCCGCGGCGGCCTTCAACCCGCTCCACCAGACCCACGCGGATTCCCGGGGACGCTTTGACTTCGATGTGGAGCCAGGCAGTTACGTCGTCGTGGCGACCCACGATACCCTTCTCGTGGAGGATCTGTTTGCCTGGGCCGTGGAGGTGGAGGTGGAGCCGGAATCGCGGGCCGAAGTCCTTCTCAGCCAAAGCAACCTGGTTGAGTAGCCCGGCTTCTCAATAGTGGCCGTTTTGTTCCGCGTGGCCGGCCATCTCCTCGAACCAGTCGGTGAGCTTGCGCGCGTGGTGGTCCCAGGTGTGTTCGGCGATGACGCACTCGCGTAGGCACCGGGTTGGGACCTCGAAGTCATTGGGGGTGGCGATGAACTCGCGGACCTTGTCCTCGAAGGAGCGGAAGTCATTGGCGCGGAAGAGGAAGGGGGCGTCGGCGCCGCAGAGCTCCTGGATCGGCTCGGTGTCGGGGAGGATGACGGGGCGGCCGACCGCCGCCGCCTCGAAGATTTTCGTGGGTGTCGACTGGGGCGCGGCGCCGGGCACCAGCACCGCATCCATCGCCGCGAGCCAACTGGTCATCTCGCTCTGGGGCACGCTGCCGGAGAAATGCACGCGCCCCTCCTCCACCCACCGGAGCAGGCGGCTGCGGTGGCGCTGGACCTTGAGGGGATGGCCACCGACGACGAGGAAGCGGATCCGCGGGTTCTCGTTCCGGCGGAGGATCTTCTCCGCAAGGTCCATGAACCAGTTGGGCCGGTGGTAGGAGTTCATGGAGCCGACATAGCCCAGCACGATGTCGCCATCGGACCAGTTGAGTTCCCGGCGGCGGTGAAGGGGATCGGCGGGGGGACGGAAGCGGCGCGGATCCACGGCCATGGGAAAGGCGCGCACGGTCCCGTGGTCACAGCCGTATTGGACGAGGTCGCGGACCATGTAGTTGGAGATGGCGGCGGTGGCCATGGAGCGGCGCAGGAGGTTGAGTTCGTACTTCCAGGCGAGGGCGGGGAAGTGGAGGCGGCGGATCTGCTCGTGGGAGAGGAGGGAGTTTACTTCGAGGATGCGGGGAAGGTTGAAGTAGCGTGCAAGCCAGTCTCCGGCGTTGAAGTAGAGGGCGGACCGCTCGTAGATGGCGTCGGGCTTGAATTCGAGGGTGGTGCGCTTGAGGACGGCACGGGCGAGGGTGTTGCCGGCGAGATAGCGCCCGTCGATGCCAATCACGCGCGAGGTGGGACGGGGGAGCTTGACGAGGGGAAAGTCCTCCTCGGGGCGCCGGTCGCCGCCGATGTCCGCACAGGCAAGACAGATCTCATGGCCCTGCGCACGGAAGGCCGCGATCATCTCGCGCATGTGCGTGGAGGCGCCCTTGCGGCCGAAGGCCGGTATTCCCTGGTCGCCGCAGATGTATAGGATCCTCATCCGGCGCGTCCTCGTCCGGAACACCACTTAGCCTGGGAACTAGTCCTCGACGTACGTCGCTTCCGCTCGGGCGATGAGGTCAACCATGTCCCGAACGGCCCGATCAAGGCCAACAAAAACAGCCTGGCCGACGAGCGCGTGGCCGATATTCAGTTCGTTCATGAAGGGCAGTCGCGCCACCGGGATCACATTGCGGTAATTCAGGCCGTGGCCGGCATTGACCACCAGCCCCTCGCCGTGGGCCACGATGCAGGCCGCCTCCAGCTTCTCGAGCTGGTGCCCCGCCTCCGCCGGATGGCGATCGAAGTGGTTCGCGTAGGCCCCCGTGTGGAATTCCACATGGGTCGCGCCGGCGTCCCGCGAGGCCACCACCTGCTCGGGATCGGGGTCGATGAAGTGGCTCACCGCCATGCCCGCCCGCCGGAGCTTGCGCGTCCCCTTCTCCACCGTCTCGCGGTTGGCGATCACGTCCAGCCCGCCTTCGGTGGTCAGCTCCTCCCGCCGCTCGGGGACGAGGGTCACCTGATCCGGCTTCACCTTGGCGGCCAGGCGGATCATGTCCTCGGTGCAGGCCAGTTCCATGTTGAGCAGGCCCTTGACGACCCGGCGAAGGGCAAAGGCGTCGGCGTCGACGATGTGACGGCGGTCCTCGCGGAGGTGAAAGGTGATGCCGCGGGCGCCCGCCAGTTCGCACAGGACGGCGGCGTGGAGGGGATCCGGCTCGCCGCCGCCGCGCGCGTTTCGCAGCGTCGCCACGTGATCAATGTTCACGCATAAGTGGGGCATGGCACGTCCTTGGTCGGCGCGATTTCCAGTGGTTAACTCGTGGGCTGGTCGTCTGTGGCAAGGGAAGGCTGGTTGGGGGGGGCGGAATTCGT
>CAYQTO010000013.1:28901-38866 GCA_964420455.1 uncultured Candidatus Sumerlaeota bacterium | reverse complement strand
CGAGAATGCGCCGGCCGGCGAGCGGTGCCGTCGCCTGAGCCCAGTGGGCGCGCGCCGCCGCCCGCGCCTCCTCCCCGAGCGTCAGCGTATAGCGCCCGCCCGCGTCGTCCAACTCGCACATCTCCGCCACGATCTCCGGCACCGTCTTCCTGTTCTGGCGAAACTTGAGGTCGTCCGACAGACCGAGCCGAAGGGCGTACATCGACGCCTCGTTCCAGACGTCGATGGTGTTGTAGGGAGTCGGGGCGAAGCCGTAGCGGCGTCCCGCGTCGAGCCGTGCCGCGAGGGAGACCGCGTGGGCATCCTTGTCGAGGCTGTATAGATGGCTGTACGTCCTGCCCTCGAGGGCAAGGATCCCCTCGAGGGTGAGGGGACGGATCTCGTCGACGAGGGGATCGCGGACGAGGGGCTCGCTGCCGGGTGCGGTCAGCCAGACCAGCCAGGCATCGGGGTGACGGCGGCGGAGGGCGGGAAGGATCGCCTTGGTCCGCAGGACATCGCCCATGGCCCCCAGCTTGATGACCAGCACCTGATCGCCGCGGGGCGCATAGTGGGGACAATCGGGACAGCCGTCGTGTTTCCCACACGGCTTGTAACCCGTGTAGAACCGGCAATCGGTGCGGATCTCGCCGCGGCGGATGGTGGCAAAGGAACCCATGGGAGCAAACCGGGGAGGATGGTGGGGAGGTCCGGATCGGCGATGCAAGGCCAAGCCGGCCACGGGAACCCCGCCCCCCCGGGGGCTTGTCCCCCAAACCGGAAGACACAGCACCGAAAGGAAATCATCATGCGATCGATCATGGCGGGGATGCTGGTGGCGGGACTTCTTGGGGGGACGGCGGGGCTACTCCCGGCGCAGGACAGGGCAACGGCGGAGGCGGCCGCGGAAACGGTGGCGCGATCCCTCGCCCCCCGTGTCGACGTCGTCTTCGTCCTCGACACCACCGGCAGCATGTCCGGCCTGATCCAGGGGGCCAAGGACACCATCTGGCGCATCGCCAATCAGTTGGCCACGCTCGAATCAACGCCGGACATCCGCATGGGCCTGGTCGGCTACCGGGACCGCGGCGACCAGTACATCACCGTCCACACCCCGCTGACCGATGATCTCGACGCCGTCTATACGGACCTGACCGCGTACCAGGCGGCCGGCGGCGGAGACGGCCCCGAGTCCGTCAACCAGGCCCTCCACGAGGCCGTCTCCAACTTCGACTGGCGCACCGACCCCGACACCTACCGCGTCATCTTCCTCGTGGGCGACGCGCCCCCGCACATGGACTACCCCGACGACGTCAAGTACCCGGAAACCTGCCAGGCGGCCGCCCGCGCCGGCATCACCATCAATGCCATCCAGTGCGGCACCAATGCCGGTGCCCAGCAGCCGTGGACGGACATCGCGCGCCTGGCCGAGGGAAAGTACTTTCGCATCGAGCAATCGGGGGGCGTGGAGGTGGTGAACACGCCTTTTGACGAGGAGCTGGCGCGCCTCGGCGCGGAGCTCGACGGCACTCTCCTCTACTACGGCGAGATGGAGGTGCAGTCCGCCATGCGCGAGCGCAAGAGCGAGGTCGCCGGCGTCGTGGCCCGCGCCGCCCCGGCCGCCGCGGCGGACCGCATCGCCTTTAACACCTCCGCCTCCGGCATGAAGAACTTCCTCGGCCGCCAGGAACTCCTCAACGACCTTGCCGAGGAGACGGTCACCCTCGAGGACCTGCCGGCGAATGAATTACCCACCGAATTGCAGGGCAGGACAATCGAGGAGCAGCAGGCAATCATCGCGGAAAAGCGCGAGGAGCGCGACCGGCTGATGGAGCGTATAGACGAACTGAATGGGAAGCGGGCCGGCTACCTGAAGGAAGCTCGGGAGAATCGGGAGGCCACCACGGAGGAATCGGCCTTCGATACGGCGGTGATGGCCGCGATCAACGAACAGGCGGCTCGCTGACCTTCGGGGCGACGACGGCGAGAATCCGCTCGGCCAGCTGCTCCGGCAGCAGGTCGAGCTCGCCGTAAAGCTCACTCGGCTGGCCGTGATCAATGAATCGGTCCGGCAGGCCGAAGCGCATCGCCGTCCGCGGCGCTCCCGAATCGAGCAGCATCTCGTTCACCGCCGAGCCAAAGCCACCCTCCAGCACGTTGTCCTCCGCCGTGAAGAGGTATTCGTGGCTGGCGGCGACCTCCAGCAGCAGGTCGCGGTCGAGCGGCTTGACGAAACGCGCGTCCACGACGGTGACCGGGTGACCCAGTTCCTTTTCAAGGGTCGCCGCCGCCTCGAGAAAGTGGCGGGTCATGAGCCCGATGCCAATCAGGGCCACGCGTTCCCCGCGCTGGAGCACCTCGCCGCGGCCGATCTCGAGCGTTGGATACTCCACCGCATCGAGGTCTACGGACCCGGTTGAATTTCCCCGGGGGTATCGCATGGCGATGGGGCCTTCGCCGTATTCGACGAGGGTGCGGGTCATGCGCCGGAGTTCCTGCTCGTCGCGGGGTGCCATCAGCACCATGTTGGGGACCACCCGGAGGTACGACAGGTCGAAGGTGCCATGGTGGGTGGGGCCGTCCGCGCCGACGAGACCACCCCGGTCGAGGACGAACCGCACGGGAAGCTTCTGGATCGCCACGTCGTGGATGATCTGGTCGTAGGCGCGCTGGAGGAAGGTGGAGTAGATGGCACAGACGGGCACGAGGCCGTCGCAGGCCATGCCGGCGGCCATGGTCACGGCGCACTCCTCTGCGATGCCGACATCGAAGAAGCGCTTGGGAAACGCCTGGGCAAAGAGGTCGGTTCCCGTGCCTCCGGGCATGGCGGCGGTAATGGCCACGATGCGGTCGTCCTTCTCCGCCAGCTCGACGAGCGTGCGTCCGAAGACCTTGGTGTAGGCGGGGGGTGCGCTCGACCGCGCCATCTCGCCGGTCTCGATCTTCATGTTGGCCTTCGCTGCGTGATAGGTGATCGGGTCCTTCTCCGCGTACCGCAGGCCCTTCCCCTTCTTGGTGATCACGTGGAGGAGGATGGGCCCCTCGAGTGTCGCCGCCTTGCGCATGATGGGCACGAGCACCTCGAGATCATGCCCGTCGATGGGGCCGATGTAACGCAGGCCCAATTCCTCGAAGAAGAGCCCCGGCACGAGCATGCCCTTCACCGCTTCCTCAACATTGTGGGCCGCTGTGATCACGCCCTCGCCGACGAGCGAGCGGATGATCGCCTTTATGTCCGCTTTGGCCCGGTTGTAGGTCTGGCTTGTGATGAGGTTCGACAGCCCGCGGTGCACCGCCCAGACATTTGTGCTAATGGACATCTCGTTGTCGTTGAGGAGGACGATGAGGTTCGTCCGACGCAGGCCCGCGTTGTTGAGTGCCTCGTAGGCCATGCCGCCGGTCATCGCCCCATCGCCGATGATGGCCATGACCTTGTGGTCCTCGCCCTTGAGGTCGCGTGCCTCCGCCATGCCGAGAGCCGCCGCGATGCTTGTCGAGGCGTGGCCGGCGCCAAAGGCGTCGCATTCCGACTCTGTGCGCTTGAGAAATCCCGAGAGCCCCTTGTGCTGGCGAATCGTCTCGAAGCGATCGTTGCGGCCTGTGAGGATTTTCCACGCATAGGCCTGGTGCCCCACGTCCCAGACGATCCGATCGGTCGGCGGCTCGAACACGTGAAGCGCCGCCACGGCGATCTCCACCGCCCCGAGGGGCGCCCCGAAGTGCCCCCCCTTGCTGGCAATCACCTCAATAATCCGGGCCCGCACCTCCTCCGCCAAGGTTGCCAGATCCTCCAGCGCCATGGCACGGACGTCCGCGGGCGATTGAATTGTTTCCAGAAGGGAGGGCCGCGCCTCGGCGTCGGAGCGGTCGGCAGACGATAGCGGAAGGGGGAAGCGTTCGGCGTGGGTGGACATGCGGTTCCTCGTGGGGGGTGCGGACGGCCGGGAGTCAGCCGTAAGGTGACAGGTAGACAAGCGGGCAAGTGTTGGGCCGATTGGGAACCATGTCACAACTCCCCTTCGTCGTCGGGGAAGTCCTCCAGTTCCAGCCCTTCATCATCCTCGCCGGTCACCTTTTGAATCCGGCGCTCGAGGGCCTCGAGCCGCCTGAGAGCCTCGCGCCCGATCCGGTGTCCCTCCGCGTACAAGTCGATGGACTGCTCGAGCCCGACCTCGTCCGACTCCAGCTTCTGCACAATTTCCTCAAGACGCTCGAGGCGCTTCTCGAGGGGCACCTCGTCGGTCTGTTCCGGCGTGGGGTCGGGCGCTTTCATGAGGCGATGCTGGGTGACGGGGCGGGGAAGGGAGCAAGGAAAACCCCGGCGGCGGGTGCCCTGGGACTCCGCCTCCGGGTGGAAACGTGAAAAAAAGCCCCGCCTCTCGGGAGGCGGGGCGGGAGATTCAAGGATGAGGGAAGGATCAGTAGGAGCGAATGCGGGAGCTGCCGACGGAGGGATTGCTCGTCCCATAGTCGATCGCGCCATCGATGGCACCGCTGGTGCCGGTGAACTCGTCACGGAAGAGAGGCAACCGCTCGCCCCAGATGGTGGGCAGGACGAATTCCGGCTCCATGATCGGCTCGTAGTTGCGGGGAATCGGGAAGGGGAAGCTGACGACCTCGTAGACGCCGGCGAAGGTGCGGGCGACGCCAAGCCAGGTGCCCTTGACGAGACCGAGGACCGTTCCCGTGAAGGGGTCCGTGCGGCGCCATTCGATCGCAGTCTGCTTGGGAATCTCCAGCCAGCCGGTGAAGATGTTCACCACACCGCGGCCCAGCTTGTGGAACATCTTGTTGACGTCACTGTTCTCGCGCTCGAGTTCCGCGGAGGTCATGCTACGCTGGGCGATGGCGGGGGTGCTGGTTGCCGTGAACCCGGCAACGGCGAAAAGCATGATGAGGGCAAACGTCCAGGAAGTCAGGCGGGGCATGGAGTGACTCCTCCGTCAGATGGGGTTCATACGTGGTCGGGCGTGGGCCGCGGGGGCCGGGTTACTCCACCTCGTCGATGAACGGAAACTCGGTCCGCTGGATCGACTGGTAGTTGTTGCCGTAAATGTCGAAGGGGAACGTCACGACGTCGACGATCCCGAGAACGAACCGCCGACCAGTGAACCAGAGGCCCTTGCCGAAGCCGACGATGGTACCCGTGAATGGATCCGTGTTCTGGATCTCCTCGTTGATTTCGAGGGGGATCTCGGCCCAGCAGAACAGGATGTTGCCGATCCCACTGCCCAGCTTGTAGGTAATCTTGCTCGGGTAGGTGCTGCGGTAGAGCGGGCCCGCGGCGGAAGCCGGCGTAGGCACCGCGAATGCCACCACCGCCATCATGACCCCGGCGGCGAGCATGTACCGCAGGCGGAACAACCAATCGGTTTGCCGCATCGGCGTCTCCTTGAGAAGGGCCGGCCGTACCGCACCCTTGTGTGGGAGTGATGGTGGCGACGTTGGGCGGCACCCGCGGGTGGCGCAACGAAAAAAGGGATCCGAAAAAGCCCCCGAACGCTGGCCGGTTCGCCTGCCCGGCTCCCCCTTCTCCTTGACGTCCCCCTACCCCACGGGGCGTATAGCCAATTCCCGTGCGCGTCCGTAGCTCAGTTGGATAGAGCGTGTGCCTCCGGAGCACAAGGTCGCAGGTTCGAGTCCTGCCGGACGCGCCAGTTGCCTCAAACACCCGGAGATGAACGGGCTTGGTTCCGCATCGCCCCCTGAGCACGGGGGCTGATGGTGCCTTGATGCGGTTGAAGAATGGGGAAGGCGTGGTGGGCGATACAGGATTCGAACCTGTGACCTCTGCCATGTCAAGGCAGCGCTCTAACCAACTGAGCTAACCGCCCACGGGCGGGTGAGCCGGGGATAAGAAAGGCTCGGGGCGGGGCTGCGCAAGGAGATTTTGCCGAGACGGGGAGGGTGGCGGGAGGCCTCGGCGAAGGGGGCCCCAAACCCGCCATCGGTCAGTACGGGGCGTTGCGCTTGATCCAGACCTTGACGTCCTCGCCGGTGACTTTGGCCTGGCATCCGAGGCGGCTGTCGGGGCTGCGCTCTTCGTAGCAGAGGCGGAGGGTTTCCTCCTCGTCGTCCTCCATGGGCGAGAGGGACCGGTTGCTGCCGCCGATGGCCTCGAAGACGCAGGTGGAGCAGGCACAGGTGCCGCCGCATTCGTGTTCCATGTCGACGTCGTGATCGAGGGCGGCCTCGAGGATGGTGATGCCTTCCTCGACGGTGATGGTGCGGTTGTTGGGGAAGAAGGTGATCTTGGGCATATGATTGGGAGTCCGGCGGGCCGGGGAGTGGTGGTCTCGGGATGGATTGGGCGGCGTTGGGGGCCGGGGGCCAATCGGGAAAGCGTGGTGATGCAAACTCCCCGCCAGTGGGGCGCGGGGATGGTGGTCCCCGGTTTGCACATTCGGCCCGGCAGACTGCCGTGATCAGGAAAGGGTGTTCCCGATGGCTACAGAGGCGACCGACGCGATGAATCCGCAGACCCATTCGTTCGAGGCGGAGATCCAGCAACTGCTGAACATTGTGGTGCATTCGCTGTATACGGAGCGCGAGATTTTCGTGCGCGAACTCGTGTCAAATGCGGCGGATGCGTTGGAGAAGGCGCGCCACGAGGTGCTCCTGCGGGAGGATGTGGAGGGGCGCGACGCGGAGCTGGTGATCCGGATTGTGACGGACAAGGAGGGTCGGCGGTTTTCGATCGTTGACAATGGGATCGGGATGTCGCGGGAGGAGTTGGTGGAGAACCTGGGGCGGATTGCACATTCGGGGACGCGGGAGTTCCTGGCGCGGGCGGCCGAAGCGAAACAGGACGCCGGGTCGGTCAATCTGATTGGCCAGTTCGGGGTCGGTTTCTACAGCGCCTTCATGGCCGCCGAGCGGGTGGTGGTGACCACGCGGTCCATCGAGCCGGGGTCCGTGGGCTGGCGTTGGGAGAGCGACGGGACGGGGACCTACACGATTTCCGAGGCACCCGGGGCCGAGCGCGGGACGCGCATCGAGGTGCTGCTGAAGGAAGACGCCGCGGAGTTTGCCGAGGCCGGCCGGATCAAGGACCTGATCCGCCGCTTCTCGAACTTTGTCCCGTTCCCGATCGAGGTGGATGGCGAACGGGTGAACACCGTGCAGGCGATCTGGACCCGCAACAAGAGC
Organism: uncultured Candidatus Sumerlaeota bacterium; assembly: GCA_964420455.1. Taxonomy (GTDB): domain Bacteria; phylum Sumerlaeota; class Sumerlaeia; order SLMS01; family SLMS01; genus CAYQTO01. The sequence goes on along the minus strand of CAYQTO010000013.1, from coordinate 31,738 downwards.
GAGATCACGGACGAGGAGTACACGGAGTTCTACAAGTTCATCGCGAACGCGTGGGACGAGCCGTTGATGCACCAGCACTTTTCGGCGGACGCCCCACTGGCGATCCGGGCCCTCCTGTTTGTGCCAAAGAGCAATCCGGAGGCGATGGGCTTTGGGCGGACGGAGCCGGGGGTGGACCTGTATTGCCGGCGAGTGCTGATCGAGAAGCGGCCGGAAAAATTCCTCCCGGAGTGGATGCGGTTTGTCCGTGGTGTGGTGGACAGCGACGACCTGCCGCTGAACATCTCGCGGGAGACGCTGCAGGACAGCGCGCTGGTGAAGAAGCTTTCCCGGGTGATCACAGGGCGGTTCCTGCGGTTTTTGGACGAGCGGGCGAAGAAGGAGCCGGAGACCTTCAAGACCTTCTTCGAGACGTTTGGGCGGTTCCTGAAGGAAGGGGCAGCGCTGGATCACGAGCACCGGGGCGAGCTGGCGAAGCTGCTGCGCTTCGAAACCTCGCGGACAGAGCCGGGGGAGACCGTGGCGCTTTCGGAATACGTCGGCCGCATGAAGGAAGACCAGGCGGACATCTACTACATCAACGGGGCGAGTCGCGTGGCGATCGAGTCGGGCCCGTACATCGAGGCGTTCCGCGCCCGGGACATCGAGGTCGTCTATACCTTCGACCAGCTGGACGACTTCGTGTTCGACCAGTTGGGGGAGTTCGACGGAAAGAAGTTGAAGTCGGCGGACACGGGGGACCTGGATCTGGGTGAGGTCGGCGGCGAGGGGGAGGAGCTCTCGCGGGAGGAGGCGGACGGGCTGGCCGGCTGGATGAAGGGGCGGCTGGGCGATCGGATCGGCTCCGTGCGCACGAGCAAGCGGCTCGTGGACAACCCCGCCATGGTGACCATGGAAGGGGGAATGACGGCGAGCATGCAGCGGCTGATGGCGGCGATGAGCAAGGACGCGCCGCCGATGGGAGGGGCGATGGCGCTCGAGATCAACCCCCGGCACCCGGTGATCCGGCGGCTGGCAACCCTGCGGACGGAGGACGAGGGGCTGGCGGGCGAGCTGGCGGAGCAGTTGGCGGACAATGCCCTGCTGGCGGCAGGGATGCTGGCGGACCCGCGGGCGATGATCGCCCGGCTCAACCGGCTCGTGGAAAAGGCGGCGGGTGTTTCCGGCTGACAACCGGGTCACCTAACGAAGAGGGAAAGGGAGTTGCCGGTCACCTTTCCCTCGGTCGTGAGGGTCCTTCCCACAAGCAGGCATGAGAGGAAGGCCCATGGCGGGGACCACGAAGGAACTCGCGCCGCTCATCATGATCCCCCCGCCGGACCCCGCGTATATCAGCGAGCTGAACGCCGTGCTGGCGGATACCTTCGAACTCGAGGACTACCTCGGGTCCGGGGCCATGGGGGTGGTCTATCGCGCCCGCCAGAAGAGGCCGCGGCGGACGGTGGCACTCAAGTTCCCGAGCCCGAAGTACCAAAAGGATCCGAAGTTCCTCGGGCGGTTCGCCCGCGAGGCCGGGTCCATGGCGTTGCTCGAGCATCCCAACGTCGTCCAGATCTTCGATGTCTACCTGCCCCCGTCGAACCCGCTGGAGGGGGAATGTCCGGTGCCCTACCTCGTGATGGAATACGTGGAGGGGGCGGCGCTGGAGGAGTTCTTGGCCCGCAAGGAGAAGTCCCTCACGGTGGGCGCGGTGATGGGACTCCTCCGCCAGGTGGCGTCCGGACTCGATGCGGCCCACGCCGCCGGAGTGGTCCATCGGGACATCAAGCCCTCGAACATCATCGTGACGCTCCCCCAGCAGACGGCCAAGATCATGGACTTTGGCGTGGCCAAGGTGGACGAGGCCGGATCCACAGCGAGTGAATCGAGCAACACGATCGCCGTGGGAACACCAGCGTTCATGGCGCCGGAGACACTCCGGGAAACGGGGGTAATCACGCCGGCGGTGGACATCTACGCGCTCGGGGTGACGGTGTACCGTCTCCTGACGCGGTCGCTGCCGTTCACGACGCGCCAGTCGCGGGCGAAGCTCCATTACGCGCACCTGAAGGAAGCGCCGGACCGGCCCACATCGCGCAACCCGGTGCTGCCCCGATCGGTCGACGCGGTGATCCTGGCGGCGCTGGACAAGAACCCGGAGAAACGGCAGGCGACAGCCACGGCCTTCGTGGAATCGCTCGAGAGCGCCCTCGGCCCGGTGGTCCGGTGGAAGTGGACGGACCTGTTTACGGAGAAGGCACCGGACGAGGAGTTGCTGGCGGCGGTGGACGAACGGGTGCGGGCGGCGCGGCGATGGCGGCTCCGGGCGTTCGGGGTCGCGATGCTCGGCGTCGTCGTACTGGGAACGATCGTCTGGCTCGGTTACCTGCAGTGGCGCAACCGGCCGCCGAGCAGGGAGCCGCGGGTGCTCTTCGAGGATATGGAGCTGCCTTCGCTCGTGACGGCGGGGTCGTCGCGCAGCACGCTCGTGCGGTTGGTGGAACGCGAGCTTCTGCGCCCGCTGGAGGGGGGCTCGGCGGAGCGGGTGATGGAGAAGTTGGGTTCGGTTGAGGGCGATGGGGCGGAGGCGCTGGCGGCGCTCCTTTCCAGCGGCGCGACGAAGACCCTTTCCGTCGAGGAGGTGGGCCCCGCCGCAGAAACAGAAGGAACCATCATCCAGGAGCTCCGGCTCCTTATCGGCGGCGAGACGCTGGACCTCCGGGTCGAGGCGGTGCAGGAGGACATCAACGTTTACCGGCTGGTGCGGATGGAACGCGCGGCGCCCGCGGAGGAGTGATGACGCCGGGCGTCTATACGAGTCCGGAGCGCCATTGGCGGGATCCCCGGGCGGTGCGCCA
>CAYQTO010000013.1:28454-28891 GCA_964420455.1 uncultured Candidatus Sumerlaeota bacterium | reverse complement strand
CTGTCGCGAGGAGCTTGGCCGGCGCCGCCGCGAGCGGCCCGTCGCCACGCAGGTCTTCCACGACGCCCACGAAGGGGGCCACCACCTCGCGTTCTTTCGCGACGAGTTTCCGGCGGTGGTGGCGATGCTGCCGGAGCGGTTCCGGGCGATCGAGGTGGGTGCGGGGATGGGGTGGCTGGCGGCGTTGCTGGCGGCGACGACGCGCGGGCGGGTCCTCGCGACGGAGGTCATGTGGCGGCCGGGGGAAACGCCCTTTTGCGCGGCGAACGCGTCGACCTTTCGGCGATTGATGGCGCGGGAGCCACGGCTGGCCCGCGTTGTCCGCGTCAAGGGTGACGCCATCCGCTTTGCCACGCGGCTGGGCTTTGCCCATGCGGAGGCCGGGGCGCTCCCCGTGCGCACGGCCAGCCAGGACCTTGTCTATACACAGAACTGTC
>CAYQTO010000013.1:0-28444 GCA_964420455.1 uncultured Candidatus Sumerlaeota bacterium | reverse complement strand
AACTGTCTCGAACACATCATCGACCTTGGGGGCCACTTTCGCGAGGCGGCACGGGTCCTTCGCCGCGGGGGGGTCCTGTATGCCGCCACGGAGCCGCTGTATTATTCCCCATTCGGCCATCATCTCTGGGATATTGCCCCGATTCCCTGGGGACATCTGCTGTGGGAGGCGGAGGAGCTGGCGGAGGTTGCCGTCCGGGAGGCGGGGCAGCGCGAGTGGGCGCCGGGCGTGCCGCTCGCGGCCGCACATGTTCAGGCGCTGCTGACGGGGGGCCTGAACTACGTGGGCCCATCAGAAATCCGGCGCCACCTGCGGTTGGGGCCGTGGCGGGTGGCGGCCTGGCGCGACCTGGCGCCGGAGGGGCACGCCCGGCTGGCGAAAGGCCTTGGGCTGTGGCGCGCCTTGCGGGGCATCCCGGCGGAGGCGCTGCTGCTGGAGGGGCTGCGGTTCAAGCTGCTCAGGGAGCGGCGTCCGGCCGGTTGGCAGGTGCCCCTGTGGCTGGACGGGAGGACGCGGGCGCGGCTACGCCACCTGAAGGCATGGGGACGAGGCTGATCCGGTCGGCGTCTATACGAAGGAGCGCGTCGGCGGCGCGTGCCCGGTCCGCCGGATAGAGGGCCTCCGGCGGCAGGCCTGTGGAACGCGACAGGCCGTATTCCCAGCCGAGATCGGCGAGCAGGCGCTCGTCCGCGTCGACCGCAAGCGACCGAAGCGGCATCGGATGCGTGGAGACGACGCCGCGGATTTCCGCATGAAGGCGCTGGACCGTCTGCGCGCGGGCGAGGAAGCCGGGCTCGGGCAGCGCATGCGCCACCAGGCCGACACACAGGCACGACGCCAGTGCAAGGGGTGGTACAGCCGCCGGCATCGATCCCCGAGCGAGCGCCAGTGCCACTGCGAACGGATAGACGAACAACCCGAGGAGCGTGTAGTAGGCGTAGCAGTTCCAGGCGAGAAAGAAGTAGGGCAGGAGGCCGATGAGGAGGAAGGCGGCGTAGGGGAGGAGGCGCGGGAGGCCGCCGCGGCCGGTGTAGAGACGACGGGCGAGGAGCACACCCACCGCGAGCATGGGTCCCGCGCAGGCAAGGGCCCAGAGGCCGGCGAGGGGCGCCCGGGACTCGACAAGGAACCGCAGCGATTCCCGCGGAACATTCACGAGGAAGGCCGCCAGCGACACCGCGTTGCGCGGCACGTTGAGGCCCAGCCGCAGCTCGTACGCGGAGCCCGCCGACGGCGGGACAACCACCGTGTTACGGACGAGAAACCACGCGAGTCCGACAATTCCACAGGCGACGGCAACGATCAGTGCGCGGGCCGGTGGACGAGTCAGCCGCCTGGCCATCGCGGCCACCGCCAGCGCGAGAAACGGCAGCAGGGCGGTGGATTCCTTGCTGAGGAGGGCCGCGGCAAAGAGGAGGGGAGTGATGGCGGAAAGGAGGCGCTCGCGCAGGGGCGGGTCGTCCACCAGCGCGCCCAACCAGGCCCGCAGCGTCAGCGCGGCGAAGAACAGGGCAAAGAGCTCGTGGGTGGCGCTGGCGAAGCCGATGGCTAGGAAGAAGGCGCCATGGACGCCGTAGAGAAACGCGGCCCAGAAGGCGGCGACGGGAGGGACATCGCCGGCAACCACCCGTGCGAGCCGATGGGCGAGGGAGCCGACCGCCGCGCACGCGCCTGCCAGGAGCGCGAGCCCGTAGGCATGAGCAGCCACCGCCGACGATCCCCCCCAAACGACCGGCACCCAGAACAGGGTGATACTGAGGGGGCGCCAGGACATCGCCTCGCCCGGCAGCCAGCGTTCCATCCGCCATGGGGCGATCCCCTCCGCGAGGGCCACCTCCGTCGAGTAGAGGAACACATGATCGTCGAGCCAGAACGGGGTGGCAACGAGGTGCCCCCAGCACAGCGCGGCGAGGATGCCACCAGCGACCGCAAGGGCGGGTACCCGCCAGGAGAAGGTGTCGGCCGAGGTGTCCATGGCGCAAAGTCCGCCGGGGACGCGCAGGCAGCGCAAGCGGTGAATGGATATACAAAGTACGGGGAGGGAGAAGAAGGGAAGCGATTACCGCAATGCCTTCGTCTATACGAGCATTCCGGAAAGAGGAGAGGGGCCGGCTGTTTGCAGGACCGGACCGGGCAAGGGTGGGGAGACCCGCAAAGAGGAAGCGCGGACCGCATCGCGGCCCGCGCTCCCGACCTCATGACCTCATTGTGGAATCCCGCGATGGGCTCCGGTCAGGCGACGCGGGCTTCGACCTCGATGACCTCGGGAGCGGTGCGGGTGCGGGGGAACTCGCGTTCGACGGTGGGCCTGCCGCCGCCAAAGAGCGCCCGGAAAGCCGTCCGCGCCGTCCTCCAGCACATCCAAAGGAAGATAAACGTTCCGAGCACGAGGAGGAAGATCACGCCCCCGGCGATGACCGGATAGGCGACGATCAGTCCGATGAGGCCGACGACGGCGACATCCTCGACGACGCTGGCGGTGGGGCTGACCAGGAGGCTGGTGCCGGTGCCGTGGGCGGCGAGGCGGGTGGTGGCCTTGGCCGTGTGGGCGCCGAGGGCCAGCGTGCCTCCGGTCACCGCCGCGCCCATCTGGACCTCGAAGGGGACATCCCCCAGCGCAGCGGCGGCGATCACCGCACCCGCGGGCACCCGGATAAACGTGTGGATCGTGTCCCAGGCGGTATCGAGTCCGGGCACCTTGTCGGCGAAGAACTCGACCGTATACATGATGGCGGCGGGCCAGATGACCCAGTGGGAGCCGAGGACGGCGAGATCGCCGGGGAGGGCGAACCCGTCCACGTAACGATGCATGAGGCCGAGGGTGGCAATGGTGGCGTAGACGTTGATGCCAGAGGTGAAGGAGGCGCCCAGGGCAACGGTGAGCATTCCGACGATGGCGATGGGTTCCATGATTCTGCTCCGACCCCGCGGGGGGAGATGGGTTGCTCCTTGTTACCGGGCGGGGGGTGGGTTTATTCAAGGCTATTCGGAAAATTGCCCGGCGAGGGGGTGTTCCGTGGATTCACGGGGCGAAGGCGGATGATCGGAACGGGTTGGCTGGGGCGCGACCGGGCGCGGCGGACGCAGCAGGCGGAGCAGGTGCGCACGCTGCTGATCGCCGGTGCGATCGGGGCGCTGGCGGCTGTGGGGGCCATAGCCTTCCGGGCGATGGTCCTCGGGGCCGAGTTTGTCTTCTGGGGCACGGGCGATTTCACGGTGGATCACGTGCGCGAGGTGCCCTGGTTGTGGCGGCTTGTGGTGCCGGCGATCGGGGGGCTGCTGATCGCGCCAATCGTGATGAAGTGGGCGACGGACGCCAAGGGGTCGGGGATTCCGGAGGTGATCGAGTCGGTGGCGCTGAGGGGGGGCGTGGTGCCGGGTAAGATCGTGCCGCTGAAGGCGATCGCGGCGGCGTTGACGATCGGCTCGGGCGGGAGCAGCGGCCGTGAAGGCCCGATCGTCCACGTGGGGGCGGCCATCGCCTCGTGGATTGCCCAGCGGTTCCACGCCTCGGCCAAGCAGCTGAGGACCTTCGTTGGCTGTGGGGTGGCGGGAGGGATCGCGGCGACCTTCAACACCCCCTTCGCCGGCGCCCTGTTCGCCGTCGAGGTCGTCCTCGGCGATTTCGGCACCGCCCGCATCGCCCCCATCGTCATCAGTTCCATCGTCGCCACCGTCATCAGCCGCCACTACTCGGGCAATTTCCCCCACCTCGACGTGCCCGCCTTCGACGCGGACATCAATCTGTTCACTCTGACGCCGTTCCTGCTGCTCGGTCTGGTGTGCGCCGTGGTCTCGGCATTCTTCATCAAGATGATGGGCTGGGGTTGGCGGATCGCGGGGCGTTGGCCCTTTCACCCCTGGCTGATGCCGGCGGTGGGCGGGCTGAGCGTGGGGCTGATCGGCCTGTTCTTTCCACACGTTTACGGGGTGGGGTACGACACGATCAACGCGGTGCTGGAGGACCGGATCGGGATCACGCTGCTGGTGCTGTTGGTGGGCGCGAAGATTTTGGCGACGACGGCCACGCTGACGTCCGGCGGGTCCGGGGGTGTGTTCGCGCCGTCGCTGTTCATCGGCGCGGCCGTGGGGAGCATCGCCGGCCAGCTTGCGGAGCAGTCCGGCTTCCTCAGCCGGTTCGCCCCCACCGGTGCGGATCTCCCGCCCCACGCCTTCGCCCTGGTCGGCATGGGCGCCCTCGTCGCCGGCACCACCCGCGCCCCCATCTCCGCCATCCTCGTCATCTTCGAACTCACCTACGAGCCCGACATCATCCTTCCCCTCATGGCCGCCTGCATCCCCGGCCTCCTCGTCTCCGCATGGATCCATCCCGACTCGATCTACATCGCCAAACTCACCCACAAGGGCGTGCGTCTGACCAAGCGGTCGGAGGTCAACCTCCTCAAGGGCATGCGCGTCAGCGAGGCGATGATGACCCGTGTGGAGACCGTCGCGCCGGACGTCCCCCTCATGGAAGTTGTCGAGCGATTCCTCGCCACGCCCTACCCGGTTCTGTGGGTTGTCGACGGAAAGGGGAAGCTGCTCGGGGTCATCGAGTCGTCGAACCTCGAGGTGGCCATGCTCGAGAAGGAGTCGCTCATGGGCCTCATCACGGCGCAGGATCTTGCCTCGACTATCCAGGCGCGCGTCCATCCGGACGACGACCTGTCCTTCGCCATGCGCCTGTTCGACGATGTGACCTACGAAATCCTCCCGGTGATGGATCCGGGGGATGGGAGGCTGGTGGCGGACCTGCTGCGAAGCGACGTGATCCACGCGTACAACCGGGAGTTGTCGGTGCGGGACAACCTGGCGGTGGCGGTGGATGCGATCGGCGTGGCGGAGCGGTTGGGGAACGTCGACCTGGGCGACGGGTACCTGCTCGTGGAGTACGAGGTGCCGGCGCATCTGGCCGGGCGGACAATGAAGAGCCTGGACCTGAGGGCGCGGTCCGGAGGCCAGGCGATCCTTGTCAAGCGCGGGAACAAGCGGCTGGTGCCCGGGCCCGACACCGAATTGATGGCGGGCGACGTCGTACTGTTTGCAGGCGAGGCCCGCGTGCTCGAGGAGAAGCTGCAGAAACTGTAGAGGGCCGCGTCAGGCGCCGGCGTCGAGGAGGCCGCGGAGTTCCTCGCGGATGGCGGTCAGCTCGCGGCGGGCGGCGGACAGGCGCTCGGCGGTGGCGGCGTCAAACAGGTCCGACTGGTCCGCCCCATCGCCACCCTCGTCGTTGCCATCTGCGAGCGCCACTGTCTCCGCGTTGAGGTCCAGCCCCCCGCTCGGATCCTTCTTGATGCGGTCGACCGCGCCGGCGATGGTGAACTTTTCCTCGTAAAGGAGGTGGCGGATGCGCAGGAGCAGCTCCACATCCTTCTGGCGATAGCGGCGCTCGTCGTTCGACCGGCGCTCGGGCTTGAGCATGGGAAACTTCGTCTCCCAGTAGCGCAGGACGTAGGCCTCGACGCCGACAATGTCGGCGACCTCGTTGATCTTGTAGAACAGTTTGCGGGGATAAGTCTGCACGACGGACACGATCGGGAACCTTTCCAAAGCCGCGGCAACGGGAACGGGAGGAGAACAGCGCGGCCTCTGCTCAAGATCATCCAGCGGTCACAACGGGGGCGAAGAACGACAAGGAAAAACAGGCCCGAAGCGTTGAATCCGGTTTTCCCCGGGCCATGTCCGGGTACGATTCACCGACTTTTCCGCGGAGGTGCGACGATGGCGAGATGGCTGGTGTTGGCGTTGGTGGCGATGGGGGGCGTGGCGTGGGCCGGGGCGCCGACGGTCCCCCGTGCTCTCGCGCCCGGAGACACGATCGCGCTGATCGCGCCGTCGAGCCCGACCTCCCGGGAGAAGGCGGAGAACGTTGCCGCGGCCCTCGCCTCGATGGGCTTCCAGACCCGCATCGCCGCGAACGTGGGCGAACGGATGGGCTATCTCGCCGGACCGGACGACGCCCGCGCCCGCGAGATCATGGCCGCCTGGCGCGACCCCGAGGTCGATGCGATCTTCTCCCTCCAGGGCGGCTACGGCGCCATGCGCTACCTCGACGACCTCGACTACGACTACATCCGCGCCCACCCCAAGATCTTCACCGGATTCAGCGACATCACCGCGTTGCTGCTGGCGTTCAACCAGCGGGCCAACCTCGTCGTCTATCACGCACCGACAACCGAATGGGTCCTGGGGGGAAAGGTGGACGAGCGCCCCTTCGCCACGCGGTCGTTCTGGCAGACGGTGTATCCGGACGGCCCGTTGGGCGGCGGGCCCATCGTCTATACAGACGACGGATTGAGTTCGCCGATCCTGACGCTCCGCCCGGGCCGCGCCGAGGGTCGCCTCACCGGCGGCAGCCTCACCCTCGTCCACGCCCTCATGGGCACCGATTACGAAATCGAGACGGAGGGCCGGTTGCTCTTCCTCGAGGACGTGGGCGAGAGCCCCTACCGCATCGATCGCATGCTGATGACTCTTGAGCTGGCGGGGAAGCTCGATCAGCCGGCCGGCGTGATCCTTGGCCTATGGCACAATTGCGACACGGACAATGCCGAGCGGAGCTTCACCCTCGCGCAAGTGTTTGAGGACTACTTCGGTGATCGCCCCTACCCGGTCGTGAGCCAGTTCCCCGTGGGCCACGTGCGCGAGAACGCGACGTTGCCGGTGGGCCTTCTGGCGGAACTCGACGCGGACGCCCGGCGGCTGACCCTTTTGGAGTCGCCGGTGCGGCGCGAATGAGCTGCGACATTGCCGTGTCGAGGCGCCTTTCCGGTTGAGGAGCAAGAGAAACGGCCGCGGTATATCCTGTTTTGGATTCGCCGCCGGAGGTGCTTGGGAATGGCGTTCATGAGGAAGGTGTTGGTTGGGTTGGTCGTGTGGCTGTCGCTCGCAGCGGCGGCGGAGGCAGGTGCCCCCGCGGACTACTATCAGTCGATCGGCGGGCAGACCGGCGAGGCCCTGAAGACGGAGTTGAACGCGATCATCTCGGGCCAGCGCGACTACCCGGTCGACTCCATCAGCTACGACGCCGCGTTCGATGCACTCCGCGACAACGTCGACAACGTGGGCAACAACCAGGTGCGGGCCATTTATTCGGCGGAGCCGCGGTCTGCCAACTCGGCCCCGACGGTGATCAACCGCGAGCACACCTGGCCCCAGTCCCGCGGCGCCGACGTCTCGCCCAAGTTCAGCGACCTCCACCACCTCTTCCTCTCCGACTCGGACCTGAACAGCAGCCGCGGCAACGCGCTCTTTGGCTTCGTCATCGGAGGCACCCGCGCCGAGGACAACCTCGACCAACCGACCGATAACTTCGTCGGCAACAACACCTGGCAGGCGATCCCCCAGCACCGCGGCGATGTCGCCCGAGCGATCCTCTACATGGACACGCGCTATACGGACTTCAGTCTGGTGGACACCGGCGAGACCCCCGGCACCAAGCAGATGGGCTACCTGGACGACTTGCTGGTCTGGCATGCGCAGGACCCCGTCGACGATTTCGAGCGCACCCGCAACGACAAGGTCTTTGCCATCCAGAACAACCGGAACCCCTACATCGACAATCCCCAGTGGGTTGACCTGGTCTACGGGTCCGGCAACGTGGGCCCGGCCTTTAACAGCGTGTCCCGCAACCCGCTGACGCCCGACGCGGACGAGGCCGTCACCGTGACGGCAACCGTCACCGATCCCGATGGCGTCGCCGCGGCGACGCTGAACTATCGCACCGCTCCCACCGGGATCTATACGCCCGTTGCCATGGCGAATACCACCGGCGATGTCTATACAGCGACGATCCCGGGCCAGGCCACCGGCACGCTGGTCCAGTACTACCTGAGCGCGCAGGACACCCTTGGTGCCGTTTCCCAGGATCCTCCCGCCGGCCCCGCCGGTCCCGACGCCTACACGGTCGCCGACGACCGCCCGGCCATCGCCAACCTCCGCACCGACCCCGCCGCCCCCTCCCCCGCCGACACCGTCCATCTCCTCGCCGAGGTCACCGACGACGACGGCAATACGGAGACGAACCTTTCGGTAACCGCGTCGTGGCGCGTCTCCGGAACGGGTGGCTATACGACCATCACCATGAGCCCCCTCGCCGGGACGACTTGGCGAACGGACACGCCGATTCCCGCCCGTCCCGCCGACACCACCATCGAGTACTTCCTTTCGGCGACGGACGCGGGGGACGCGAGCCGGACGGAGCCGGAGGGGGGCGCCGCCGCGCCCGACAGCTATACCGTCCGGGACGCGCCCGCGCTCCTCCGCATTGCGGACGCCACCGAAGCCGCCGGCCGGCTCCTCATCACCGAGTTCGCCCACAGATTTGGCGGCAACTCCTCCCTTGAGTTCGTCGAGATCGCCAATGTCTCCAACCAGGGCTTCTATCTCGACAACCTGATGCTGACGGACAACGGGCTGGGGGGGACGACGGAGGGTGTGGTGGGCTTTCCCGACGACGCATCGGTCGCCCCGGGCGACGTTGCGGTGGTGTTCGTGCGCGGAACGCCCAGCCAGGCACAGCTCGACGCGATTCCCGTTTCGGCCGATCTCGGCGGCACCGTCCGCGTCTATACGGTCTCGCCCGGCGGCCTCACCTTTGGCGGGTCACCGGTCCCCGCCCTCGATCTTTTCTCCGGCGCCGAGCCCGCCCTTTCCTCCAGCGACAACATGACCCTCGCCCTGATCGACAATGCGGACGGCGACAACGACCCCGAGACCTTCCCCGCCGCCAACGCCGTCGACGGCATGGGCTGGGGCAACATCACGAGCAGCTTCAGCATTGTGTGCTGGGGGCCGGGAGTGACGACCGACTCATCGAGCCTGACGATTGCGCTCGGCTCGGAGGACGGCGCCGCCCGCACCTCGCCAACAGACACAGATACCAGCGCCAACTGGGCGGCCGCCCCGCCAACGCCCGGTGCCACCGGCTTCGAACCCGTCGGGCCCGACGAATCCACGACCTGGGTCCTTTTCTGACCCCCGTGCCGGCAAGCCGTCGATTCTCCTTCCCATTCTCCTCCGCCGGTCGATAGTAGCTGTCGGAGGAATTCATGACCGGACTTGCCCCTGAAATCGCCCACGGCCTGCGCCTCGAAATCGACGAGCAACTCGCCTACTTCGCCTCGCTGTGGCCAAAGCACGAGGAGGAGGACAACACGGAGGCGCCCCACCGCCAACGCACCATCGTGAACCGCCTGATGGGGTACGCGATGTTCCTTGGAATGCCGACGGCGAAGGAGCAAACGGGCGCGGAGCCGATCCGCCGCCTGCGCCGATGGCAGAAGCGCCTCGGGCCCGTGCGCGACACCGACGTGATCCTCGGCTGGGTGGCGCAGGTGATGGAGGAAGGGAACGAGACGGCCCACGCGGCGGGACAACAGTTGTCTATACAACTGCGGGAGCGGCGGCGGTGCCTTGCCGCGGCGGTGCGGCCGGATGCCCGCGGCCTCGCCGGGGCCCAGACCCGCGTGGCGGCGGAGGAAGTCCGGCTCGCTTTTCACGCACGACTCGACGAACTGCTTGACGAGCCCGACGCCTTCCGCTGCGAGCAGGCCCTTCACCAGGTCGCCCTGCCGTGGCGCGACGCGCTCACCATCCTCGCCGACGACCAGTCCGACGAGATGCTCCACTCCTTTCGCGTACGCAACAAGCGCCTGCGGTTTGTTCTCGACGTGTTGGCCGGAGCGCTGGGGGACAAGGCCCATGGACCGCGGGCAAAGACCTGCGGCCGGGTGCACACCGCGCTGGGGAACCTCTCGGACCTGCGCGTTCTCCGGGACGAACTCCGGCGGGCACGGGCCGACTGGGCCGTGCGGGGGCTCGCGCTCGACGATTCCGCCGACGCCCTCGAGGACGCCCGTACCCACCTCGAGCGCGCCAACCTCCGCGAATGGTACTCCCTTTACCCGGTCATCGCCCACCCGGGCTTCATCGAGCCCCTCGCCAACGCCTGACAGACCCGGCAAAGATGCGGCTTTACCGGAGGGGGCGAGCGAACAATCCTCCTCCATCGCATCCTTGCCCGAACAGGAGTACCCATCGTGACGCGGTTGCTGGTCTTTCTGTTGTGTTGTCTATACGGCATCGCCGGAGCGCAGGGCACGGCGCCAGGGAGCGAAGGACCGGACCTTTCCACGCCGCGGGCTTCACTCGAGAACTTTATCATGTCGGCCCGCGAGGGTGACTACCGCCAGGCGGCGGAGTCGCTCAGCATGCGCGAGCTGCGGAACATTGACCCCGCCCAGGACGGGCCGGAACTTGCCTGGAAACTGAAGTTCGTCCTCGATCAGGAACTTTGGATCATCTGGGCGGACGTGCCGGACACGCCGGAAGGCCTGTTTCCCGAGGAACGGGAGCAGGGCCTGGAACCGAGGACGGTCTTCGAGTTGGGCCGCGTGCCCCTCGGGGAGCGGGAGATTCCCATCCAACTGCGCCGCCGCATCGTGGGGGGAAACCATGTCTGGCTCGTGTCGGCCGCCGTCGTCGAGCGCATCGACGTCCTCTATGACGAACACGGGCTCGGTCCCTTGGCCACCTACATCCCCACCTTTCTCCTCCTGAACGGGTTTCTGGAGGTCCGCCTCTGGCAATGGCTTGGCTTCCTCGTTTTTGGACTGGCCGCCTGGCTGATGGCGAGGGTGCTCCGGTGGACGACTCTTACCCTGTGGCGACGGGTGACCGTGGCCGACGAGGAGGCCCGCAACAGAATCGCCGAGACGATGGGAACCTCCATCGGCTACGTCTACTTCCTGGTCCTTATGTATATCTTTATAGTCAACTTTCTCGCGCTGGCGGAGCCGGTCGAGCGTGCCCTTTCGCCGGTGCTCTTCCTCCTGCTCGCGGCCGTCTTCACCTGGCTGGTGGTGCGCCTCGTTCATTACATGACAGAGATCTATGGGGCGCCGTACGAGGAGAAGCTCGAGAAATACGACCCGGTCCGGGCGCGCCAGTTCCGCACGCGCCTGGTGATCCTGAGGGGGGTCGTGAACTTCGTGCTGGTGCTGGCAGCGGCGGGAATCGCGCTGTCGAACTTCGAGGTATTCCGGACGGTGGGGACCTCGCTGCTGGCATCGGCCGGTGTTGCCGGTATCGTCCTCGGCCTCGCGGCGCAGCGCTCCCTGGGCAACCTTTTCGCCGGCATCCAGATCGCCCTCACCCAACCGGTCCGCATTGGCGACTCGGTCGTTTTCGAAGGTGAATGGGGCTGGATCGAGGAGATCAGTTATACCTACGTGGTGATTCGCATCTGGGACCTGCGTCGGCTCGTGGTTCCGATCACGTACCTTCTCGACAAGCCGATCCAGAACTGGACGCTGAAATCGCCGGAACTCCTCGGGACGGTTTATCTCTACGCGGACTACCGGATTCCCGTGGAGGCCGTCCGCGCCGAGCTCCGTCGCATCCTTGACGACACCCCGCTGTGGAACGGCCGCGTGGCCAGCGTCCAGGTGACCGATTGCAAGCAGGAGGTGGTGGAGTTGCGCGCGCTGTGCAGCGCCTCGAGCGGGTCGAACGCGTGGGACCTCCGGTGCCTCGTGCGCGAGAAGCTGGTGACATTCCTCCAGCAGTTGGACGAGGGGCGCTACCTGCCGCGGCGCCGGCTCGAGGTCGCGCCGGACCTTAGCCCCGTCACCGGTCAGCCCGAGGGCGAAAGTCCCCAGACCTGATAGACGCCGTTGTCCAGGAGCAGTTGCGCGTTGTCCTCGCGGAGCAGGACCCGCAACTCCTCCAGCGCCCGGTTCCAATCGCCCGACGGCGTCGATGTGCTCAGAAGGAGGTGGGACACGCCCTCGCGTCGCATCATGGCGTGCATTTCCAAGGGTGTATAGCGCATCGGATCCGGCCACACGGTGGGAAAAAGGTACTGGCGGATGGTGCCACGGGCATCGGTGAAGAAGCCGGTGAAGATCGGATCGCCGGGGGTCCAGAAGGACACGGTGGCGCGGGGGCCGGCGCGCTCGACGAGGAAACGGATGGCGATGTACTGGGGCTGGCCGGGGTAGAAGTGGTCCTGCCAGTGGATCGGCGTGGGAGGCAGGCCACTGTCCGCGAACCGGCGGAGCCGTTCCCAGTCGCGGTTGTAGGAATGCACGAAGTACAGGTCCGCGGTATAGACAAGTATGACGAGACCGGTGGCGCCAATCGCGAGAGACCGGCGGCCCCCGCGGAGCAGCCACGCGAGCAGGACGAAGGCCCCCGCGAGCCCCAGCACCGGCGCGAACAACGCAAGGCGCGGCCACCAGCTCGACACCGTGACAAGCAAGCCCACCACCGGAAACGTGGCGAGCACCAGCACGGGGATCCCCAGGCGGGCGCGGTCCCAAAGGGAAAGACCCGCGAGAAGAAGAAGCGAGGGCAGCCCGACAAGGAGCCAGCCGAGGCCGAAGCCGCCCATCGCCGCGTCGCCGCTGTAGCCAAAGGTTGGGTCTGCGAGTTCCGGCGTGGGGGCTTCCCCAACGCCAAGCCCGAACAGGCCAAAGCGCTTTGGTGATTCCCAGTCGAACGTCGTCCAACTGGTCGCGTACCGTTGCCAGTGGGGCCACGTGTTGTAGGGGGGCACTTCGCTGATGGCGCGGGCGCCGGAGAGCGGATATTCCCAGTTTTCGAGGCCCTCGCGAGTCGTCGTCAGCATGATCGGATAGAAGGGGGAGCCATGAGCCAGCCAGTTGTAAGTGGGCCAGGGCAGCGCCACCGAAGCCGCGAACAGGAAACCCAGCGCGAAGGGACGCCACCGCGAGAGAACAAGGCCGGGACCCCAGACGACAAGCATGGCCAGCCCCAGCACGAGCGCGAGCGTCGCCGCGTTGAACTTGCCGGAAACCGCCAGCCCGCCACAGCACAACACCCAGGCGACCCGCGCCGCCGAGAGATCACGCCCAGCCCTGTGCGAAAGGACCGCCAACAGACCGGCGGCGATCCAGCCATTGCTGAAGAGGTCCACATACCCGATGGTGGCCTGGTAGGCCACCACCGGGATGGAGGGAACAAGGTTGGCGGCGGCGAGGGCGAGCCACCGTTCGCCGCCGAAGCGCCGGACGACCGTATAGACGCCGCCGCAAAGCAACGGGAGCAGGAGCCACTGAACAGTTGTCGCCGCGCGGATGTCCTCCGTCGCCATCACGAGGACGGACATGAGCAGGTGCGCCCCCCGGGCGAAGTGATTCGCGTAGAAGGACTCGCCCGGGTACCAGACGAAGGCACCGTCCTGGGCGAAGTGGAGTGCCATGCCGAGGTGGTAGCTAAGTTCGTCGTAGGCGACGGGAACGCGCCAAGCCGCGAGGAGGAGCAACGTGCCGAGCTGGAGGATGAGCACGGCGGCGAGGGCGATCTCTGCTGGGCGGAGCCTTCCAGTCAGCCAGGCGTCCGCAGGGAGAACCGCCCATCTTCCGGATCGTATAGACAGCGCCAAGAGCAGGACAATGACCAACGTTGCGATCCCGAGCACAACCGCCAGTTGGAAGATGCCCGCAAAGGCGAGAGCGAAGGAGAGGGCGATCCAACCGGTGACCTGGAGGGTTGCGGCGGCGAGGTGGGCCTCGAGCGGCGTCAGCCAGCCCCCGCGCGGCAGCAATGACCGCACCGCCCCATGAAGGAGCGCGACGGCAGCGAGCAGCAGCGCGAGGAGAATCATGGGGGAAAGCTAGGAACGATGGAGGCGGAGCGGGAAGCGGAATCGCGGGGTTACTGGCCGAGGGCACTGCGGACGCGGGCGGCTTGGCGCTCGTGGCGGGCGGCGTGGAGCACCATGACCTTGAGCGCGTCGCCGGGATTGAGCCGGGGGAAAGGGAAGACCGGTGTGGCGACGGCTCCGCGGTTGAGGTCGAGCCCGTCGCCCCGGTGAAGGGCGTGGTCGAGCCGGTCGTGACGGCGCTTGAAGGTTGCGCGGAGGTCGCGATGGATGGTCGTACCCGGGTTGAAGGACTTGGGTGCGGGAAAGCGCGAGGGGTTGTTGGGCTCGACGGCGCGGAGGAGCAGGCGGCCCAGCAGGGACGGCCGATGGGTGAAATCGCGGGGGTCGAGCCTCACGCCGTCGCGTTCGAGCCGGGAGAGCGCGTTTTCGATCCGGGGCAGGTAGTTGTCGAGCGTGACGACGAGGTGTTGCATGATCTGGCCGATGGACCAGCCGCCGGAGGGTGGCCCCCAGGCGAGCGCCTCGTCTTCCAACCCCTCAATCGTCGCATCCCACGCCTCCATGGCGTCGGCCAGGCGATGGCGGAGGGTCGAGGCGAAGCTCGTCGGCGGGGTCAGTGTGGCGCGGTTCATTGCGGTGTGGAGGTCAGCCCTGGCGCCCGAGAGCCTGGTGCGTCTGCTCGTCCGCGTGATAGGAGCTGCGCACGAGTGGCCCCGACTCCACATGGCGGAATCCAATGCTCCGGCCTTCCTCGCGGTACATGGCGAACTCGTCGGGATGCACGTAGCGCAGGACCGGGTGGTGCCTTTCCTCGGGCCGGAGATACTGACCGAGGGTGAGGATGTCGCAGTCGATGGACCGGAGGTCCCGCATGACGTCGAGCACCTCGTCGATGGTTTCCCCCAGCCCGAGCATGAGCCCGGACTTGGTCCGCAGACCTGCCTCCTTTGCCCAGGCGAGCACGTTGAGCGACCGGCCGTAGGACGCCGAGGGACGCACGTCGCGATACAACCGCGGGACGGTCTCGAGGTTGTGGTTCAGGATTTCCGGCTGCTCGTCGAAGATCAGCTTCAGCGCCTCGCGGTTGCCGAGCAGGTCGGGGATCAGGAGCTCGATGGTGGTTCCGGGGGACTGGACCCGGATCTGGCGGATCAGTTCGGCAAAGATTGACGCACCGCCGTCGTTCAGCTCGTCGCGATTGACCGAGGTAATGACCGCATGGCGCAGGGTCATGAGCTTGATGGACTCGGCGACCCGGCGGGGCTCGTCGAGATCGAGTTCCGTCGGGCGTCCGGTCTTGATCGCGCAGAAGGAGCACGCCCGCGTGCAGGTGTCGCCGAGGATCATGAAGGTCGCCGTGCCGCGAGACCAGCACTCGCCAAGGTTGGGGCAGCGGGCCTCCTCGCAGACGGTGTGGAGCCGCTGGTCGTCGACGAGGCCGCGGACGAGCTTGTACGGGTCCCCTCCGGGAAGCTTGGCGCGAATCCATTCGGGAAGCCGGCGACCGCGGGCGGCCAGCTCCTCCGGCAAAACGGAATCATGGGGCACCGGGTTGCCGTGGGCGTCACGGCGCAGCTCGGTTTCGGGGGCGGTCGTCGGGTTCATTCAATCCTCCATCGGTATGGCCGGGGCGGAAGCTGGGGGCTTCCGCGAGGGAGAGGGAAGCAAAATGGTGCCCGGACGGCGGGGGGCTGTCAAGTTGGGGGGTGCGCCGGCATGGGACGAGCGTCTCTCATTGACCCACACCTGCATCCTTGGTATGCATCGAGTCATTTGGCGCCATGGAGGGCAACATGGCCAAGTCCATCATGATCGTCGACGACGAGAAAAACACCCGCGAGGGCCTGCGCTGGGCCCTTGAATCCACCGGTGCCGACATCTTCCTGGCCGAGGATGGGGAGCAGGCGCTCATCAAGCTCGGCAACATCCCCGTCGATCTGGTCGTCAGCGACCTCAAGATGCCCAAGATGGACGGCATGGAACTTCTCGACCACCTGCGCGAGGAATTTCCCGAGACCGACTTCGTCATGCTGACAGGCCATGGAACCGTCGAAACCGCGGTCAACGCGATGAAGAAGGGCGCCTTCGACTACCTGATCAAGCCGGTGAACATCGACGAGTTGAAGCTGCTGGTGGACCGGAGCTTCGAACAGCGGGCGTTGAAGCAGGAGAACGAGCGCCTGCGTCGTGCCGTGGACGACCGATATGGCTTCGACTCGATCATCGGCCGCAGTGAATCGATGGAAGGCATCTTTGAGAAGATTCGCCAGGTGGCCCCCACCAGGGCGAGCGTCCTCGTTCAGGGCGAGACCGGCACGGGCAAGGAACTCATCGCGAAGGCGATCCACTTCAACAGCCCCCGCGCGCGAAAGCCCTTCGTGGCGGTGAATTGCGGCGCGCTGACCCAGACCCTCCTCGAGTCTGAACTGTTCGGCCACGAGAAGGGGGCCTTTACCGGCGCCGTGAAGCAGAAGGCCGGTCGGTTCGAGGTCGCCTCCGGCGGGACGATCTTTCTCGACGAAATCGGCGAGACCACGCCGGAACTCCAAGTGCGTCTGCTCCGCGTCCTTCAGGAGCAGGAATTCGAACGCGTCGGCGGTACCAAACCCGTCAAGGTCGACGTCCGTGTGATCGCCGCGACCAACCGCGACCTCAGGAAGGAGGTCGCCGCCGGGCGCTTTCGCGAGGATCTCTACTACCGTCTCAATGTCATCCGCATCGACCTGCCGCCCTTGCGCGACCGGCCGGAGGACATCCCCCTCATCGCCAACCACTTCCTCAACGAGTTCAACCGCGAGCACGGCAAGAACGTCCAGCTCGGCCAGAAGGCCATGGCGCTGCTCCAGTCCTTCCACTGGCCGGGCAACGTGCGCCAGCTTCGCACCATGATCGAATCGGCGGTGATCCTTACCTCGGGGAAGGAAATCCTTCCCAAGAACCTGCCGGACGAGGTGCGGACGGAGGCGGCGCCGTCGAATTCCGTGCGCCTGCGGGTGGGAATGACGGTGGCGGACGCGGAGCGCGAGTTGATCAAGGCGACGCTGGGAGAGTTCCAGGGCAACAAGGCCAAGGCGGCGCGGACGCTCGGGCTCGGGCGCAAGACGCTCTATCGCAAGCTCGAGGAATACGGGATCGAGCTCCCGTCGTGACGGAGGGGCTGCGGCGCTGGCGGCTGGTGCTCCTCTCGCCCAAGGAGGGGGGCAACGTGGGGGCGGCGGCGCGCGTGGCCAAGAACTTCGGTGCCGGTGGGCTGAGTGTGGTGGCCCCCCGCTGCGAGGTCAATGGTACCGAGGCGCGGCGCTTCAGCAGCGGGGCGGCAGAACTGCTCCGCAGTGCGGAAGTTTATGACACCCTCGAGGAGGCCCTCGCGGATCGCGAGCTGACCGTCGGCCTCAGCGGCGTTTCCGGCAAGCACCACCGGCTCGACGCGACGGGCCTCGTGCCCGTCCATCTCCTGGCCGGAAGCGAGAACGTCGCCCGGGCCGCGCTCGTCTTTGGCCGCGAGGAAAAGGGGATGACCGGCCCCGAAATGGAGATGTGCGACTTCCTGTGGTCGCTGCCAACGCGGGCGGCGTTTCCGTCGCTCAACCTGGCTCAGGCGGTGGGCATCGCCGCGGCCGGCCTTGCGGAGGCCGAACGCCAGGCCGCAGGCACCACCGAAGGCCGCGGCCTCGCCCCAAGCGAGAAGGCCCTCAACCCCCTCGGCGGCAGCCGTCACGCCGCCGACCGCCCGGCCACCCACGAGGAACTCCGCCACCTTGGCGACCGCGCCCGGGAACTCATGCGCCGCACCGGCTGGCCCGAGGGACGCCGCCTCACCGGCTCGCTGTCCAAGCTTCGCAACCTCCTCGTCCGTGGCCGTGTCACACGCCGCGAGGCTTCCCTCCTCCAGGGACTCTGCCGCCAGTCCCTCGAGGCCATCGACCACCCGGAGCGGTTTCGGGAAGAAGATGCCCCATGAGACCAACTGGTCGCGAATATATACATATATAAAGTCAAGGGATCAGGGAACGTTGCACCTGGGGCGACCCCCCCACGGGGACAGGGAGCGAAGCGCATCAGGGGAGAGAGCGACCTGGTGTCCGGACGGTCTTTTCGAGACGAACGGGACTTGCCGGCTTTTCCTCCCGGTGCCTCTCCGTTGCCGAGCCTCTGTGTGAGCCACCCACCCTATTTGCGCTTGAACTCATCGGAGGGACGAAGGAACGCCCCTCCTTCCCCGGGCTTCCGGCGTCATCGTTCAACCTAATCGGTCTGGTCGCCAAAGCGCCCCTCGTCCTCGCGGACGGCCTCGAAGGAGTGGTCGGTGCGCTCCTCCTCCTCGTGGCGGAGGCGTGCCTCGCTGCGGACGTAGAGCCGCGCCCAGCCGGCCCAGACGTCCTCCTCCTCGGGCAACGTCTTTGCATCCTTCTCCGCCACCAGGTTCTCGATGATGACGCGACCGGGGCCCGGCTTCACGCCGCTGACGGGAATGTGGAACCAGTGCCAGCGGCGGCTGTCGGGGTCGAGCGCCTGGATGAGGATCTTCTTGAAGATGCGAAAGACGCGGCGGCGTTGGCTGACACGGACGGAGAAGGTGATGGGCACGCGGCACCGCTCGCCGGGCAGGTGGGGCTCGAGGAGGATGCCGAAGTCAAGCGTCGGGTGCTTGGGAAAGCGCACCTCCCAACTGACCTCGGCGGGGACACGCAGGGCGACGACGTCGTGGGACCCGCCGGAGGTGTGGAAGCGCTGGATGCGGGCGGCTCCCTCGTAGGGGGACCGGACAACGGAGGTGGGGAAATCCGCCACACCGTCGAGCGCGAGGCCCTCGCGGCGTACGTGGATGTTGGCCCGGTGGAGCGAGTCGATCATCACCAGGTCGTCGAGGGCGACGAGGGCATCGCGGCGGACCTGCTCGTCGACCTCCGGGGCCACCGGGGCGGTGACAGCCTCGGCGTATTTCTTTTCGAGGGTGCGAAACGCGGCACTGTCGGGCCAGGGCTCATAGAGCTGGCCGATGGTGCGCGCCGCCTGCGCATCGCGGGCAAAGTCCACGGTCTTGCGCAGCGACTCGAAGGTCTCGCCGGGGATGCCGGTGAGGAGGCGGAGGACCGGCGCGACGCCCTGGTCGCGGAGGAGGTCGAACGCGTCGAGCACCCGTTGGTTGGTCTGGTTGAGGTCGGCGACCTGTTGGCGGAGAGCCTCGGCTCCGGTCTCGAGCCCGATTTCCACGCGCTGGAGCTTCGCCTTGCGCAGCGGCCGCAGAGTCTCCTCGCGGACATACTCGGCGACGGACCGGATGCGAAACGGCAGGCTGATCTCCGTGGCCCACCGCTCGGCAAACTCCGTCACCCAGTCGTCCATCCAGGGGAAGAGTTCGTCGACGAAGCTGAAGACCTTGACGGGATACTTTTCGCGGAGGGCGGCGGCCTCCTCGACGACGCGGGTGGGCGAGCGGAAGTGGTAAGGGAAGTCCGCGGCGTGGAGGTGACGCAGGACCGGCGCCTGGCTGAAGAGCGTGCGGAAGGGGAATCCGGCACTGGCGTGCAGGGGCATGGTACCGCCGCGGACGCGAAGGAGGTCGCGGATACGAAAGTCCTCGCGCTCGGGGAAGGGGCGCTTGTCGAGGTCCGGGTTGTAGGTGCGGCGCTCGCCGAGGATCCACCCCTCGAGCCCGCGGACCGCCGCCCCCCGAACGTCCGGCGCGACGCCGTGGCGGGCGTAGTGCATGGAGAAGTCGATCAGGGAATCGGCCCAGGCGCCGAAGAGCACCGCCTGGACACGGTCGTGGAGCGAGAAGTCCTTGTGGAGGAACGTGCCCCAGGTGCCGCCGACGACGACGGCGCAGGAGGCGGGAAGGTCCTTGAGCGCCTGGAGCATGGCGTAGGCGGGGCCCGACTGGTGATGGCCGACGGCGAGGAAGATGACCTTGGGCTGGTGGTCGAGGATCTCGGCGGTGACCTGCTCGGCCTGGCGGGGGGTGCGCACCCAACGGCCCACTGCCCGCATCTTGCGCTGGTGCAGCATCGCCAGCGCCTCCGCCGCCTCCAGCCACTCGAGCTCGTTCACCTCCGCCACGCCCTGCTGGAGCAGTACGAGGGCAACCTGGGCCGTGTTCATGGCGGACCTCCCGCCGATGGGGATGCGCCCGGATTCTCGGGATCGGTGGACGCTTCGCCTGCCGCACGCGATTGCGCAAGGTTCGTTTGTCGCGGCGGGTTGGCCAGCAACCGCCGACAGTACATGCGGGTCCCCGCCGTCGCCGAGATGAACGGCAGGAACACCAGGTTGCACGGGATCACCAGAAGCAGCGCGAGCCCGAACCCGAGCGGCAGCCAGATCTCTCGGTTGTTCGACAGGAACTTCCACTTGCGCGGGAAGGTGACGTAGCGGCGGTCGAGCGAGTAGCTGTACGCGTCGAGCGCGAGAAACATCGAGTTGATGATGTAGCCGGCCACCAGCGCGATGGGCGCCCCGATGAACGGCACAAGGCCGGTGAGGAAGACGAGAACCGTGAGGGGCAGGACGAAGAGGACGCGGCGGAGTGCGTCGAGCAGCGCGTGCCACGCCCCGGCGACGAGGGGCTGGGAAGGGACGATCAGGTCCGGCCGCTCCCGAAACATCTCGTGCTCGATCGATTCCGAGATCATGTCGGCAAAGGGCGCGCTGAGCGGGATGATCAGAAGAAAGCTGATGAGCCCCGACAGCACGAGAAAGACGAGGAAGAGAAGAACGCGGGAAATCCACTCGAGGGTGGCGTCGAGCCAGCCCGTCTCGAAGTCGATCATGCCCACGACCCAGCCGCCGAGATAGGCGTTGAGCAAGTAGGACACGAGGAGGAAGGCGAGGATGTTGAGGACGATCGGGAGGATCGCGTAAAGGAGGAGGCGCGGGCGCGCGAGGAGGAAGCCGACGGCGAAGAGCGGCTCGGCGAGGAGCTCGACCGGGTGGGGCGGCTTCCAGTTGGGGCTAGTGGAGGCGGCCATCGGCGAGCAGGCGGGCGGCGTCGAGCGCGCTGTAGGTCAGGATCATGTCTGCCCCCGCCCGGCGAAAGCACAGCAGCGTCTCGAGCAGGCAGGCGTCGTAATCGATCCAGCCCTGCTCGGCCGCGGCACAGAGCATCGCGTATTCACCGCTGACGTGATAGGCGGCGACGGGCAGGTGGGTGGCGGCGCGCACGCGGGCAAGAACATCGAGGTAGGCGAGGCCGGGCTTCACCAGGATCCAATCGGCCCCCTCGGCCTCGTCGAGAGCCAGTTCGCGCAGGGCCTCGCGGCCGTTCGCCGGATCCATCTGGTAGGTTTTCTTGTCGCCGGAGCGGGGCGCCGAATCGAGCGCGTCGCGGAACGGACCGTAGAACGCCGAGGCGTATTTGCAGCAGTAGCTGCAGATGAGCGTGTTGGAGAAGCCGGCCTCGTCGAGCGCACGGCGGATGCCCCCCACCCGCCCGTCCATCATATCGCTGGGGGCGACCACCTGGGCGCCGGCGCGGGCCTGCACAACGGCCATCCGGGCGAGAATCTCCACCGTCTCGTCGTTCACGATTTCCCCGTCGCGGACAAAGCCGTCGTGCCCGTCGCTCGAGTAGGGGTCGAGGGCCACGTCGGTAAAGAGGACGAGATCCGGGCACGCCTCGCGCAGCGCCCGCAGGGCCCGGGGCAGCAAGCCCTCCTCGTTCAGTGCCTCGTTCCCTCGCTCGTCCTTCAGCTTCTCCTCCACCACTGGAAAGAGCGCCATGGCGGGGATGCCCGCCTCCTGGAGGCGCTGGCCCTCGCGGACCGCTTCTTCCACTGACAGACGGGCGATCCCCGGCATCGAGGCGATGGGGATACGGGGTTCCTCGCCGTTGTGGATAAAGACCGGCTGGATCAGGTTGCGCGGGCCCAGATCGACCTCGCGGACGAGCCGGCGGATTCCTTCGTTCAGGCGGTTGCGTCGCGGACGTTGCAGCATTCCCTCGGGGCGTTCCTCCATCTTGGATTGCCGCCCCGTTCTTGCATCGGGCAGGCAAGGCGCCAACGGAAACCCGAACGGAGGCATCCCCGTGGCTCACCTTCCCGCGCCGTTGCCGCCGCACATGCCCCCGCCGCCCCACCCCACCAGCGGCGAGAACACGGTGGGCCTGATTGGCTTTATCGTGTCGCTGATTGGTCTGGTTTCCTGTGGGTGTCTCGCCCCCGTCGGTGCCCTGATCAGCCTCGCCGGCATGACGCGCGAGCCCCGCGGCTTTGCCATCGCCGGGCTCGTCATCGGCATCGTGGGCATGGCGCCGTTCTTCCTCATCGCCGTGCCTTTCCTTCTGGCGATCATCGCGGGGGGCACCATGGCCGCCCTCAATCCCCAGATGAACCCGCCGCGGGTGGTTCCCAACGCGCCGGCTCCCGCCGCGGGCCAGGTGATCGTCCGCAGCGCCCAGGAGCAAATTACCAACTCGCGGTTTCTCGAGGCGGAAAACCGTCTGCGCAACTACGCGGAGATCCCCACGGAGGCGGAGGGCAACCGCGCCATCGCGGGCCTGACCGATGGGTGGGGGGGACGCATCCACTATGTCGTGGTCGACGACGGCACGGCGTGGGAACTCCGCAGCGACGGACCAGACCGCATTCCCGGAACTCCCGACGACATGACATTTCCCGACCGTCCGGGTGCCGCCGCGCGCTAGTAGTTCATCCAGACGGAACCGATACTCGCGATCGACTCGACGTCGTAGTATTCGTGGATCGCCCGGGCAAACGCCTCGCCGACGCTCCGGTGCAACCCCGGCGTCATCAAGGCGTTGCTGTTGGAGCCATAGTAATGGCGGACGTAGGCGCCCTCGGGCGTGAAGGCGAGCACCCCGTGGCGGATGCGCTGGCGGTGATAGGCGAGCCGCTGGTCGTTGCTGCTCGTGCTCCCGGCGAAGGGATTGAAGGCGGGTTCCCCAGCATTGACGAGTTGGAGAAATGCCCGCGAATCGGCAAAGTAGGTTTCCGGCGTCGGGTAGTTCGGGGCCGACACCGTCGAGTTACCGTGAAAGGCGAAGTGCGGATTTTGGCCCGAGGTGCTGTGGAAGTCGAGAAAGAGGTGATAGGGATTTCCCGCGGCCACCCACGCGTCGATGGCGTCCTCGATGACCACCACCTCGGGCGACGAACTGTTGTTCGCCGTGCCGTTCCACACCCGGTTGAGGTTCACCCCGGCGGCATTGTCGCGATAGTTTCCCGCGTGGACCCCGTCCGGGTTCACCATCGGCACGATGTTGAACAGCACCCCGCGCCGCAGCGTGTTCGCCACCGGGTCGTCGCTGAGGAGGAAGTCCACCAGTCCCTCAACGGTAAAGCTGGCGGTGACCTCGGCGGAGTGCTGGCGACCGATGATCCAGACCCCGATCTTGTCGTCGTCCGGGAAGGAGGAATCGGTGATCAGGAGGTGTTCGATGGGGCGGCCCTGGACGCTTTCGCCGAGTCGCGTGCGCGTTACGTTCGGGTTGTCGTCCCACGTATAGATCTTCAGGTACGCGTCCGTCGCGGTGTAGGGATAATGGAACGCGAGGCGCTCGCCCTCCACGGTGAAGTCGTGAAAGAACTGGTAGCCGTTGGAGTTGTTGGGGGTTTCGGGAATGTGCTGCCAGGTGTCGCCGTTGTCCGTGGAGTAAATGGGGACGGCGATGTTCCAGTGGCTGGGGACGTTGGTGCCGCCGGGATCCACAAAGCGCAGGAGGAGCCGCTGGCCCGCGGCTCCATCAACGGCGAAGTAGAACCACTGGGTATCGCTCGAGTTGGTGTCCGGCTCGATGTCCCACTCGAGGGTGGTGCCGCTGAAGGACACCAGCTCGCCGTTGCCGCTTTCGAAGTTGCTGCGGATGGTCACCTGTGCGCCGAGCGGGAGCGGCAACAGCAACGCCGCCCAAGCGCAGGCGATAAGGACGGCCGAAAGCTTCATGTTGGGGGGCTCCCTCCGCGGACGCCCTTTACGAGAGCGGACCGGGAGAAAGATCGGCAGGATCAACCCGGGAGCGCAAGTCATGAAGCAATCGGATAGCCATCAGATTCCAGCTCTGGAATCCGGGCTTCATGACGGGGGCCCCCGTTTCCGCGTGGTAGCATTCGTGGAGGAGCCCGTTGGTACGGAAATCGGCGGCAAAGGTCGCCACCAGTCGGCCGGCGAGATCGAGCGCCTCGCGATGATACCCATGGCGGGCGAGCCCGTACGCCACGATGGCGGTCGTCACCGCCCACACGGGACCCTGCCAGTTGGACGGATTTCCCATGGGCTCGTTGTTGTACATGCGCTCGTTGGCGGCCAGCGACCGGAGCCCATAGTCTGACAGGAATTCCGCCGGGTTCAGGACGTGCTCGCGGATGATCCGCTCCGCTTGGCCGGGGGTGGGAATTCCCGCCCAGAGCACGTAGAGCGAGGCGGAACTGCGCAGCTTGATGGGGATCTCCCAGGTAACGCCCTGGCGGGCGGCGCCCGGGCGATCAGCCATGTCCAACGCGTAATACAATCCGTCGATGGGGTCCCACATATAGGTGCGCATGGCGTGGAGGAGATCGGCCGCCTCGGCGGTAAAGCGGGCGGCCTCGTCCTGGCGTCCGAGCAACTCCGCGAGCAGCGCCATCGCCCGCAGTTCGCGCCACTGGAGCGTGTTGTGATCCACCGGTGCAACGGTCCCCGGCGCCCGCCCGTAAGTCACCGGGTCGTTGTCCTGGCCTGTCGCCCACGAGCCCACGCGATACAGCCCCCGCCGGGCCTTCCAGTGCGCATCATACCAGTCGCGCACCCGCAGCAGCACCGGCCAACGCTTCGCGACCCAGTCTGGGTCCCCGCTCCCCCCCGGCCCAGAGCGTAATACCAGCACTGTCCACTGGGCCAGCAACGGGTAGGGATGCCCCGAGTAGTTGACATGGCCGGGCGTGACAAGCTTGGGGGCGCGCCCGTCGGAATCGACGAGGTCCAGGAAGTTTTCCAGCGAGCCCCGAACATATTCCGGCCGGACAGCGCAGATGCCGAGGCTGGTGAAATACGCGTCCCAGTCCCAAAGTTCCGAGTAGGGTCCGCCGGGCACGACGTAGGGGTGGGCGAGCTTGCCATCTGCTGCACGGCAGACGTCGTCGACCTGACGCTCGAGGTTCTCGACCACGATGCGCTCGTTGTCTTCCGCCTGCCAGTCGACAACAAAGGACTTGCGGGGTGGGATCTCGCCCTTGCGGTCGCGGCAGTAGGCCTCGAAGTCGAAGTCGACAGGAAAGCGCTCGTGAGGTTGGGTCATGATGGCCGCCGGGCGAGGGATGGCTAGCCGGCGTGCACCGCCGTGTTCGGGACGTTGAGATCCACCGGGCGGGCGGGCAACCGGATCGTGTAGCGGGCCCCGCCGAGGGGACTGCGGGAGATGGCAAGCGTTCCCCCGTGGTCGCGGACAAGGCGCCGCAGGGTGGCCAGGCCGAGCCCCGTGCCCCCGTCCCGCCGGGGAACGAAGCTGCAGAACTGGTCCGCTTCCGTCTCCAGCGCGAAGCCGGGGCGCGAGTCGTCCAGATCGATCCGCCACATGCCGCCCTTCTCCTCCGCCGTGGCCAGAACCAGTTGGGGGTCCGGGGCCGAGCGCAGACATTCCGCCGAATTCAAGAGCAGGTTGAGGAAGACCTGGTGAAGGGCGTTGGCGTCACCGTCGAGTCGGAAGGGCGCGCCGAGGTGCAGACGGAAGTCGATGCCACGCTTCTCGAAGTCGGGCCGCAGGGAAGTTGCCAGCCGTTCCAGAACGTCGTTTACCACGACCGGTTTCCGTTCGAGATGGCCGTTTACGGCGACGGAAACAAACTGGGAAACGATGCCGTTCAAGCGGGAGACCTGGCTGCGGACGTTCTGGAGAGTCGAGCAGACCGTTTGCTGGTCCGCCTCGCCGTGGGTGATGTCCTCGTGGACGACGTCGAGGTGGAGATCGATCGCCTGAAGGGGGTTGCGAATTTCATGGGCGAGGCCGCCCGCGAGCGCGCCAATCGAGGCGAGGTGCTCCGACTCCGCCGTCCGCCGCATCAGTTCCCACTGGCGACGAAACGCATAGGCAAGGAGGACGATGCTCAGAAGAAGGATCGCGAACACGATCAGCACCATCTGCATCAGGGCGGCGGTGATGTCGTTGCTCAGGTTGTTGATGCTGGCCTCGTCGGCGAGGGTGGACATGGCGACGTGGACGCTGCCGAGGACTTCGCCTTCTCGGACGAGATCCTCGCTGACTGTGATGATCTGGTCCGGCAGTGCCTTCTCGAAGGCCTCGATTGTTGTGCCGGCGGATTCGGGCCCGAAGGTAACCGCCAGCAGCCCGGGGGGCACACATCCGCTCAGGGTGCGTGAGCAATAGCTGGCAAAGACCGTCTCGCCCTCGCGATCCAGGATGCAGACGAACGCCGGCGCCCCCGAATGGACCATCATCGAGATGTGCGACTTGAGGGTGGGCGTCCCGGCGATTTCCTGGATCGTCGAGCCGGGAACCCGAGTGATCATATCCGCCAGGGACCGGCTGGTTTCCCGGGCGCGTTCGCGCGTGCTCTCCCGGCTTTCCATGACCAGTTGATTCTTCAGCCCCCATACGGTGTATGCGGACCCGAAAACGGTGACGGCCCCGGCGGCGACGAGCGCCACCACCGCAATCAGCATTGTCTGCATGCGGATCGGCACGCGATCGGCCCACTTGCCCGGCGCGGGGGGTTGGCGGCTTGGCTCGCTCACGACAGTGTAGTCAGGTGCCTTTCCTGAAAGACCGGATACTGGAAAGAAGAAAGCAAGCTTGCGCCCAATCGGAAGCCTCCAATCCTCGTGCCACCCAATGCGCAAGGCGAACCCGCTTCATTGAAACCAAAGGACTTGGCAGCGATCCTCGTGCATGCCGGGCGGGCCCATCGGGCGATCGCCCGTCAACTTCTTGCCTCGCCGGTGCGACGCCCTGACGCGGGCCCTCGCAACCGCCTGCCTGTGGTCCTCTATTCCCAGGTCGCCTGGGACACCGTTTGGCAACGTCCCCAGGAGCAGGCCGTCGGACTCGCCCGCCACCGCCCCGTCCTCTTTGTTTCACCCGTACAGGTCCACGAGGTCGCCGGCCGGCTTCGCGATCGTTGGCAACTCTACCGTCGCCGCGGCCACCTCCAGGTCCTCAGCCCGGTCCTCCTCAACGGCGAGTACCGAAACGCCACTGTCCGGCGGCTGAACCGCCTCGTCCTCGCCCGGACCCTCGCGCCTTACCTGCCCGGAACCCCGTATATCTTTCTTACCAATACGCCGTTCGTCGAACCCGTCCGCGCGCGCCTCGCTCCCGCCGTCACCATCTATGACCTGATCGACGATTTCTGCGGCTTTGGCTGGTCCCCGCCCGAGGGCCCCGCGCTCGAGAACCAGCTCCTTCGCGCGGCCGATGCCGCCTTTGCCGGCACGGGAACCCTCGCCGACCGCTATGACGGTCGCGTGGCCGGCCTCGAGTTCCTCCCCAGCGGCGTCCACGCCCACCGCCTCTCCGACCCGGTCGCCGAACCAGAGGACCTCCGCGACCTCCCCCGCCCACGCCTCCTCTATGTCGGCACTCTTAACGACCGGCTCGATGCACGCCTCCTAGTGCGCGTCGCCCGGGCCTTCCCCCGCGGCTCCCTCGTCCTCGTTGGCCCTTGTCACGCCACCTTCCCCCGCCGCGGCTTTCCAGGGAACGCGCACTTCCTTGGACTCCGGCCCCACCGCGACCTTGCCGCCTACTACCAGCATTGCGACGCCGGGCTCATGCCCTTCGCTGACAATGCCGCCGCCCGCGCCATCCACCCGGTCAAGACGCTCGAGTACCTCGCCTGCGGCCTTCCCGTGGTCTCCACGCCGGTGCCCGACGTCGTCCGGTACTACGGCGGCATCGTTTCGGTGGCGGGGCCGGAGGGCTTTGCCGACGCCGTTCGCCGCGAGCTCGAAAGTGACCACGAGGCCGCCCGGACCCGTCGCCGCGCGTTTGCCCGCGGCCGCAGCTGGCGCGCCCTCGTCGACCGCATCGAGGAACGCCTCCGCCAGTTGGAGGCCCCCCACCTGCCATGAAATTCCTCCTGATCACCTATCGATGGCACCGTGACCTGATCGGTGGAGCGGAACTCCACCACCGTCGCCTTGCCCGCGAACTCCTCGACGCCGGCCACCCGGTCGCCGTCCTCACGACCACCGGAGGCGCCATCCGGCCCTTTGCCCATTGGGGGGTGGAATGGCAGGAGGACTTTGCCCCCGGCCACGAGGACGACGAAGGCATCCCAGTGACCCGCGTGCCCCTCCGCCGTCGCCATCGCTGGCTCCAGGCCTGGGACGCGAAGGCCCTCCAACGCCACCAGGAGGCGATGGAAGAAGGCCCGATCCGCGAATGGTGCGGCGAGCGGCTCCCCCGGATCGCCGGGGAGACGGCGGCGGTCCATCTTCTCGAGGGGTGGAACCACCCGGAGGTCCACGAGGGCGGGACGATTCGCTGGAGCAGGGGGCGCGCGCGGTTTGTCGTCGCGCCCGGCGTCGGCGGGACCGTCCGCATCGGCGGGCACAAACCCAAGCCCGGCCGCATAAGAATCCTGCGTGATGCATCCGGGATCGTTCTGGACCTTGCGTGCCCGCAAGGCTGGCTTGATCTTGAATTCGAGCACGCCGCGACGAGCCAGCCGACCGTCTATACACTCGAGGTGGAACCGGCCTGGCGCCCCTGGCGGGATTTTCGCACCCTCGGGCTCCAGGTCCACCGCCTCGCGATCGACGATACCGCCGGGGCCGACATGAACGAGGACTATCGCGGCCTGGCCCGCCGCACCGGCGACGACTGGATGGATCGCCTCGTCCAGCAGGCTCTCCGGCGCC
>CAYQTO010000012.1:0-41417 GCA_964420455.1 uncultured Candidatus Sumerlaeota bacterium | reverse complement strand
GGGCCATCGTCCGCAGCGCCCGCCAGCGCGACGAGTGTCGCGGCGCCCACTACAAGCCCGAGTTCGAACTTCCCCCCTCCCCCGCCTCCGGCGCCCAGTGCGACCCGGCCAGCTATGGCCCCTACCAAGTGTATATCCAGGAGCTGCAGCAACGACGCGCGGTCCCCTTCCGGCCCAAGGCGGTGGTGGAAAACGGCGCCTTCCCCCCGGAAACCCGCGCCTGGCTCGACGCCTGGATCGAACGCGAACGCAAGTGGGCCCGCGCCACACACGCTGACTATCAAACCGAAAAAGACGACATCACCATCTCCTATGGCGACGTGGCCACCAGCTTCGAACCGCCCCGTCCCCGCCTGTATGGCTGACCCCAGGGAGTCCCCCCATGCCCGAAACAATCCAGCTCGACATCTGCCGCCAGGACGGCCCGGGGCTCCCCCAGTACTGGCAGTCCTTCCGCATCCCCTACCGCCCGCGCCTTAACGTCATCTCCGCCCTCATGGAAATTCGCCGCAACCCGGTGGACCTTGAGGGCAACCGCGCCGAGCCGGTGGTGTGGGACGCCTCCTGCCTCGAGGAGGTCTGCGGCTCCTGCGCCATGATCATCAACCACCAGCCCCGCGCCGCCTGCTCCACCCTGATCGACGACCTCGAGCAACCCATCCGCATCGAGCCGCTCACCAAGTTTCCCGTCGTCCGTGACCTCCTCGTCGACCGCCGCCTCATGTTCGACGGGCTCAAGGCCTCCATGGCCTGGATCGAGATCGGCGACAGCGAGTCCGACGACGAGCCCCCCAAGGTCGACCCGGAACTCCAGCAGGTCCTCTACAAGTACTCCCAGTGCATCACCTGCGGCCTGTGCCTCGAGGTCTGCCCCCAGGTGAAGCCTGGATCCCCCTTCGTTGGGCCGTCGACGCTCATGCAGGTCTACTACTTCAACCAGCAGCCCCTCGGCGCGCCGGACCAGGAAGAGCGCGTGAAGGCCCTTGAAGCCGCGGGAGGCGTTGAGTATTGTAGCGACGATCAGTCCTGCGCCAAGGTCTGCCCCAAGGGGATTCCCCTCCTCGACGCCATCAGCGGCCTGAAGCAGACCAACGCCTGGGGCTGGTTTACAGAAGACTGAGCCACGGGTATTGCCTCGCGAGCCCAGCCAAACCCTTTCCGGCGGGCCGACAATGAACACATCTCTCCCCTGTGCAGTCCTTGTGCTGGCAGCGAGCCTCGCGCAAGCCACTCCCCTTTCCTCCGTCGTCGGGGGTGGCGGCGGCACCATCGACCTCGCCCCCTCCACCGTCTATACGGGCGGGCTGAATCTGACCGCCGGGCCAACAGTCCTCAACGGCGCGGCGGGTACCGTCCTCGACCTCGGCAACGACTCCACCTACTACATCGTCGGCGCGGGACTGACCCTCGAGATCCGCAACGTGACGATCCGCAACGGCGGCGGCATCCTGTTCGGAAGCGGATCGACCGGCGTGCTGGAGAACGTTGTCGCGGAGAATGGTGCGCGGTTGGTGCAGGCCTCCCCGGGCGCCACCGTCACCGTGCGCGACAGCACCCTCGCAGGGATGAACACGACGGCGGTCGAAGTCGCCGGGGGCGATGTCAGCCTCGAAAGCGTGGACTTCACGAATGCGGCGGAAATCCGCCTCTACAACGGTGGCCAGCTGACGTGGCGCGGCGGGACCTTCACCGCCAACGGCGGGCGGGCCATCAACAGCTTCGGCACCGGCGGCGGACTCTCACCGGGCCTCGGGTTTGACATCGAACGGGTCTCCTTCGATGGGCTCGGCATTGGCGAGGAGGGCGCCATCATGGCCCGCGAGTTCGGCCTCGCCCGCGTGGTCGACTGCACCTTCACCGACTGCAGCCGGGCGATCTTCCTCGCCGACGCCCCAGCCACCACCGCGGAAATCCGTCGATGCACCATCGACGGGTCCGCGGTCCCCATGGCCGACCGCCGCGAGGCCATCAACTTCGACAACCTCGCCTCGGGCGTTGCCGACGGACTCACCATCACCGCCATGCGCTCGGCCCTGGTCTTCGTCGATACCCCCACGGCCGTCGTCACCAACTCCACCCTCTATCGCAACGCCCGGAACGCGGTAAACATGACCCGCGTCGGCAACGGCCTCATCCGCGACTCCTTCCTCCTCGGCGACGTCATCAGGGGGGATATCAATATAGACGACTTCGACGTGGTCTTTGCGCAGGAAAGCAAGCTCGCGATCGACAATTGCTTCGTCATCGACGGGGCGGACAACGGCATCCTGCTGAACGAGAGCGAGGCCGTGCTGGAGCGCAGCTTCGTTGCCGGTGCGCGCACCGCCGGCCTCTCCGGCCGCAAGGTCGACTCCGACCCCAGTCCCGCCGCCCCCGGTAGCCTGATGACCGTTATCGACAGCACCATCCTCAACTCGCGTACCCACGACCTCAACATAGACGCAACCAGCCGCGCCTTCTCCCGCGGCATGATCCTTGGCATCAAGTCCGGCTACGTCGCCTTCCCGTCCCAGCCCGGCTTCCCCGGCGTCCTCCCCACCGAGGGCACCACCATGCAGACCTTCTCCCCCGCCTTTGTCGCGCGCCACATGCTCCTCTACGAACCGAGCTTCTACGGCCTCCAGCACCAGAACTGCCTCTTCAGCGCGATCTATCCCGATCCGAACGCCGTCACCGTGGTCAGTTTCAGCACCATGGTCGGCCGCCCCGGCACCACCCTCGAGGGCGCCTACTTCCAGAACTCCGGCGACAAGAACACCTTCACCGACAACCACTTCTACAACATCACCGGCGACCGCCGTGCGATCCTCATCCAGGACCAGTCCGGCATTCCCACCCTCGCCTGGAACTGGCTCAACAATCCGGGGACCTTCTCCATCGGCACGGCCAACGCCACGCTCCCCACCACCGCCACCGACAACTACTACGGCGATCCCTCCGGACCCAATGGCCTTGGCTATACGGGCTCCGGCGGTTCGGTCTTCGGCCCCAACCTCGCAATCCCCGGCTTTCTCACCGCCCCCCCCATGAACAGCGCCACCACGCTCATGCCCGTCGACACCGACGGCAGCGGCTTCGGCAGCCTCGCCACCGATCGCCTCCGTGCCCGCGTCTTCTACCAGGGCGTCCCCGCCTCGCGCCCCGACACCGGCACCACCTCCGCCTACGAGGCCCTCCTCGGACTTACGGACTATCGCCTCAACCGCCCCCTCCCCACCCTCGCCCCACCGGACGCCGGCCAGCGCGAGGTCCAGTTCAACCTCTGGCTCGATGCCCGCCTCTACCTGTATACACAACGCCCCGGCGACGGCATGAACCTCGAGCTCACCCTCCTCGGCGACAGCCAACCCGCCGCCGCCGCCACCCTCACCTGGCTAGACGCCTTCGACAATCCCGTCACCGCCACCGCCGCGGAGGTCGCCCAGGACGCAGAGGGCACCAGAGCCGTCTTCGCCATCCCGGACCGCGCCTCCTGGCCGCGCACACCCCTCTCCCTTCGCATCGACCCCGCCGCCGCGAGCGATGGCGTCGGTTGGATGTTGAACTAGGGACCGGCCGGCAGCGTCCCCCGGTTCAAGCCGGGGCGAAACCACCAATCCGCCGGGCGAGCGCGGGCCCGAGAACGGCCCGGGGCCTGCGGCGCCGGCCGCGCCAACGGGGCTCCCGGAGTGCCGTCCGCCCTATGCCGTGGGGAAACGGTCTGGAGAGGATGAGGGCGGGGGCTTCGCCCTACTCCTCCCGAAGCTCGAACCAGTAGAATCCGTGGGGCGCGAGCGTCACAAGGTACGGCAACTCGCCGAGGTCGGGAAACGGGAGGCGGCTGAAACAATCATAGGGACGCCGGCCGGCGTACTCCTGCAGGTCGAGTTCCACGTATTGGCAAAAGCGCGAGAGGTTGTTCACCACGAGCATGACCTGGGAGTCGGAGAGGCAGAGGTAGCTGAGCACGCGGGAGTTCCTGGGGTGGAGGAACTTGATGCGGCCACGGCTGAAGGCGGGGAACTGCTTGCGGGTGCGGATCAGCATCTTGAGCCAGTTGAGAAAGGAGGAGGGGGACCGCTCGGCGCTTTCCACGTTGAGGCCCTGATAGTTGTAGCCGGGGTCGCTGACGACCGGGCTGTAGAGGCGGCTGGGGTCGGCGCGGGAGAAGCCCGAATTGCGGTCGCCGGTCCACTGCATGGGGGTGCGACAGCCGGCGCGGTCGCCGAGGTAGATGTTGTCGCCCATGCCGATTTCGTCGCCATAGTACAGGATCGGGGAACCGGGAAGGGTCATGAGCATGCTGTGGAGGAGCTCAATCGCGCGCCGGTTGTTTTCCATCAATGGGAAGAGGCGGCGGCGGATGCCGAGGTTCAGCTTCATCCGCGGGTCGCGCGCATACTCGGAATACATGTAGTCACGCTCCTCGTCGGTCACCATCTCGAGAGACAGCTCGTCGTGGTTGCGGAGGAACGTGGCCCATTGGCAACCGGCGGGGATTTCCGGCAGGTTGAGAATGATGTCCTCGATCGGTTTGCGGTCCTCCTTGCGGATGGCCATGAACATGCGGGGCATGATGGGGAAGTTGAAGCACATGTGGAACTCGTCGCCGTCGCCGTAATACTGGACGACGTCGGCGGGCCATTGGTTCGCCTCGGCAAGGAGAACGGTGCCGGGGAAGTGCTTGTCGACGTGGGCGCGCAGGCGGCGGCAGAACTCGTGGGTCTCCGGGAGGTTTTCGCAGTTGGTTCCCTCGCGCTCGAAGAGGTACGGCACTGCGTCGACGCGGAATCCGTCGAGCCCCTTCGCGAGCCAGAAGTCCACCACGTGCAGCATCTCCTCCTGGACGGCGGGGTTGTCGTAGTTCAGGTCCGCCTGATGGCTGAAGAAGCGATGCCAGTAGTGCTGGCCGGCGATGTGGTCGTAGGTCCAGTTGGACGCCTCGGTGTCGAGGAAGATGATGCGGGCGTCGGAGTACTTCGAGGGGTCATCGGTCCAGACGTAGTAGTCGCGATAGGGAGACTCGGGATCCTGGCGGGCCTCCTGGAACCAGCGGGTGTCGGTGCTGGTGTGGTTCACAACGAGGTCCGCGATAACCCGGATGCCCAGGTCGTGGGCCGCGTCGAGGAACCGTTCGAAGTCGCCGAGGGTCCCATAGTCGGGATGGATCTGGTAGTAGTCGGCGATGTCGTAGCCGTCGTCCTTGAGGGGCGACTGGTAGAAGGGGAGGAGCCAGATGCAGTTGACGCCAAGGTCGTGGATATAGGGCAGGCGGTCGGTGAGGCCGATGAAGTCGCCAATGCCATCGCCGTTCCCATCCTGGAAGGCGCGCACCGGGACTTCGTAGAAGATCGCGTCCTTGTACCAGTCGGGCGAGTTGTTGGCCCAGGGTGCCAGGGGCGAGTTCGCCATGCGGTTTACCTTTCGTCGTCCTCCGCGGGGTCGAGGGGTGTATAGACGATCACGTTGTCGTGCATGAGGGTCACGAGTTCGGGACGGCCGTCGCCGTCGAGGTCCGCGGCGGTGAATTCCCGGGGCTCGGGGAGCGCGTCGAGGTTCACGCGCCGGGCAAGTGTCGACTCGCTGTCGAACATCTTGAACGAATAGAAGCGATGGAGGGCCGGGCGCCCCTCGTCGTCCTCGCCCAGCAGCGCGAGGTCCAGCAGCATGTCCTTCATCTCCACGAGGGCGAACTCCATTCCCGGCGCCTCGATCAGGTCCGCCGTATAGACAACTCCGTAGCCGCCCTCCTCCTCGTCCGCCGGGGTCAGCGTCGCGAGGTCCGCCAGCCCGCCGAACATCCGACGTGGGTAAAGCACCCCGATGCGGTCCGACGCCACCAGGAGCACCTCGTCGTCGCCATCACCGTTCAAGTCCACGAGGCGGAGCGTCGAGTACTCGGCGCCGTCGAGGTCCACGTCCTGGAGGAACGTGAACGGGCCGTCCGCCTCCGCCTGCTCGTAGAGGGTGACCGCCGTCTCCCCGCGATCGAGAAGAGCCACCACCTGGCGCCCTTCGCGGAGGGTTCCCGTCCCTGCCGCCACCAGCCTCGAGCTTGCCCCCCGCCCGTTGAACTGGTGCTTGATCACCACGTTCCGGTCCTCGTCCAGCGCGAAGGAGCGGGCGAACTGCTCCTTGATGGCGAGGACGCCGCCGGTGCCGGAGGCACGGTCCAGCGTCGAAGGCCGCGCGCTCGTCAGCAGCCCCACCAGCAGGCCGCTCGTCCCTTCCACCGCCTCGAACCGGCCTTCCTCCGTCTGGAGCAGCGGGATCGCCGGCTGGAAATCCGCGTACGCCACGAGGTCTTCCCGTCCGTCGCGGTTGAGGTCGAACGCCTCGAGACCCACGAGGTCCACCCCGTCGAAAGGATTGTCGCCTTCCGCGAGGGCCTCGCGCGGGTCACCGAGGGAACCGTCGGACCCCAGCGTATAGACACGAAGGATCGGCGTTCCCTCCTCATCCTCGACGGTCACCGCGAGGTGCGTCCCGCCATTCATGGTGACCACCGTTGCGCCGGTGGGCTCGCCCCTCACAGGGAGAACGGCGGGAAAGGGAAGCTCGCCGTTCCCGTCCATCCGGGCGAAGCCGATCGCGTTTTCCTCGGGCGAGAAGATCATCAGCGGGGTGGGCTCGCCGGGGGGCACCGGCAGGGGAACCACCGCCTCGATGCCGTCGAAGGTCGCGAGGCGGCTTTCCACGAGGTCGCCGGTGCGGGTCTGGCGGTAGGTGCGCAGCACGGAAAGGTCGGAGGCATGGACCACCACATCGAGGCGCCCGTCGCCGTCGAGGTCTGTCGTGATCGCCCGCGTGCGGTTCGACCGTGTCTCGGCATCGAAAGGAATCGTCTGCATGGGCGAGAAGGAGAGGAGCGCGGAGGGGTCGTCGCGCTCCGCCTCCTCGAGTTCGAACACGGTCAGGACCCGTGTCGTGTTGAGGACCGCCGCGAGGGCGTCGATGCCGGCTCCCGGCCGGGGAAAGGGTGCCACCGCCCGCAGGACCGTCGAGCTGACGCGGAACTCCGAGGGGAACGTGCCGTCGGCCGCCTGGCGACGAATGACGACATCCTCGAACTGGCTGGCATCGTGGTAAACGATGTCCAGGAGCCCGTCGCCATCAAGGTCGACCACCATGGGGTCGCGGGCGGGCTCGCCGGTGGTATGAAAGGTGTGCGTGGGCTCGAGGGAAAGGCCCCGGCGCTCGCCCATCAGGAGGTCGAAGCGCTTTTCCGCATAGACGAGGAGGTCGTCGCGGCCGTCCTTGTTGAAGTCGGCGGTGACGAGGCGGTCCCCCTCGAGAGCGAGGTCCTCCGGGCTTTCAAACCGCCCCTCGCGGTCCTGGTACATGACCGCGATGCTCGGTGGCGAACTGGTGATGATCAGGTCGGTTCGGCCGTCGCCGTTCACGTCCATGGGCTCGGCAGACCGGACGATGCGGTCCAGGGTGACCGTCTCTTTGGCGAAACGGTCGGCACCGGCCTCGAACTCCTCCCTTTGGAGGAACAGTTCGAGCATGCTGCGCTCGTTGGTGATGACGCCAAAGTCGAGAAGGCCATCGGTGTTAAAGTCGGCGACCATCAGCTCCTTGCTGCGGCGGTTGACCTTGTGGATAGTGGGGCCGCCGAGGCGGTACTCCCGGGCGGCCGTGGGAAGGAAGCGGGCTTCGGCGATCTCGGGACCCTGGGCAGGGAGGAAGGGAGGGCCAGCCAGGCAGGCGGCGGGAAGAAACGCGGCGCGGAGTATCGTCTGGCGAAGGATCGTCACGTGGAGGCCTCGGGGCGGGGAATCAGGGGAAGGCGGTTTCGTTGCGGGTACGGATCTGGAAAGTCGTTTCGGGGGTGGGGATGGGAGTGGTGGCAGGCGAGTTGGGCCCGGCCACGCCGGGAATCTCGAGGGCCATCTCGCGGTTTCGCTCGTCGCGCACGGCGCGCTCGAGTTGCTCCTCCGTCTCGTCCAGTCCCCGTGGTTCGATCACGGTCGGCACCTCGAGGTACGGCTTCTTGTGAAAGGCGGCAAAGATCAGCGCCACCAGCGCGAGCCCCACCAGCAGGAAGTGGATATACACCAGGCGGCTCATGGAGTGTGATTACTCCACGGCGGGCGGGGCGGCAACCCGGGAGCCAGCGCGGTCCCTCGAGGTTCCTTGGCGGCGTGGCTTGGTTTCAGGGTTCCACATCCTCGAGGGAACGCTTGTCGACCTGCTGCATGCTCAGGCGCGAGCCGAAGGAATCCCCTTGGCGTGCGGCGACCCACGCGTTGAGGGGAGCAGTCGGCGGGCCCGGCTGAATTGTATAGCGCACGATGGCCCGTGTGTTGATCACCGTCCACCCGCCGCGGGACATCCGGGCCGCGAAGCCCTCCGACTCGAAGAAGCTCTGGAGCCGGTGGCGGTCGTCGATCGAGCCCAGCTTCTCGAACGCCGCCCGAAGGTACAGCTCCCGCCCGCTCAGGAAGCGGAAGTCCACCAGCCCGTGAAAGGCCGACTCGTCCTCCGTCGAAAGTCCCTTCTCCAGTCGTCGCGTCAACTTCATCAGCGCCTCGTCGAAGTCCTCCTTCGCCAGCACCTGCAGCGACTCCATGCGCTGGCGGTTCGTCCACCCGGGCTCGAGATCTGTCTCGAACTCGATGAATTCCACCTCCTTCGAACTGAAGCCGCTCACGGAGAAGCTGCCGTGGACGAGGATTTGTGGGCGCGTGAAGAGCCTGTTGGG
Source organism: uncultured Candidatus Sumerlaeota bacterium (assembly GCA_964420455.1). GTDB lineage: Bacteria > Sumerlaeota > Sumerlaeia > SLMS01 > SLMS01 > CAYQTO01. The sequence goes on along the minus strand of CAYQTO010000012.1, from coordinate 32,731 downwards.
CTGGAAGCCATCAAGGACTTTGAGGGCGGTTTCCTTGTCCGGCTGGGCAAAGCGAAAGCTCTCGCCATTGCTTACGTGGATGGTAATGTTCAAAGTCTGGTCTCCCCAAGGCGGGCGCGATGGGCCTTACGCGGGAGAGAAGCTTGCCGTTCCGGCGCCGGTTCGCAACGCGAAAGCAGGCGTGGGGGGACTCAGGCGTTGGGAACCGGCGTCACGCTGCGGATGGTATCGGTGTCCGGCCGGGCCATGATGCAGATGCCGTGCCGCTCGGCCAGGGCGATCGATTCCGCCCGGTCGAAGAAGAGGGAGCGGTTCGCCGTCACGCAAAGCGCTGCCGCACGTGCCTTCACCAGGTGCTTGAACGTCGTCAACCCCACCACCGGCACGTCGAACCGCATATCCTGGCGTGGCTTGGCCACCTTGACAAACACGACGCCCTCGCCCGCGAGGTGGTAGCTCCGCTCGATGAGCTTGTCCGTCCCCTCGAGCCCCTCCACCGCCACCACGACCTGGTTCTTCACCGCCACCGTCTGGCCGATGTCCAGCGCTCCGAGTTGCTTGGCGAGGGGGTAGCCGAAATCCACGTCGCGGATAATCTCCTCGTCGGGAAGGACCCGCGGCGTCAGAATGCCTGGCTCGGGCATGAGCGAGCGAAGGAACAACGTCGAGTTGAGCACCGTGAAGCCCTCGCGCTCGAGTTCCTCCACGGCGATCTTCAGCACCGAGTCCGCCTTCTTGTTGGGCAGTTGGGCGATCAGCCGCAGCAGCTTGGGATCGAGGCTGATCTGGCGGAGGAGCAGCAGCCCGTGGGGCACCCGGCCGGCCATCACAATGTGCCGCACCCCCTCCTCCCGCGAGAGGTCGATGAGCCGCGACAATTCCGTGAGCTTGAGCATGTGGAGCCGGTCGCTGAACTCGCGGATGCGCTCGTGCGCGTAACCGTGAATGCCGAAGGTGATGACCTCGACCCCCTCGCCCTTCGCCGCCTGGGCGAGGGTGATGGGAAACTCGCCCTCGCCGGCGATGAGCCCGATCTTCTTCGGCACCTCTTCCAGCCGGGAGTCGGCTCCGTCCACATAGACCTTACTCGCCACGGCCGGCACCATTATCCTCTTTCTGGAAGGCAAAGAGAAGCGTCACATTCGAAATCAGTTGTCCGTCGCTGGTGACCTCCGCCTGGAGGCGTCCGGTCCGCGACTTGAGGTTCCGAATCCTTCCCTTCACGTCCAGTCGCATGCCGGGGATCGCGGGGCGCCGGAACTTGGCCTCCTCCACCGACATCAGATAGGCGATCTTGCCCAGATTTTCCCTGAGGGAAAGGATCCAGCAGGCCCCCACCTGGGCGGCGGTTTCGATCTGGAGCACGCCCGGAAAGATCGGCTGATCCGGGAAGTGGCCCTGAAAGCAGGGCTCGCCGCTGGACAGCAGCTTGTATCCTTCCATCCCATCCTCGTAGAAGGTCGTCATCTGGTCCACGTGGAGGAAGGGGTACCGATGGGGGATGATCTTGCGGATGGTCTCCGCACCGAAGGGGGGCCAAAAGCCAAACTTGTCTCTCAGGTCCTCGCTCATTCTTCTCGAATCGTTCTGGAAAGGAGTTGGCGGGCAAACAGGAGGTGGGTGCGATGACCGGCCCGCCATGCCCAAAAGTGTCCCCGCATCTCACAGCCGAGTAAGCCCAAGTCGCCAAGCAGGTCCACGATTTTATGCCGGGCAACTTCGTCCGGAAAATAAAGGGGATCAGTCAGGTATTTCCCGGCGTCGAACACAACGGCATTTTGGAGATTCCCGCCCTTGGCGAGGCCGGCGGCCCGCAGCCCCTCGATTTCCGAGGCGGCTGCAAAGGTTCGCGCCGGGGCAATCTCGCGCAGGAACACACCCGCATCCAACTCCACCGATGCCCCCATGCTCCCCACCACGGTCCCTGGATACTCCACGTAAGCCGAGAGACGGCAACCCTCCGCGGGCATCGCCGCGAGCACCGCACCGTCGCACTGGAAGGCCATTGGTTCCTCGACCACGAGGAGCGGCCGCCCGCCCCCGCATTCCTCGAGCCCTGCCTCCAGCAGCGCCTCCAGGAATTCCCGTGCCCCCCCACCCAGAAACGGGACCTCCGGGCCCTCGATTTCCACCTCGGCATCGCTGACTCCCGACGCCGCGAAGGCCGCCATCAGGTGTTCCACGAGTTCAACCCTCCCGCCATCGGCAGCCACGAGCACCGTCCGGCGGACACTTGCCTCGGGGTCCGCCGTCTCGATCGTTGCCGGAATCTCCCCCGCCCCCTTGCGTAGGAACCGGATGCCGCGGCCACCTTCCGCCGGACGGATCACCGCCCGGCAGTCGAGTCCCGTATGCAGGCCGGCGCCGGCCACCTCCACCGCGTGCGAGACGGTCTGCCGCGGACGCCCGCCTGTTCTCAACGTTGCGATCATGGAAGTCGCCGTCATGGAATCAGCGGGAGCAGTTCCGGGCCATCATCGAGGTCTCCCGGGGGCAGGACACGCGCGCGGAGTTCCTCCCCCCGCCGGTCGATTTCGCGAACCACCTCGGGCGTCAAATCCACCCGCCGCGCGCCGTACAACACCGCCTCGCCCCGCACCACCAGGTCGAACTTCTCCCGCTCCGCCACGTCCGCGATGAAGATCACCACCTGCTCCAGGAGCGGCTCGATGGAGACCTGCTGGCGTTCCCGGATGGTTCGGCGAAAGCGCAGCTCCAGCTCCTCCACTTCGGCGAGGAGGTCGAGAATCTGCTGCTGGCGCTGACGGCGGGACTCCTCGGAAAGGAGCGGGTCCTGCTGCTCGAGTTCGCGGCGGAGCCGCATCGCCTCCGCCCGTTTGCTTTCTATCTCCCCCGCCTCGTCCGCCAATTCGGCGTCGATCTCGGTGATGATCGACCGAATGGCACGACTCTCTTCGAGAACGAGGTCGATGTCGACGAAGCCGACGCGAATGGTCTCGCCGCGCTGGGCAAGGGTGCCGGTCGTCGGCAACTGGGCCCGCAGGCCGGAAGCCGACGGCAGCAGGAGCATCAGCGCACAGGCGAGGGGAAGAAAAAGGAAATAGGGGCGCATCATGTTGGTCTTCTCCGGCGGGGGAAAATGGGAGCCCCCCCCTTGGAGCGCAAGGAAGGAAAGTCCGAAACGCATCATGGATTGACGACCTTGCCCGCTGTCTACCCGATGGGGGCCAAGCCACCTACGGAGGAGTCGCCCCCATGTCGGCGATCCTGCTTTTCGGCCGCGACGACACGGTCCCCAGCTTTCGGCGCCTTTCGGAATCCCTCGTCGAGCTGCTCGGCCTCGAGGGACGCTTCATCCAGGATGGGACGGCACTGGCGCCTGCGGACGTCGAGGGCGCGGACGATCCCCTCAACGATGCCCACCTCCACGTCGAACTCCCCGACCTCGAGGAAGACGAGGGCGAGCCCACCATCCACGTCGCCGTTACCCCACGGGATGAGCGCGACCCCGCCATCCAGGAACTCATCAACGAGATCCTCCGCCAGGAGCCCCGCCTCAAGGAATACCTCGAGGGCAACCGGTGGGACATCCTGCTCTCCTTCGAGGACTCCAGCGCGGCCGTCGAGGCCGGCGTCGCCTTCGCCTACATCTACGCCACGGAAACCGGTAGCGGCGTGCTTGTCCGCGGCGAGGACGAGGACGCCGAGACGCTTTGGTTCGCCGATGCGGAGGACTTCGCCGACTTCGTCTTTGGCGACGACGAGGAGGACGGCGACCTACCGGACGAAGACGCCCCCCCCTCCTGAACGTCCTCCCTACTCCTCGTGCTTGAGGAACACCGCCCCCAGCGGCGGGATATTCAGGTGAATCGAATGGGGACACCCGTGCCAGGGCAGCTCCTGGGTGAACACCTGTCCGTAGTTGCCCACGTTGCTGCCGCCAAACTCGCCCGCGTCGCTGTTGAAGATTTCCCGATAGGTGCCTTGTCCCGGCGCCCCCACGCGGTAGCCAAGCCGCGGCACCGGCGTAAAGTTGAACACACACAGGATGTGCCCCTCGGGGCCCTGCCGCACGAAGGAAAGCACCGAAGATGAGTTGTCGCTGAAATCGATCCACCGGAAGCCGATCGGCTCGTTGTCGAACAGCCAGAACTCGCGGTTTCGCCGGTAGGTCCACCCGAGTGATTCCAGCATCCGCTCGATTCCCTTGTTCAACGGGCTTCCCGCCACGTGCCAGTCCAGCGACCGGGCGTAGTCCCATTCATTGTACTGGCCGAACTCCGCCCCCATGAACAGGAGCTTCTTGCCCGGGTGGGCGTATAGATAGCTGTACAGCAGGCGGAGGTTCGCGAACTTCTGCCACCAGTCGCCCGGCATCTTTGCCAGGAGCGACCCCTTGCCGTGGACCACCTCGTCGTGGCTGAAGGGCAGGATGAAGTTCTCCGTGTACTGGTAGACGAGGGCGAAGGTCAGGTCGTTCTGGTGGTGCTGGCGGAAGACCGGGTCGCGCTGGAAATAGCGCAGCGTATCGTTCATCCAGCCCATGTTCCACTTGAAGGTGAACCCGAGGCCGCCGCTGTAGGTCGGTCTCGAAACGCCGGTGAAAGCCGTCGATTCCTCCGCCACCATGAACCGGCCCGGATACTGGCCGTGGATCACCTCGTTGAGCTGGCGCAGGAAGGCGATCGCCTCAAGGTTCTCGTTCCCACCGAACTGGTTGGGCACCCACTCGCCCGGCTGACGACTGTAGTCGAGGTAGAGCATCGACGCCACCGCGTCCACCCGCAGCCCGTCGATGTGGTATTCATCGAGCCAGAAGAGCGCGTTCGACAGGAGGAAATTCTTCACCTCCGGGCGGCCATAATCGAAGATCAGCGTGCCCCAATCCTTGTGCTCGCCGCGCCGCGGGTCCGAGTGCTCGTACAGCGCGCTGCCGTCGAACCACCGCAGGGCAAAGTCGTCGCGGGGGAAGTGCGCGGGTACCCAGTCCACCAGCACCCCGATCCCGTGCTGGTGCATGTAGTCGACGAAGTACTTGAAGTCGTCGGGCGATCCGAAGCGCGAGGTGGGGGCGTAGTAGCCGGTCACCTGGTAGCCCCAGCTCCCGTCGAACGGGTGCTCGGCGACGGGGAGCAGCTCGACATGGGTGAACCCGTAGCGTTGCACATGGGGAACGAGCGAGTGCGCCAGCTCGCGGTAGGTCATCCAGCGGTTGCCCTCCTCGGGCACACGCATCCACGAGCCGAGGTGCACCTCGTAGATCGCCACCGGCTCCTGGAGCGGCTGGCGCTGCTGAAGCTGGCGCATGTACTCGCTGTCTTTCCAAGCGTAGGCATTGAGGTTCACCACCTTGGAATGGGTGGACGGTCGGAGGTCGAACCCGAACGCGTAGGGGTCCGCCTTGAAGCGAAGGTGCCCATCCTGCGTGAGGATCTCGTACTTGTAGCCGTCGGCCTCGCTGACCCCGGGCACAAAGAGTTCCCAGACGCCGGAGCCGCCCATGGACCGCATCGGGTGGAGGCGTCCGTCCCAATTGTTGAACTCGCCGATGACGCTCACCCGCTTGGCGCTTGGCGCCCAAAGGCAGAACGCCACCCCCCGCACCCCGTCCATCTCGGTGAGCTGCGCGCCGAACTTGCGGTAGGCGTGATAATGGTTCCCCTCGCTGTGAAGCCACAGATCCAAATCGCCCAGCGACGGCATGAACTGATAGGGGTCGTCAATCTCCCACACACCCCCGCTCGGAAAGGTGAACCGCAGCGTATAACGGAGGGGAAAGGCGCGGCGGGAAAGCCAGACAGCGAAGACGCCGGGTACCTCCAGGGACTCCATCGGCACCGGCTTCTCCTCGCCGTGGATCAGCAGGTCGACCTGGCGCGCGTCCGGGTGCCATCCCCGAACGACGATCCCGTCCTCCCCGTTCCAGCTCCCCGCATGGGCCCCCAGGAGCCGGTGTGGGTCCCAAGACTGGCAATGGACCAGCGACCAGAAGTCCTCGACCGGCACGCCGTCCGCCAGGAGGTGGCTGGCACCGGTGGGCACAGGAGGCACCCCTGCTCCCGCAGCCGAATCCAGCGCCGTTACATCCGTTTTCGCTACCGCGGAGGACTCACCGCCGGCGCGCTTCGCCTTCGGCACGGTCGTCTTCTTCACCGCCGCGGATTTCTTTCCGGCCCCCTTCGGTTCCGTGGTGGTGGTCTTCTTGGCGGGCGCCTTCTTTGTACTGGCGGCCGGTTTCGTAGCACTCTTGCCGGGTGTGGTGGCTGCTTTCGCGGCCGTCGTCTTCGGGCTGGCGGAGCCCTTCGTCGCGGGCTTCGTGGCGCTGGCCTTCTTCTCCGGCCCATCCTTCTTGGAGGTGGCCGCCGTGGGCTTCGGTTCGGTCCCTTTCTTCTTCCCCGCGGGGGTACCCTTCTTCGGGGCCGCCTTTTCCGTCGCAGCCTTCTTTGAGGACGCCTTGCGGGTCCCCTTGGTGGTCTTCTTCTCCACGTCTTCCGGCTGACGCGCCATGGTACCTCGCTTCTTTCCAACGGGATAACGGCCTCGGAGGGCCTTTCGGGGGAGGGCCAGAAGGTGACGGCAGCCCGCGCCGCCATGCAAAGGGTTTCCCCCACCAGCGTTGGACCGGGCAGCCACCCCGGCGCGCAACGGTTTATCAATCCCCCCTCGCTGCCCACCCCACCCCGAACGCAAAGAATGCCAGAAACGGAATGGCCGTCAGCACCCCCTCCATTCCCGCCCACACCCCCGTCGCCACCAAAGACACCAGCAGCAATGCCTCGCCCGGAGCGATGCGCCGCTGCGTCCGCGGCCGCGCGCCGCTCCCCCACTTGGGCGTGCGCACGAACACCCCCGTCGAACCCGACAGCCCCCGCAGCGCCGCACGCCCGTTGTTCACTGCCAATCCCACCCCGAGCAGCAATCCCGCCCCGGCTCCCGCCAGCGCACTCCTCCATCCTCGCCCGGCCCGCCGCCCGATCCACAGGTAGTACAACCCAAACGCCCCTGTCGCCGGAACCAGCAACGCCACATCAAGCCAGAACAAATTCCATAACCCGCCCGACTGGCGCAGGACAAACACGGGCCCCTGCAGCACCATTACCAGCACCAGCAGAATCCACGCGCCGTTGGAAACGAGGGGCAGGGTGCCCTCGACCTTCTCCACCAGGGCCAGCCGCGAACGCCACAACGGCACCAGCAGCTTGCGCAGCGTCTGCATGGAGCCCCGGGCCCAGCGCGACTGCTGGCCACGGAGGTCGCCCCACGACGCCGGAAGTTCCGCCGGCGCCACCACATCCGCGAGGAAACGGCCCCGCCATCCGGCAAACCGCGCGCGATAGCTAAGGTCGAAATCCTCCGTGAGGGTGTCGTGGTGCCAGCCGCCGGCGGCCTCGATCGCCACCCGCCGCCAGACACCCGCCGTCCCATTGAAATTGAAGACCAGCCGGTGGCGGCTCCGGGCCACGTGTTCCCCGAGGAAGTGACCGTCGAGGAGCGTCGCCTGAGCCCGCGTCAACCACCCCTCCCCGGCGTTGAGGTGCCCCCATCGGGCCTGGACAAAGCCGATGTCGTCCTCCGCGAGCAGTGCCGGCACGGTCCGGAGGAGGAAATCGGCCGGGGGGACGAAATCGGAATCGAAGAGGGCGACGACGGGCTCGCTGGTCGCCGCGAGGCCCGCAGCGAGGGCGCCGGCCTTGAAACCCGTCCGGTTCCCCCGGCGGACGTGGCTGATGCGGGGGGCGCCGGGCCGGGCCGCAACCTCCGCGATCACGGATTCCAGCACCGCCGTCGTCCCGTCCGTCGAATCATCGAGGATCTGCACATGAAGCCGGCCGGCTGGATAATCGAAGGCAGCGCAGGCGCGGACGAGCCGTTCGGCGACCCGCGGCTCGTTGTAAAGCGGGAGCTGGACGAGGACCTGCGGCCATTCGGCCGGCCCGGGCGGTTCCGGCTCGGGGGCGGGACGACTCAGGGCAAGCAGCCAAAGCCGGTGGAGCCCCAGCGCCGCCAACGCACCGAGGCAACCGTAGTAGACCGCGAGCAGCAGCGCCCCGCCAAGGCTCAAGTCCGGCGCAAAGGGCAACCGGGTCCCTCCCGCTGAAGTTCCGCAGAGTTCCAGACGCCTTCAAGAGACGCCTCGTGGCGGCTCCGTTCTCCGATGGCTCCCGATTTCCAACCGAGGAGTTTCACCCATGCCGGGCCATCGCCATGCACGCACCCCGATCACCGACCATCCGGATCAGGAGGCGTACATCAATGCCATCGAGCAACAAAACCTTCCTCCGCTGATGCGCCCCGCCCGTGTCGCCGCGATGCTCGACATGACCACCCGGCGCGTTTACGAACTGGTGGCCAATGGGGATTTGGCGGCAGTCCGCCACGGTGTCCGGGGCATCCGCATCTTTCGCGAAAGCCTGATCGATTTCCTCCGACAAGGCGGCAGCGAAGGCTTCCGGCCATCCCGGGCTCAAGATTCCCTTCGACAGTCCCCGCCGAATGACGACAATCCCGCTCCATGAGTCTCCGCAAGGAACCCCGTCCCGGTTGGCCCTGGAAGACCGAGTTTGCCTGCCACCGATGCGGCAACTGTTGCCGCGGCGATGGTTATGTCGAACTCACCCCGGCGGACATCCGCCGCGCCGCCGCCTACCTCGACCTCCCACCGGACCGCTTTCTGGCCGACTACTGCCAGTCCCACGGCGAAGGCGTCATCCTCGTCGACCAGAACGACGAGGCCCACTCCTGCATTTTCCTTGAGGAGAACGACGAGGGGCTCTTTGGCTGCCGCATTCATGGCGCCAAGCCCGAGCAATGCGCCTCGTTTCCGTTTCACTGGCGCCCGCGCAATGCCATGAAGTTCTGTGACGGGTTGCGCGCACTCGAAGGGCTGGAGCCGGTCGGCCCCACAACCTCCATGAGCGGCGCGCGCAAACGCGAGAAAATGCGGCGGTGAGCGAATCGCCGGCCGCCCCGGGGGCCACCCCTTGACAGCCGCCCACGTCCCCCCCCGCGCCGGTGCCCTCGGCCTTTTCGCCGTCCTTCTCGGGCTTTCCCTTTTCTTCTTCCGCGGCATCCTCGAAACGAGTGACGAGCAACTCATGGCGGCCACCTCCGCCAGCCTCGCCGAGCGCGGCTCCCTCGTCTTCGAAAACGAACTCCACGGCCAGCGCTTCACCGGCTACGGCGTCGGAATGCCCATCGTCGGCCTCCCCGCCTACGCCCTCACCCGGGTGGCGGAAACCGCCGGGCTCACCACCGGCCTCCCCATCACCTTCTTCCCTCTGACGAATGCGCTTCTCTTCGGACTGATCGGCGTCCTTTCGGCGCTGCTCCTCCGGGGCGAAGATCGGTGGTTCTGGGTCGCTGTCCCGATGGTCTTGGGTCCCTTTCTTCCCGCCTCGCTGACCTTCTACAGTGAACCGCTGGCGGCCGCCGGACTGCTAGCGGTGGCAGCCGGGCTTTGGAACACCCGGGACCGGCCCCAATCCGTGCTGCCCTGGATTGGACTGGCGGTGGGGGGGGCGCTCTTTGCCGTGCTCGCCCGGCTCGCGGTCCTCCCGCTGGTGGCTCTGGTGATTGTGTGGGGCTGGCGCGCCGGAGCCTCCCGGGAAGCCGTGGCGGCTGCCGCCTCGGCGGCCTTGGCGGGGGTGCTGGTGGCGGGCTCGGTCAACTGGGGTCTGCGCGGGTCTCCCTTCTCCACCGGCTACGAGGGGCAGGACTTCACCACGCCCTTGCTCACGGGTCTCCACGGGCTGTTGGTTTCCCCGGAGCGCGGGCTCCTCCTCTTCTTCCCGGCGGTGCTCTTTACCCTTGTCTGCTGGAGAAAACTCGACAGGGACGTCCGCCAGGTAACCCTTCTTGGCGCGGCGCTCCTGCTGTTCAGTCTGGTCTTTCATGGACGGTTTTGGACGTGGCACGGGGGGTGGACGGCGGGTCCGCGGTTCCTCCTGCCGCCCCTCGCCCTCATGATTCCGGGGGTCGCCGCCCTTCTCCAAAACCGTCTCTCCCTTCGCCCCGAGGTTCGGGCGGCTCTCTACGCCGCGCTGGGCTGGTCCGGCCTCATGGCCCTCGTTTACACCTGGTATTCTCCGATAACCTGGTGGCGTGGGGCGTGGCCGTTGCACGGGATCGAAAACCAATGGCTCTTCCTGCCGCAGATGAGCCTTTGGCAGGCCTGGCTCGAGGGCGTACCGCTCGAACCCGCCTGGCCGCCCTTCCCCGGACCCTTCCGCATAGCCCTCGTCTGCCTCTCCTTGTCGATGGTGGCGGTGGGATTGTATCCGTTGCTGCTGCCGTTGAGGGGATATCTGGGCACGGAACGACCGCCGGACGGGCCGCCGGCACCCTCCGTAAGCGACAAGCCGTTTCTCCTGACAGGGGCCGCGCTGGGCGCCATCGCAATCGTTCTGTTTCTTTCCGGGCCCCGCGGCTGGCAGGAGACGGATAGCGGTGCCCGCCGGTCGCATCTGCTGCTCGTGGATGAGGGGGGAACCTGGCAGGGCTGGTTCGATCAGAGGTTCAACGCGTCGGAAGCATACCCGTTGGAATTGGCCGTCAAGGCCGACGCCTTGTACCGAATCCTGGTGGACGAGCAGGTGGTGGCGGAGCAGTTGGAGCCGCGGGGGCCGCATATCCGACGGGTTCCGCTCGCTCTGGACCGGGGCCGCCACCTCTTCCGGGTCGAGATCATCGGGCACCCGCAGGGTGGAGATCCGGACTTCGCGCTGTATTGGACGTGGCCGGGTGGCGGGCAATATCTGGCACCGGCTGGCGGCGAATATGTCACGCCGCGCCCCTTGACGGGCATCGAGGAGGTGGCGACGGTCATCTGGCGCCGCATCTTCCTGATTATCGCGGGCCTGCTGGCGCTGCTGTTGCTCCTTGCAGGATACAAGCGCGGCGAGAGTGGCTCTCCGGGCGGGTAAACCGCCATTCCGCCGAACAAGTATCGCCGTTTTACGGTCCGATACGACAAGAAGACCCCCGACCGAAGGCAACGCAGATGATTCAATCGACCGACCAGCAGATGGGCCAGATCCTCATCGAGATGGGAGCACTGGACCCGGGGAAACTGGACGCGGCGGTCCGTGACGCCCACAAGTCCGGCGACCGTCTCGAGGCGGTGCTGGTCAAGATGGGACTGGTTGAAGAAGAGAAGGTGCTCGAGGCGGTCGCGAAGTCCCTCCACCTGCCCTTCTATCGAACGCAGGACCTTCATCCACAGGAAGCCGCCTTCAACTTTGTTCCGGCGGAACTCGCCGAGCACTACGGGGTGCTGCCGCTGGAGTTCGAGGATGGTCTGCTGACGATTGCGACCTCGACGCCCCACGACATGTTCATGCTGGACGAGCTTCGGCGCCAACTCGGGGTGGAGGTGGACGTGGCGGTCGCGAGCGCCAAGGAAATCGAGAAGGCTCGCAACAACGTCTACGGCATTGCCCGCTCGGTGCTGGACCGGTTGAGCCAGGACTCGGGCTCCGATGACCCCTCGAACGCGGAAGTCAGCCTGACCGACAATATCGACATCGACGAGATGGCGGCCGACGCGACCATCATCCGCTTCGTCAACCAGCTGATCCAGGAGGCGATGCGCGACCGCGCGACGGATATCCACGTCGAGCCGATGGAGAGGGAACTGCGCATCCGCTACCGGATCGACGGCATGCTGTACGAAGCACCGATCCCCCCCGCCATCAAGAAGTTCCAGGCGGCCATCATCAGCCGGTTCAAGATCATGGCGGACCTGAACATCGCCGAGCGGCGCCTGCCCCAGGACGGCAAGATCAAGATCAAGATGGGGGAAAAGGAATTCGACCTGCGCGTGGCCACCGTCCCCACGCCCTACGGCGAATCCATTGCGATCCGTATTCTTTCCCGGGATTCGGAAATGACGACGCTCGAGCGGCTGGGCTTCTCCGGCGATCACATGTCGCTGATGCGCCAGATGATTTCCAAGCCCTACGGGATCGTCTTCGTGACGGGCCCGACAGGTTCCGGAAAGTCGACGACGCTTTACGCCGCCCTGTCGGAAATCAACTCGGTGGACCGCAAGATCCTGACGATTGAGGACCCGATCGAGTACCGCATCCCCGGCGTGACGCAGATCCAGGTGAATCCCCCGATCGGGCTGACCTTCGCCCGCATCCTGCGCACGACACTGCGACTCGACCCCGATGTCATCATGGTGGGTGAGACACGCGACCCCGAGACCGCCAAGATCACCATCGCGACCGCCATGACCGGCCACCTGGTCTTCTCCACCCTCCACACCAACGATGCCTGTGGCGCGTTCACCCGCCTGACCGACATGGGCGTGGAGCCCTTCCTCATTGCCTCTTCGGTGGAGGGCGTGCTGGCCCAGCGCCTCGTCCGCGTCCTGTGTCCACGATGCAAGCAGACGTACGAACCGGACCCGGACCTGATCCGCCAGGTGAACATGACACGGGAGGACGCCTCGCAATTCGCGTTCAAGCGGCCGGCGGGATGCGAGGCCTGCCGATATACGGGCTACGCGGGCCGGACGGCGATCCTCGAGATGGTGCGGATGAATGAATCGGTGCGGCGCAAGGTCGTCTCGAACTCCTCCGCCAGCGAAATCAAGGGGGTCGCGATGAAGCAGGGCATGCGGCCGATCCGTTTCGACGGCTGGGAGAAAATCAAGCAAGGCGTTACCACTCCGGACGAAGTCCTTCGCGTTACCATGGAAGACGAGTTCAACGACGAGTTCGACCCGCAGGTGGTTGAGGACGGGGCGAAGGAAGCGGCCCCGGGCCCCCTGCCCGAGTTGCCGGACGTCGGAATCGAGGTACGGTGATGGCAGAAGCGAAAGCGGGGCTGCTCCGGTGCGCTCCGATTCTGCTGGTGAAGGACCTGCACGCAGCTGTCGCCTACTGGCGGGACAAGCTGGGTTTCGAGCGGGCGGAAATCTTCAACGACCCCCCTGACTTTGCCATCCTCGGGCGGGGCCAGGTGACCGTCATGCTTGCCTTGGTCGGCAGCGGTCAGGAACCCACCCCACATTGGCGCGTCGTCGACAAGATGTGGAATGCGTATATCTGGGTGGACGACGCCAAGGCCCTCTACGAGGAGTTTCAGAGCAGGGGCGCCACGATCGACTACACATTGCACGAAAAGCCGTACGGCTGCCTCGAGTTCGGGGTTCAGGATCTCGACGGACACGATATCGCCTTCGGGCAGAACCTCGACTGACCCGGTGCCCACGTTCAACTACAAGGCCAAGGACCAGAAAGGGTCCACCGTGGAGGGAGTGATGGACGCGGACGGCCGCGCCATGGTGGTCTCGCGCCTCCAGCAGATGGGCTACTTCCCGATTCAGGTGACGAGCGGCGGCGGGTCCGGCGGGGGTACCCAGCTGAAAACAACCCGGCTGATCAAGAAGCCCTCGGCAACGGACCTGAAGCGCGACACCAAGTCGAAGACCGCGGCGAAAGCCAAGCCAGCCCCGCGCAAGGGCCCCGCCGCGGCCCAACAGCCGGGCCTCTTCCAGCGCCGGCTCAACAGCGCCGACATCGCCAGCTTCAACCGCCAGGTGGCGGACCTCATCGGTGCGGGCATTCCGCTGGTGAAGGCGCTCGGCATCCTCCAGAAGCAAACCGCCAACGAGGAACTGCGCCAGATCATCAACAAGGTGCTGGAGGACGTGCAGGGCGGGTCGACCTTTGCGGATTCGCTGCGGTCGCACCCACGGGTGTTCTCCAAGCTGTACGTCGCCATGGTAAAGTCTGGTGAGGCGGGGGGCATGCTCGATGAGGTCCTGAATCGCCTCGCGGACCTGTCGGAAAGCGAGGAGCAACTGAAGGGAAAGGTGAAGTCCGCCCTGGCCTACCCGGCGGTGATGGTGATCGCCGGTTCGGGGGCGATCGTTGTGATGTTCACCTATGTGATTCCCAAGATCACGGGGACGTTCGACGCGCTTGGGCAGGCGCTGCCCGGGCCGACGCAACTGCTGATCAACGCGAGCAACTTTTCCCAGAATTACTGGTACATTATCCTGCTGCTGCTGGCGGTGGTGGCCAGCGGGCTCTACTCCTTTGCGCGAACGCCGGAGGGGCGATTGCTGTGGCACCGCACCCAACTGCGGCTGCCGGTGTTTGGTCCGCTCATCCAGAAGCGGGAAGTGGCGCGGTTTGCCCGCACACTCGGCTCTTTGCTGCGCAACGGGGTCTCGATCCTCAGCGCGTTGGATATCGTCCGCGAGGTGCAGGAGAACGACGTGTTTCGCGCCGAGGTGGAGAAGATGATCGAGGAAATCACGCAGGGATCGAGCGTGGCGAAGCCGCTGAGCGGAAGCGCGGTGTTTCCTCCGGTGGCGGTGAACATGATGGCAATCGGCGAGGAAACGGGCCGCCTCGCGGATGTGCTGATTCGGATCAGCGAATCCTTCGAGGGCCAGGTGGACCGATCGATCCGCGCCCTGACCTCCCTCATCGAGCCGGTGATCATCGTGGTGATGGGCCTGATCGTGGGGTTCATCGTGATCGCGATGCTGCTGCCGATCTTCAGCCTGGACCCGACGGGAGGCGCCTGATGAAGCGAGGGGCCCGGCGCGGCCTGACCTTCCTCGAGATCATGGTGGTGATCGTGATCCTGGGGGTGCTGTTGGCGGTGGCACTCCCGAGCATGTCGGGCCCACGAGACCGGGCGGCGCTGCGCTCGGCCGCCCGCGACTTTGTCACCGCCGGCCGCCTCGCCCGGCACATGGCCATCGTCCGCGGCCATGAAACGCGCCTGATCATCGAGTTCCCCGAGGACGAGGACGAACGCCTTACCTGGAGCATTGATCTCCTCGAGCCGCCGGAGGAGGAGGACCTTTCCGGCAGGGAAGAACGCGAACGTAACCGCGAGCGCCTCAGCGAAGAGGAACCCCGCGAGCTCCACCCGCAGGTGCGCATCGCCTCCCTGCGCACGCGCGAGGGGGAGCTCGACCTCGACGAGGAGCGCCACGAGCTGCGCTTCTTCCCCAACGGCAACTCCACCGGGCTGGCAATCCACCTGGTGAACTCGCGCGAGACGGAAATGACGGTGGACTTCGAGGAGATGGCCGGGCGCGTGGAGGTGTACGCGGGCAAGCCGAAGTCCTTCGCGGCGAAGCTGCGCGAGCGGGGGCTCGATCCGGCGCAGTTTGGATTGCCGGACGATTCGGACTTCGCCTCGGCGGAGGAGGGTGACAGCGGGCGTTTCTATCAGGCAGCGGGGATGTCGCAGGAGGAGCGGGTGGATTACTATCGGGACGCGGCGGAGCGCATCGCCGAGCGGGCGCGGGCGCGCACCCGTGCCCAGATCGAAGGCCCCGGCGCCTATTACTCCGAGGCGGCCCGCTGGGGATCCAACTAATGGCCACGCCCAAGTCCCGCCGCGCCTTTATCCTCCTCGAGGTCATGGTCGCCATCGTGATCATGGCGGTCGCCATGGTCGCGCTGATCCGCGGGTTCATCGTGTCCCTCGATTCGCTCCAACGCATCCGCCACAACGAGGTCGCGATCCTCCTGGCCGAATCGCTCATGGACGATCTCATCCTCGAGCCGCCGGCGGAAGGCACCACCGAGGGCGAGTTCAGCGACGACAGCCGCTTCGGAGAAGACTTCGAGGGCTGGAGTTGGGAACTGGAGGTGGAAGCCGAGGAGCCCAACTACGAGGAGCGCCCCGGCGGCCGCCTCGGCCAGGAACTCGAGCAGATCTACTTCGCCAACATCAAGATCTATTACGAGAACCCGAACTTCGACCGACGCCAACGGGACCGCACCCTCTACGTGGAAATCGACACGATCCTTCTGGAACCGGACGTGTTCAGTATCGATTCCCTTCAGGCCAACCAAATCTTCTAGTGTTCCCGCCCCTGCACAAGACCGGCTTCACGGTCCTCGAAATCCTGGTGGCCATGACGATCTTCACGATCGTGGCGGTGGTGGTGTTCACGGTCTTCGGAGGGGCGATGCGCACCCAGCGCATCGCCGAACGCGAGACTCTCATGCTCGAAAGCGCCCGTTACGCCCTCGACCAGTTCGAGCGCGACCTGACCAACATCATCATCCGCGACGAAACCTCCTACAACGAGGTCGCCAACCAGCTCATCACCCAGATGGAGCGCGATCGCGTCCAGGCGGAGGCGAACAACGACTGGGAGTCGTTCTTCAACAATTACGGGGATCCCAACGACCCCGACAACGAGGGCACCGTCGGCAATCCCTACGAGCAGGCCCGCATCATCGACCTGCAAATGAGCGGCGAGAACGCCGGGGCCACGGACACGATTACCTTTGTCGTCCACCGCCCCCTCGAGGCCGGCGGCACCTACTGGCCCATGGGCCTGACACGCATCAAGTACTCGGTCCAGAAAGGCATGCTGATCCGCAGCGAGGACACGGTGGAGGCTCAGGAGCGGGATGTGTTTGGCGAGGTCGTGGGCCAGCCGGTGATCCCCGGCTATGCGCGGCTTGCGGAAAATGTCCGCACCTTCGACCTCCGCTACGCCTTCTGGTACGACAACCAGTGGTACGAGGTGGAGTCGTGGGACTCGACCTCGCGGAGCATCCGCAACCCGCGGACGATCTATGGCGACTACGAACGCGAGGAGCAGGAGGAGCGCGACTGGCGCCAGACGGTCCTCCCCGGCGACGCCGGATGGAACGACTTTATCGCGGACCAGACCGTGTCGCCCCTCGACAGGCTCCCGGCGGCAATCCGCCTGACGCTGACCCTCGCCGCCGACGCCGACAGCGAACGCACCGCCACGTATAGACGCATCTTCCGCCTGTTCCCCTCCGAGGAAACCTGGACCCCCTGGGACGAGCTGACGGAGGAGGAGCGCGAGAACGAGCGGGCGCTCCGCGACGAACGCTTCCAGCTCATCTTTCCCGGCGCTCTCGAGGAGTACTGACCATGCTCCTGCTCCGCTCCCGCCGGCCGCGTCGCGGCGTCGTCCTCCTCCTTGTCCTGTGGATGCTGGTGGTCCTCTCGCTGATCGCCTACTCGCTCCTGTTCCAGGTGGCGACGGAGACGACGATCACCTCGACGCGAAAGAAGCAGTTGGAGGCGGAGGCGCTCGCCCGCGCGGGGATCGCCAAGGCGATCGTGGACCTGAGGAACGACGCCATCTTCGACCGGCGCGAGGAAGCCCAGATCTTTGACGGCGAGGGCGACGTGTGGGCGCGGCCGGAGGAGGACAAGGACGAGGTCCAGCTGCGCCGGGGGGACGACGCGGGGACCTTCTCGGTCCGCGTCTTCGACGAGGATGGACTCCTGAACCTCAACCAGATGTCGCCGGTAAACGTGCCGCTGATGCAGGCCATCCTCGAGCGGCTCGGCTACGACGAGAAGGGCGCGGAGACGCTCGCCTGCATGATCGCCGACTGGCGCGACGGCGACACGGTGCCAACCCTGCCCACCGCTCCCGCCAACAGCGAGGGGATCGCCTACGCCATCATCATGGGCGAGGAGGAAGGGGGCGAGACGGACATCGACGAGGTGGACCCGATCCGCATGCGCAACGAGAACTTCATCGTGGTGGAGGAGTTGCTGGAGCTGTACGGGGTGACGGCGGACGCGTTTTTTGGCGCGGGGACGCCGGAGGCGGAGTTCTACCGCGAGAAGATCGGCGAGCCGACGGGGCGGCTCTACCAGATTGACCCGCCACGGACCCGGGGGGACGAGCGGCCGGTCGGACTCCGCGACTACTTCACGGTCCATGGGGGCGGGACCCTGAACGTGAACACGGCACCGGTGCACGTGCTGGCGGCGTTGGCGGAGGCCGCCGGGGAATCCAACGGCGATTCCTGGGCGGAGCGCTTCGTCAGCAACCGCCGTGGCGGCAAGGACAACGACATCGATAACGACAACGCCTTCAAGGACCGCACGGAAATGATGGCGGACCAGCAGGTGCAGACGTTGACGCAGGGCGGCGCGCTCGGGGTCGACGTGGGGGTGAGTTCCCAGGCGTTTCGCATTATCTCCGAGGGCCGTGTCGGCGAGGTGCGCGTGCGGCTGGAGGCCATCGCCATTCGCGAGGTGCCGACCTTCACCCGCGTGGAGGACTTCGAGTACATCGACCGCGCCCGCGAGCGTCGTGACCAGAACTCGGGCCGCTACGAGCGTCGTGAAAGCAGCGAGAACGAACTCCAGGTCCAATATCCCTTCGTCCGCATCGTCCAGATGTATAGACGCTGATCCAAGGAACCGCTCCCCGATCCATGTCCAGCTTACTCGTTCTTGAACCCTCGGAATTCGGTCTCAAGGTGCTCGTGGCGCAGAAGAAGCGCCGCAAGCCGCTCGCGATCGAGCACGCCTTCGCGGTGGATTGCAGCGATTTGCGCAAGGACGCGGAAGGGGCGATCCAGCGCGGTGTCCGGCTGAAGGAGGCGCTCCGCCAGCAGAAGATCTCGGTGAACGAGGCGGCGATCCTGCTGCCGAAGCAAAGCGCCATCGTGCGCCTGGCCCAACTGCCCTCGGCGGACGAGGACGAAATCGCCGGCATGGCCCAGTTCGAGGTCGAGAAGTTCATTCCCTTTCATGCGGAGCGCCACATCGTCAGCCACTCGATCCTCCATTCCGATGGGATTGAGGGGAGCAGCGTGCTGCTGGCGGCGGTGGACGCGCCGGTGATCGAGGAGGCGCTGGCGATCCTCGAACCCGCCAACGTGGACGCCTACGTGGGCGAGGTGACCACGATCGCGTTCCAGCGGACCTTCCAGGCGTTTCACGCGGACCCTCCGGAAAGCGACCGCTGCGAGGTGCTCCTGTACCTGACGCGGAGCCAGACGGAGATCGTGATCCTCCACGAGGGCATGCCGGTTGCCGGCCGCTCCCAGGCGATCGGGCTCGACAAGCTTTGCCGCGACCTCCAGCAGGCCATGCATCTCGACGAGGCGATCACCCTCGAGAAGCTGGCGGGGCTGGACCTGCTGACGCCGGACGACTTTCTGCTGGACGGGGGCATCGCCTCGCAGACGAGCGACGAAGGCCCGACGACGACGGCGGTGGGCGAGAAGGCCCGTGCGTGGATCGCCCGCGTGGTCCGCTTCATCCGCCAGACCTTCGAGCACACCGCCCGCGAGCACCAGATCCCCATGGACGCCCACATCTACCTCGCCGGGGAGGGGACCGTCCTCCGAGGGCTCCAGCGAGCGCTCTCGGTGAACCTCAAGACCGACGTGCGCCTCTTCGACCCGATGGGCGACGTCCCCCGCACCGGCAAGGGGCGCATCGACGAGACGATCCTCCCGGGCATGGTCTGCGCCCTTGGGACCGCCATGCGCCTCGCCGAGGAGGAGGAGAACCCCCGCGCCCGCGCCAACCGCATCAACCTCCTCCCCCGCGAGGTCCTCGAGCAGCAGGAGGCCGCCGAGCGCAAGATGCTCCTCATGGTCTCCGCCACCATGGTCGTCATCACGTTGTGCCTCCTCTTCCTCGCCTGGCAGTCCCAGCAGGACCACAACGCGGAACTCCGCGAGCGCTATACGGTCGCCAACGAGGACATGGAGGAACTGGTGGAGGAACTGGAGGAGAAAGGCTTCCAGCTCGACATCATCCGCCGCATTACCGAAAACCGCGCCCCGGCCTTGTATATACTCGACCAGATCGCCACCTTCGAGGGCATGGGGAGCGAGCGCGTCGGCGGCGTGCTCACGCTCACCGACTTCAACTATTCCTCGCGGGACGAAGTCAACATCTCGGGAACGGCGATCACGCCGGAGGACTTCGGCCGCTTCGCCGACTTCCTCGAGCGCATGCAGTACCAGGAGCGCTTCGTCTTTTCGAACGTCTCCACCCCGCAGCCGGACCCCCAGAACCTTTCGCGGCGCGGCCAGGTCTGGGCCTTCAAGATCACCGCGGAACTTAACGACCTTTCCGGAGGCGACGAGGACGAATGAACAACATGAAGCCGAGGGAGAAGGTGCTGCTCGTGGCGACGATCGTCGCGGTGATAATCTTTGCGGCGTGGCAGTTCGGGCTCGAGGGAGTGATCAGCAACGTGGCCGCGGGGGACACGGATCTCGAGCGCCTCGAGGAGGAATTCGAGGATAACATCGAGCGCCTTGAGGACATCTACCTCATCGAGCGGGACTTCCGGCGCATCGGCGAGTTCCCCGTCGACGAGGAGGGGGACATCCGCCCCGACGTGGCGTTTACGCTGTATGTGGCGGAAATCTGCCGGGAGAACGGCTTCGACTTCCCGCCGCTGAAACCCGAGCGGGAGGACATCGAGGGGGTGGAGAACTACGAGCTGATCAACGTCGCCGTCCGCATCGAGGGCACCTACGACGACACGGTCCGGCTGCTGAAGACTTTCGAGGAGAACAGCCTGATCTTTCGCGAAGTCGCCATGACGTATACACGCGACAGCCCGCGGGTGATCACCCGCGTGACGGTGTCGCGCATCGCCCCGGTGCAGCAGCGGGCCAGCCGGCTCGACCGGCTGAGCCGGTGACCCCCAAGGGAGACGCCCCATGAGCCCCAAGCGCCTCATGCTTATCAACGCAACGCTGTTTGTCACGATCGTGGCCATTGCGGTGATGCTGATCACCGAGCAGCGCCAGGTGCCCGGCGAGCCGGACATCGACCGCATCCAGCGCATTGTTGATCGCGCGATCGAAATGGAGGACCGCAGCGAGGACGAGGAGGGCGCCACGCTCGCCTCGCTCTCGCGCGTGAACATGTTCGAGACCATCATCCCCCTGCCCACGCCGACGCCAAGGCCCACGCCGACGCCCACGCCCCCGCCTCCCATCGACGAGGTCATCGGCCATTGGCGCCTCAGCCTCGCCTGGAAGGATCAGGCCCAGGTGGAGGACACCCGCACCGGCGAGTTCATCAGCGTCAACGTCGGCGCCTTCACCGAGGTCCAGTACCGCGCCCGCAAGGTGCGCATCTACCTCGAGTCGGTGGAAAAGTTCAAGAACGCCGTGTTCGTCATGCGCGAGGACGGCGAGATCCAGAAGAAGACGATGTCGATGTTCTGAGCGGGGAGAGGGGCGACCGTGCGGGTAGCGGGCGCGGCTAGCGGCCGGAGACCAATCGGTATAGATTGATGTACTCCCCGACCGCACGGGAAACGTCGAACTGGGCCTCGGCGCGGGCACGGGCAAGGTTCGCCGCGTGATGAGGGGAGCCGAGCACCGCCTCGAGGCCGGCCCGCGACGCAGCGGCGAAGGCGCGTTGTCCGCACCCCGCAAGGAATCCCCCCGGCGGCGGCGGCAGGAGGTCCTCGGGCCCGGCCCCCGCCCGCGCCACGACCGCCACGCCGCACGCGAGTGCCTCCCCCAGGACCAGCCCGAAGGGTTCATCGACCGCCGGATGCAACAGGAGGTCCAGGGCCGTATAGACGGGCCGCGGGTCCGCCCGCCATCCGAGAAACCGCACGCCAGGGCCCGCCGCGGCCTCGGCCCGCCGACGCATGAGACCCTCCCCCGCCACGAGCAGCACCGCCTGCGGGTGCGCCCCGCGCACTTCCTCCAGCGCCGCCACCGCCGCCAGCGGATCCTTGCGGGCAGTCAACCCGCCCACCAGCCCCAGGACGGGGCTGTCCTCCTCGCCCAACCCCAACAGCCGCCGCGCCTCTGCCTTCTCCGCCCCCATCGGCACGCGAAACCGGCCAAGGTCGATTCCATTCGCGATCGTATAGACATGCGATGGGTGAATCCCCGCACGCAGGAGATCCCGCCGCACCTTGGCACTGACCGCCGCGATGGCGAACCCTCCCGGCCGCCGATGGCGATACCACGTCCGCACCACCGGCCCAAGGAGCCATGATTTCTCCGACCAGGCATGGATGCCGTGCTCCGTCACGACGTATGGCAGGCCAGTGCGCCGGGCGACCTCGCGACCGATCAGGTCCGCCCGGAGCAGGTGCGCGTGCAGGTGCGTCGCCCCGATCTCGCCCGCAACCTTCGCAAGAGCACCGATCGCCGTGCCCAGGCTTCGGAGCGATCCGGGAACCACCCGCACCTCGCCGCCGAGCCGCGTCGTCTCCCGCCGGTACACGTTCTCCATCGAGAGACCGGGGCCCGGCCCCTCAAGCGCCGCGACCGAGACCCGACCGGCCTCCTCCGGCCACGCCGCCAGCAGGTCGCCAATCAGGCGCCCCGGCCCGTCCGCCGCAAAACCCCGAACGATCATGAGCACGTGCATCGCTCGATACCGCCGCTCACCGGCGACGGAGACAAGACGAACCGCCCCGCATTCCCCTCGACGCGCTCCTCGTCCATCGGTCCCCATCCAACCGTGGCCCGGTGGCGAAACTGGCAGACGCGCCAGATTTAGGTTCTGGTTCCGCAAGGAGTGTGGGTTCGAGTCCCTCCCGGGTCACCAATCGCGCATCGTGTCTTGAGTGATCCTTGTGGGTTGCCGGCGGCGGTGCACGTTGCGGGGAACACCTGACCTTGGAGGGTACAGGGTTGAATCGAGCCATCCTCACCGTGCTTCTGCTGCTGGCGGCGGTGCATCCGCTCGCCGCGGCCCCACCGGAAGGATTCGGGCGCTTTGGCCGTTACCACGACGACGGCTTGCTGACCCTCGACATCTGGCCGGACCGCGCCGAGCTGAGCGGAATCACCATCCGCTTTGCCAGCAGTTCCGTCGTCCCCGCAGTCGCCTCCATCGACCAGTCCGCCAAGGTGCTCCACCTCCCGGGCGGCTCGGCGGGCGACGCGACGCAGGTGCGGTATACTCTTCTCTACCCGGGCTTCGTCGCAACCTTTGGGGCGGACGCGAACCTTCGGCTGAGCCGCGATCGAGTCACCATCGAGCCGTACACGGTGCCGGGCACGCCTGTCCGGACGGGACTGTTGCTCCGGCCCTCCGCCGGGAGCTTCACCGCCATCGGCATCGCCTTTGCCGACGGCCTGGCGCCGGATTGGACCCTGGTTGACACGGGGAGTACCTCGGAACTGCGGATTTCCCAACCGGGTGGCCTCGGCGAGGTCCGCTTCTTCACCCCCGGCGGTCCGCTCCGCTTCTCTTCGGCACCGTCGGGAGCAGCACTCGAGGAACTGCGGTCCAGCTTTCGATCCTGGGTGCCCCGTGGCGTCCCAACGCTGACGAATCGCTCCTCGACGGTGGATTTCGACACCGCCACCGTGACCCTCACCGAGACCTTCGTCACGACCAACGGCGAGGCGATCGCCCCCATCCCCCCGGTCCTCGCCTTTGCGATGGGCGAGGGGTACGCGGCGGAGTCCCTGGGAACGCTCGAGCGTTCCTCGTTTCCGACACGCCAGGGGGAGTTCGCATGGGTCGCGGGCGACACGGCGGTCTATACACTGCCGATTCCGCCACTCGGGCACCGCGGCCACCTGCGTCCCGTTGCCCAGGAGGAGGAAGTCTTGCTCCTCAACGACATGACAAGCCGCCTCGGCGCATCGTGGGCAACCAACGCCGTCGACCTTGGCTATGTGGGCATGACGCCCGCCCAGCAGGCATGGCCGATGCTCAATGCCCAACGTCGCAGCCAACTCGCCAACGCGTGGGCGTCCTACCTCCCCTTCGCCTTCCGCCTGCCCCCCTACGAACCATCCGATCCCCGCAAGACGTGGATCGAGGTGACGGAACCGCTCACCGGGCTGCAGTATATCTATACATACGCCATTGCCGGCGGTCCGGGCAATGGGTACCTTCTCGACATCGAATGGGGGAACATGCTGCCGGTGTATGGGCTCGGCGTCTATGCGGCCTACACGGGGGACTGGAGCCTGGTCCGCGACAGCTGGCCCGCCGTTGCTGCCATCACGCGATACACGGACCTTGCGGACGACTGGGCCTGGATGACCACCTGCAATGGCGACATGGGGTGGAGCACGGGCACCGGGGACCCGATGACGGCGGCCTTTGTCGGCCACGTTGCGGCGCTGCGGATGGCGCGGGAAATCGGCGACGACGGGGCCGCCCGTCACCACGCGGTCCGCGCCGCGCGCGTGGCCGTTCCCGCCATTGCAAGGTTCTGGTATACCGACTGGGCACGGGAACAGGGTTTCATCAACAGCAACCAGATCGTCCAGGGCTTCTGGGAGAAGGGCACCTTCACGGCGACGACGATGAGCGAGAATCAGACGGATCCCTGGGGCCCCACCAACCCCCTCAGCGGCAACGGCTGTCAGCCCGAGTTCTTCTCGACCCTCGCCCTGCGCGCGCCGGCCGCCCTCAGAACCTACGAGGACCGCATGCTCGCCGCTTATCCCAACCTCTTCGATGGGGACTTCGACTATTCGATCTCCACCCTCTATGGCGGCAACAGCGTCTACGTCACCTTCCCCCACATCTAGGCCCGCGTTTTCCTCGGCGAACCCACCGGAGAGCTGTGGGGATACGTCTTGGGGACCGAATCGAACCGCGGCACCACCAGTTGGGTCGCGCCTGCCGTCCTGGCGGAGCTGATCGGACGCGCGAACCCGATCGTGCTTACCGCCTGGGAACCGGCCGGATGGCTCGGCGGACGGATGGAGTCGCCCACCGTGGCTGTGCTGGATTTCACGCTC
Source organism: uncultured Candidatus Sumerlaeota bacterium (assembly GCA_964420455.1). Taxonomy (GTDB): domain Bacteria; phylum Sumerlaeota; class Sumerlaeia; order SLMS01; family SLMS01; genus CAYQTO01. The sequence goes on along the minus strand of CAYQTO010000012.1, from coordinate 8,288 downwards.
CCCGAGGCAGGCAGCTGGGAACTCCAGGCCCGCCTCGCCCCCGGAGCCGTCGTCTGCCACGTGGAAGTCGATGGCCTCGGTGCCCCCTTTGAAAGCGAGGGGGAGGAGCTGCGGGTGACGGCGACCGTGGAGGGTGCTTTTGAAGTCCGGGTGATTTTCGAGGGCGACCCCGCCTGCCCGCCGCCGGGCGGAACCGGCTGGACCTTCCAGTAGTCCACCTCAATCGCCGTTGACACGCCCGTCACGGGATCACCACGTTGCTTCTTCTCTGCGGGGCTGGTGTAGCTCAGTCGGTAGAGCAGCGCATTCGTAATGCGCAGGTCATCGGTTCGAGTCCGATCACCAGCTCCAGTTCAGCGACTTACCGCGAAGAATCACCCACGAAGGCGCGCCACGGCAGCGTGGAGCGCAGCTTCGTATCCGTAGGCACCGAGGCCGCAAAGCACAGCGGTGGCGATGGGGCTGACGAAGCTGTTGTGGCGGAAGGGCTCGCGGGCGTGGATGTTGGAGAGATGGACCTCGTAGAGGGGAAGGGCGACGGCGGCAAGGGCGTCGCGGAGGGCGATGCTGGTGTGGGTGAGGCCGCCGGGGTTGATGATGACGGCGTGATGGTCGGGGCGGATTTCGTGAAGGCGGTCGATGAGGGCGCCCTCATGGTTGGACTGAAAGGTGGTGAGGGTGACGCCGAGTTCGGCGGCGAGGGCGTGGAGGCGGGCGTGGATGTGGTCCAGGGTGTCGTGGCCGTAGACTTCGGGCTCGCGGGTTCCGAGGAGGTTGAGGTTGGGGCCCTGGAGGATGGCGATGCGCAGCGGGTGGGGGGCGGTCACGGGGCACTCCGGGAAGGGATAGGAGCGTCTGGTGGCTCGTCTTGACCAGCGTGTCAAAGCGGAAAAGTCTTGGTCCACAATGGGGGTTCCGTGCGAGTCCCCATCCACCATGGCTGACGGGACCTCTTTAATGACAGTGAAGATACTTTCCTCCCTTCGAGTGCTGATGTTCCTGACGGCGGCGGCGACGTTGCTTGCGGGGGCACCGCCGGTGGAGGCGGAGATCAGCCGGCCGTACCGCGAGGACGAGCTGGAGAGATTCGTCGAGCAGGAGGTGATCACGACGGACGAGTCGGTGACGCGGGTTCGGGTGCGATTCGTGCCGCCGGAGCCCCATCGCCTGCCGACGCGATACCGTCATTCGGTGATCCTGGCGGGCCCGCCGGGGGCGACCCTCAACGCGAAGGTCGAGAACCTGAGGATCGCTCTCGTTGCCGATGGCGGCACGGTGCTCAACGAGTACGAGGGGAACAGGCTGACCGATTACAATGACCTCACCATAACGGAGCTCGAGAATCTCCGCGTGCAACAGGTCGATATCTTCCGTTCGGTGGCGATCTACCGGGCGGAGATGAGCGTGCTGGTGGCGGTGAACCTGCCGCGGGAGCAGGGAAGCCCGAGCGGTCGTGGCCAAGTGTTCACGCGCGAGATGGAGGTGGAGTTCCGCTTTGACCGGACAGTGCCGGAGGCGGACCGGGAGGACCTCGGGCGGCGGGACCCCTACCTGCTCGAGATGCTTGAGCCGATTGTGCTGAACCCCGCGCAGATCCCGCTGGTGGCGGAGCGGCCCGAGCTCCCGGCGGACGGGGACCTTGCGGCGTGGAACCGGATGCTGGAGGAGGCGGCGGAGCGGGGCCCGATCCTCAAGGCGAAGGTTCCCGGAGCGGGGCTTTATGAGATTCGACCGTCGATCATCCGGGCGGCCGGGGTGGATCCCGACTCGCTCGAGATCGACCGCGTGCGCGCCTATGTCCACGGACGCGAGGTGCCGCTCCTGTTTTCCCGGACGACATCGCGGCTGTTTTCCGGCGATGTGACGGCAATGGTCTACGTTCCTGAACCGTCCGGGCTGCCCACGCCATACCAGGCGTTGTGGTTGGTGGTGGGGCAGGAGGGTTCTGAACCCCTCCGGGAGGAGTTGGCGACGATTCCCGGTGCTCCCCCCCGCGAGCCGGACGCCGTGGCCATGCGGACGATCGAGATTTTCGAGCCGAACATCTACCACCACCTGATCAACCTGCGGGCGCCCCAGCGCCGGTGGGCGACGGCGGAGGTTCCGGCAGGAAGCTCGATGGACTTTGAGTTCGAGTTGCCGGAGGCGGCGCCCGATTCCGCCGGCCGCGTCATGATCTGGTCGACGACGGTGGATGGCCGGCGGCGCTACGAGTACGAGGCGTACCTGAACGGCAAGCTGATCGGAGAGACGCCGCCGCGGCGCGGCACGATCGACACGTTAACCTTCCAGTTTGAGACGGAATTGCTGCGCGAAGGAACCAACGTGCTGACGCTGCACAACCCGGAACGCTCGGGAGCGCCGGGGGCGATGATGTTCCTCCAGGCCCAGGTGCGCGCGCCCGTGCTGGCGAAGGGGGTGCCCCCGAACGAGGAGGCGAGCCTCCAAAGCGACGGGCCGACGTCGAGCACGCTCGCCTTCGAATTTCCTCCCGGGTTCGCCCGCTCGGGGGTCCTCGCCGATATCAGCGACCCCTTCGCCCCGCGGTTTTTCCCCATGGGCATGACACGTATTGGCGAGGAGGACTTCCTCCAGGTGCGGGCCGAGTTCCCCGGTGGCGCCCCGCAGATCGTCTACAGCGCGTTTGGCTACGCCCGGCCTGTCCCCTCCTTTTCCCGGGTCGAAGCGCCAAGGCTCTACGGTGAGACCAGCCCGGTCGACTATATCATCATCGCGCCTCCCCAGCTCATGGAGGCGACGGCGCCCCTGCGCGATTACCGCGCCCGCGACCAGATCGTCGAGTTGGTGTCGACGGACGAAATTTACGACGCCTTTGCCACCGGCAACAAGAGCGACAAGGCGATCCACGATTTCCTTCGCCATGCCTTCCACAACCGGACCGGTCCGCGGCTCCGACGAGTGTTGTTGGTGGGGGAAGGATCGGAATACTGGTGGGAGGAAACGCGCAACCGGGACGATGTGACGCAGAACCTGGTGCCGGTGTATGGCTGGCGGTCTCCGAACCAGGACATCCGGGGGGACGAGGGATATGCGAAGGTGGCCGGGCCAGGGCCGATTCCCGACATCGAGATTGGCCGCATCTCGGCCGAGACACCGCAAGAGGTGGCCATCGTACTGGAAAAGATCCGCACCTATGAGGAGTCGCCGCCGGCGGGAACATGGATGACGCGGCACGCGTTTGTGCTCGACGACGAGCCGGAGTTCCTCCGCGTTGCCACCAACATCGTCAACGAGGCGTTCGCGGGCGCGAACATACCCATCTTCTATCCGTTGCAGGAGTTTCCCTACGAGAACTACTTCCGCGGAATTTGGCGGAAACGCAGCGTGTTGATGACCGACACGATCGTGGAGGCGATGAACCGGGGCGCGCGGACGGTGACCTACCTGGGCCATGGCGGGCCGAACCTCTGGTCGGGCGAGCGGATTTTTCACATCCGCGACATCGATCGGATCGAAAGCAACGGAAGGTACCCGGTGCTCCTGGCGGGGTCCTGTGACACCGGCTGGGTGGACTACCCGGTCGAACCGGTGCGCAAGAGCCTTTCGGAGAACTTCCTGCTCCGGGAGAATGGCGGGGTGATCGCGGCGTATATACCGGTCGCCGCCACGAACAGCTACGAGCATGACTTCCTGTTGTCGGGATTTTACCGGGCTCTGAACAAGCACGGATTCCGCGGCGTTGGCCAGCTCGCGCTGCAATCGAAGATCGACTACTTTCGTTTTCGCACCAACCAGGACGTGACCGAGCAGTTCCTGCTGATGGGGGATCCGGCGGTGCGGATCGTGGAGCCGGAGGTCGCAACAGCGGTGAGGGCGACGCCGGACCGGTTCCTCTCGGTGACCGGCGGGGCGCTGACCTTCGAAGCGTCCTTCGAAGGCGTGCAGTGGGGCATGGCAACGGCGACGCTCCTTGATGCCGACAACGTGGTTGTCCGCGAGCAGCGGACGCGGATCCGCCGGGGGGCGACCGCAGGCCGCCTGGAGGTTCCCGAGTATCTCGCACCGGGCGACTACCGGCTGGTGGTCTCGGGATCGAACGAAGCCGCGGGCCGCCATGAAGTGGCCGTTGCGCCCATCAAGGTCCTGCGGACGGACGTTCGCCTCGAATGGGACAAGGAAGCGGCCATCGCCGAGGAAGGCGTGGTCCGCCCCTTCACCGCCTCGTTCAACGTGGTCAACGAAACGGAACTGGCGATTCCGGGGACGACGCTGGAGATCCTCCACAGCTACTCGGGAAGGACGCTGGCGCGCGTTCCCCTGGATATCCCTGCGAAGCAAACACTGCGGCCGCGGTTCGAGCGCCGCCTCCCTCCGCTGATTGGTTCGGTCACCGGCAGGCTGCTGCTACCCCGCAGCGACGAGCCCCCCCTGGTGCTTGCGGAGACCACCATCCTCCTCTCGCGGCCCGAGGAGTTCATGCGCTTCTTCTCGTTCCCCCCACAGGCGATCGAGGTGGTCCGCAGCCCCGACGAGACGAGCTTCCGCATCCCGGTGGTCAACCTGAGCGACCGCGTGCTGGAAACCTTGTATATCCAGCTCTACTGGCTGGACCCGGACGAGGACCGGATCGCTCTCGGCCCGCGCCAGTTCATCGAGCGGCTCGAGCCGGGCGCCCGGCAGGATCTCGAGATTACCGCCCCGGTGGCCTTTGAGACGGGCGAGGAGGCCTTCGCCGTCGAGGTCACCGACGCCAGCCAGCCCGTGGCCCGCCCCCTCCAGGTCGACGTCTTCAACCTGAGCATCAAGAACCCCTCGGACCTCGAAATCCTGGAGGACTCCTTCTACATCGAGAACGACTTCGTCCGAGCGGGAAACACGGTGTTCTTCAAAGTGAAGGTCCGCAACTCGGGGGGCTTCCCGGTGCAGAATGTGGAGGCGCGCCTCTACCTGAGGGAGCCATGGATCGATGGGAACCTCGCGCCGAACGCGGTGCCGTGGGCGGGCAACAACCGGCTGGAGGTTCTGAACCCGGGTGAGGAGCACGAGTTCCGCCTCCGGTGGGACCCGGCGGACACTGCCGCTGGCGAGGTGACCGTCTATGCCGCGGTCACCACCAACGTGGACGAGTTTGAGGAAAACAGAGCCAATAACACGGCGGCGCTGACGGTGAACATGGTCGAGCCGCCAAACCTGAAGATCACCGCGGAGGGGATCACCACCAGCAGCGATTACGCGGCGCCCTACGAAACCATCCGGGTCTCGGTGCCGATCGCCAACAACTCGCGGCGAGACTTCATCCGCGAGTTCCGCCTGAGCGCCTACGCGCACACCTTCGACGGGCAGCGGATTCGCAAAGTGGACCACCGCTTTGACGCGTTGATGGCCGGCGAGGAGGCCAGCCTCGACTTCCACTGGATCGTCCAGCCCGGCGAACACCGGCTCGAAATCCATTTGAACGAGGACCGGGAGTACCTCGAACAGACCCACGACGACAACGTCGAGATGATCGATTTCATCTACATCGTCGACGATTCCATGTATCTCACGGCGGAAGGAGTCTGGGATTTCGCGGGCTTCCCGGCGGAGGGCGAATTCCTGAACGCGACGCGGCAGCCGGACGGCAACCTGCGGACGCGGCAACGCTCCGCCTACCCGGCGGTCAACCGTTACTTCCAGCCCCCCTTCCTCGCCGAGGGGCGCACGGGGCCGCTCCTGGCCGTCGACAACCTCTGGGGCATGGGCCGCGGGATCCTTTCCGCCGAGTTCACCGAGACCGTTCCGTCGGTTCGCTTCCGCTTCCCCGCCGACCCCAACTCGGGGACCACGATCTACGACCTCGGGATCGACCACATCGGAAACCTGGAGCAGGACCGCAACTCGGGGAACTTCCTCTTTCGCGTGGAGGACGAGCGCGACTGGACCCGCCATGCCCCCAAGGGGCGCGGCTACGAATACCTGACCCGGGTGCAGACCCGCGACAACCACCTCGATATCAGCTTCGCGGCTCCGGACTTCCCGGCACGGGTCCTCATCAACCGGATCGAGCTGCGACCCGCGATCGGCGTCTATACGAGTCCGATCCTTCGCTTTCAGAAGGCACCCCGCGGGCGTCTGCTCGCGGACGTGGGCGATGACGGCGATTCACGAGTGGACTTTGCCGTCCGTTTTGGCTCCCGGGTCGACCGTGGGGATGTCGAATGGGGCGACTGGCTGGCCGTCGAACCGGGAGAAGCCCTTCCCGCTGCGCCGCCGGGGGCGCGCTACTTCCAATGGCGCACCCGCCTCTTCGACGGCATGTCCGTCCGCCCAACGGTGCGCAACGTCCGCATTGAGGCCTACCCGCAATCGCCGGATCAGGTTGCCCGCACCCAACGGGAGACGGCAGCGGTTTCGCCATGAGCAAGCACCAACCTTCCCCCCTTCGCGAAGACCTGCTTCGCCTGTTGCCGGTCTGGACTCTGGTGACAGGCACGGCGCTGGTCGTCGCGCTCGGGATGCGGGTTGTCGGTGGCTGGCATCTCGACCGGGCCATGGCGGGCAACCGCAACGCCTGCGCCTACGCGGACATCCACCATGCGGGTGCATATCAGCGGATGAAGGCACTGCTGGGCGAAGCTTCGAAGGAGCGGCTGGCCTTGGGCGACTTGAGCCGCCCCTCCGCCGGGTCCCTCTCGGGCGATCCGGTCCTTGCGGAGATTCGCGAATATCTCGAAAAGGCCCTCGCCCTTTGCCCGAACCACGCCGCGTCAACCCGCGATATGGCCATCGTGGAGTGGTACGCAGGCAACGAAGGCGAGGCCCTCTATCGCCTGGGCCGTTTCGAGCAACTCGACGGCCGCCATGAGGAGGCGCTCTTCGCCTTGCGCCTGGCCGCCGATGCCGAGCCGGGCGATCCCCGCATCCCCGTGGCGCAGGCCGCCTCGCTGCTCGAGCTGGACCGCCCCGGGGAAGCACTCGCACTCGTGGAGGGGCGGACGGAGGAACTCCGCGGCGTCGAGAATGGGCCCGCCGTGGTCGGCCGCCTGTTCGTCCGGCTTGGACGGCTTGCGGACGCCGAGCCCTACCTCCGCGAAGCCCTCCAGCGAAACTCCTCGGATACCGCCACCCTCCTCAACGCGTTCTTCGTGTTCGACGGGCTCTCGAAGGAGCGCGAGGGAGCGGATTTCCTTATGTCGCTCGGCGAGGGGGGACGCCGGACCATCCCCGCGACTTACGACTTCGCCGCCTCGCTGTACCGGGAACTCCGCGACCATGAGTCGGAGGCGCAGGCCCTCGAGCAGGCCCTTGCCCTGTTTCCCAACAGCGCGGCGCTTCGCTGGCGGTACGCGCTGGCCCTCAACCGGCTTGGGCGGATGTCCGCCGCGCGCGACGAAGTTGCCCGCGCCATGGAAGCCGACCCGCGTTTCGTGCTTGCCCAACTGGACGGCGGCTCGTTCTCCGGCATCGACCCCAGGGAATGAGCCCCCCTGCCGCCGAGCCGCCCCTCCTTGCCCTGTCGCCGCGTGGCGGGCTGATCGCCGTTCTTCTTGCCGGCCTCTTCGTGATCCTTCCCGGCCTTTTCATGGGCATCCACGCGGACGACTGGTTCCAGATGCGCCCGCGGGCACTCGGCGAGGTGCTGGCGACCTTTGGGGGCGACTGGAACTCGGGCCAGCGGGGGGCCGGCGGCTTCTACCGGCCGATGGTCCGGGTCACCTTCTGGCTCGAGTCGCAGTTCGCCCCGCTCTCGGCGCTTCTTGCCCATGCGACCAACGGCGTCCTGTTCCTGCTGCTGCTGGTTGCTGTCTATACGGCGGGATGGCAATTGGCCGGGGGTCGCCCGGAGGCGGGCCTCGTCGCCGCTGCGGTGCCCGCCCTGCACCCCGCCAAGACCGAGGCGCTCTACTGGATCAGCGGGCGAACGGATCTCCTCGCGGCCCTGTTCGTCGTCTTCGCCTTCGTTGCGGCGGTGGAGTCTTTCCGCCGGCCGTGCCGTCGTTGGGCCGTGGCGGCGGTGGGCCTGCTGGTGCTCGGGCTGCTTTCCAAGGAGGTCGCCATCGCCGGGGTCCCGGTGCTGATGTTGGGGGCCTTGCTGCTGACGAAGGAACCACGCCGCGACGCTCGGGCGTGGATCGTTGGGGGGGGCGCGGCCGCCGCCGGGATCGCTTACCTTGCCTGGCGCTTCGCGGTGCTTGGCGGGTTGGGTGGCTACGAGGGAACCCCCATCGCCGCAACCACGCTCCTCGCCAATGTGGGCATCGCCCTGGGCGGACTGCTGCCGCCGGGCTTTCCATTTGTCTATACGGCCGCCGGTGGTGGAGTCCTTCTGGTGGGGGGCGTTGGCTGGT
>CAYQTO010000011.1:32214-42178 GCA_964420455.1 uncultured Candidatus Sumerlaeota bacterium | reverse complement strand
CCACTTCACCTCCAGCTCGCGGCAATGAAATGCCCCGGGGGCAAAATGGCCAAGAAACCAACCGCCCCGCGGCACGCCCAGCTCCGCCGCGTTCCCTGTTTCGACCCGGCTCATGGCTCGTCGCGCCCCTTCCCTGATTTGCGATACAGGAAGTCCGGTCCGACTTGACGGGGGGGAAGCGCCCTTGTCACGGTCGATTTCCAGCGAATGGGCGCGAGGGTTGCCTTTTGCGACTGGGGGTTTTTTCAAGGACATCATGCAGACAGACATTGTGAAAAATGGCACAAAGTACCGCCCGGCGTGGTTGCGTCTGTTAGACACGATCGACCGCACGATTCTTCGCGGCTGGAGGGTCTTCACCTCCCTCAAGTTCAGCATCTTCCTGCTGGCGCTGATCGGCCTCGTCTCCATCTGGGGGACGATGGGCTTCGCTTCCAATGCGGCGCTCGGCGACAACGCCATCCCCATGGCCCGGACCCTCGTCTTCGAGCATCCCTACTTCGTCGCCCTTCTCGTTCTCTTCGCGGTCAACCTCAGCTTTGCCACCTGGCACGTCACCAAGATGAGCTTTGGCATCTGGTGGAAGCGGGACTTCCGCCGCCAAACGCTGTATTACCAATACGGCAGCTCGCCCCGGGCGGAGGTCACCACCGGCCATTCCCCGGAAGCCATTGAGCGCCTCCTGCGGCGCCACTTCACCCGCACCCACCGGGAAGGTAACGCCTTCTTCGCCCACAAAGGCCTCCTCAGCCGCATTGGCCCCACCATCGTCCACGCCGGCATGCTCACGGTCATCGGCGCCACCGTCGCCAAGGCGGTCCTGCTCTGGAACGGGGGCATCCTGACCGAAGGGCGTTTCATCGCGGCGGAAGGCGACGAGACCAACCTCATCTACGAGCCGCAGGCCCTCGAGCAGCTGATCACCGACCGCAACCAGCGCCCCATCCCCCTCGAGGTCTGGATCAAGGTACTCGACTTCGATGAGGTCACCTTCCCCAACAGCGAGACGCCGGCGCATTATCGCTCGCTGGTCCAAGTCCGCGATCCCCGCACCCAGGAAGTCACCGTCGCCCAGCTCGACATGAACCACAGCCTGTCCATCGAGACGGCGGACTATGGCCGCGTCCAGTTCCACCAGGCCGGCTACCAACCGGTCCCCGACGGCGAATTCCAGCGGGTGAACTTCGATGTCCGCGACCGCACAACGGGCGAACGCATCGCCGTCACCGACGCCCACCCCAACACCCGCGTCCGCGTCGGTGAGACAGACCTCTTCCTTGAGGTCGACGGCATCGCCCCGGCCAACCGCTGGCACCTTTATCACGCCGCGGAACCCAACCAACCCGTTGCCACAGGACTCCTCGTCGCCCGGCGCGAACTCAACTTCTCCTTCCAGCCGGAGGAGTTCTACCCCGACTTTCGCATCGACGAGGAGGCCGGGCAACCCATCAACGCCTCCAACATGCCCCACAACCCGGCGCTTCGGGTCGCCCTCTACCTGGACGATCGAAAGGTCAGCGAAACCTGGCTCTTTCACGACGCCGATCTCGCCGCCCTTGTCCCTGATCCACACCCCCGGTTCGATCTCCGCCTTGCGGACGTTCGAATCCCGCCCGGCATCGACCTCAACTCCCACGACTGGTCCTCCCCCCGCGCTGCCATCTACGACATCGTCGTGACCGACAAGGAAGCCGGCGAGGACTCCGCCGTCAGCCTCGCGCTCGCCGAACAAAGCCGCCCCTTCACCTACAGCAGCAGCGTCGATCACGCCGACCTCGATCTCGAAGGGGCGGGCCCCTACGAGGTCCGCCTCCTCGAACCCACCCAGCGCTTCATGACCGTCCTCAGCGTCGTCAACGAACCCACGGTGCCCTGGACCATGGCCGGCGTCGGCATCATCCTTCTCGGCGCCATGATGACCTTCCTTTCCAGATACCGCGCCTTCTACGGGTTGTACGACCCCGACACGCAAACCTTGCGCATGGCGCTGGTGCCGCGCTGGGGCCAGTCGCCCGTCCGCGAGGAACTCGAGGCGCTTGCCGCCAAGCTTGGAAGCAGGACAACCGAGAACGCCCGGCAGGCGGAACAGGCCCCCGCCGAAACGCCCCACCCCACCCTCGCCAAGGTCTGATCCCAAGGAGTCACCCCGACTGTGAGTGCTTTTCGTTGGACCCCCTTCGCCCTTATTCTGCTTCTGGCGGCAGCCGTCTGGCCGCCCGTAAGTGCCCCCGCCTCAGAAGCCGACACACGGTTTCTTTCCGATGATCCGGGCGATCGCAAATCGACCATTCCCCACGACCCGATCATGGCGGAGGCCGTCGCTGGATCCGACCTCCGCATGGTCGCCGTCCAGCATGAGGGATGGACCGAGACCTTCAGCACCTTTTCGCGCATCAAGCTCTATGAGTTGACGGGGCGCATGCGCATCAGCGGCCAGAACCCGGCCTACTCCGTCCTCAGCATGATGTACGAGCCCGCCAAGTGGGACGACGCCCGGATCTTTCCGCTCGGCCATCCGCGGCTGCTCGACTACTTCGAAGTGGAGGGGAAGTGGATTTCCGCAAGTGAGATCACCGGAAGCCCCCGGCTCGATGACCTGATCACGGCGCTGGAGGGGGCCGAGGAACGTCGCAACCGCATCGCCGAACTCGAGAAGGTCCTCGGCGCCATCGAGCAGGTGCACCGACTCGGCCGTGAGGAGCGCGTCCTCCGCCAGTACGAGTCCGACCCGGACTTCCCCATCACCCAAACCGAGCTGGAGTTCTTCCTCGACAACCCTGCGCAATTGACCGTTCTCCACGAGGAGCGGGCCGAACTCCGCAACACTTGGGACGACGAGAAGCCTTTCCTCGAGGCAGGCAACCGCCTCCTCAACCGGGTAATGGTCCTGCGCCACCTGCGCGACGAAATGCTTGTGGTGCCCGACACCGAGGCGGTGGTGGAGCAGTGGGTCGTCCCCGTGAGCTTTTCCGGCGAAACGGGCCAGACCATCTTCGCAGCGGGGCGCGCCTTGGATGGCGAACTCGAGCGCGCCTTCGCCACCCGCAACCCGGACCTCCTCCGCGAGGCGACCACCAGCTTCCTCCGCGTGGCCGAGCGCAGCCGCATGTACCCCCCCGAAAACTTTCGCCGCGCCATGAACATCTACGTCGAGACCAACCCCTACTGGCTCTCGGCGTGGCTGTATCTCCTCTCGGCGGCCCTCTTTGGCCTGTTCACCTTCTTCGGCCATCGGGGCTTCTACTGGCCGGCCCTTGGGGGCATGGGCCTCGGGTTCCTTGTCCTCACCGGCGCCCTCGGCATCCGCCTCTACCTGAAAGGCCACATCCCCGTCTCCAACATGTTCGAGGCGATTACCTTCTTCGTCTGGTGCGTGCTGGCGATCGCGTTGGTGATCGAGGCGGTCCAGCGCCGTGCTCTCGTCGGCGTTGGCTCCACCATCGTCGCCTTCCTCTTCCTCGTGGGCGCCGCCCTCATGCCCCTCCACGAGACCCGCATCCAACCGCTGCGCGCTGTTCTCAACAGCTACTGGCTCAACATCCATGTCACGATGATGCTGGTCAGCTACGCGGCGTTCGCGATCGCGACCTTCTTCGCGATTCTTTACTTTGTCCGGTCGCTCGCTCCCCGCGAGGCGCTGTGGGGCACCTTCGGCTCCGCCGCCGCCGGTGGCGCCTTCATCGGCGTCTATCAGGGCGTTCTCGCATTCGAAGTCTGGCTCAAGTCCGGCATCGGCTGGCTCAACATGCTCTTCGAGACGGTCGAGATCTTCTGCTTCCTCATTGGCGGCATTCTGCTGATCATTGGTGGTGTGCTGGCCGTGGGCTGGGGCATCCGGTGGGTCGTGGAGTCGCTCGGGCTCATTTCCGGCGGCCCTCCCATGACCATGGAACAGAACGAGGAATTCGCCTATCGCCTCGTCCAGCTCGGATGGCCCATCCTCACCCTGGGAATCACCCTTGGCGCCGTCTGGGCCGACGTCGCCTGGGGCCGGTTCTGGGGCTGGGATCCCAAGGAAACCTGGGCCTTCATCACCTGGGTCACCTACACCGTGTATCTTCACATGCGCATGGTCATGGGTTGGCGTGGCCGTTGGAGCGCGGCCGCCTGCATCATCGGCTTCGTCATGGTGCTCATTACCTGGCTGGGGGTGAGTTACCTGCCGTGGTTCAGCGGGGGGCTGCACAGCTACGCCTCGCCGATGGGATGAGAGAACGGTTCGGCCCGGGGACTCGGTGTTCGCGTGGCTCGCCGCGGGAAAAGCGCGCCTCTTGCATCAACCGCCGGGCCCATACGATGGAGGGCGATGATGATGGAAGCCCCTCCTGCCGTGTCCGAAAAAAGAGCCCCCCGGGGATGACCAGTCCACCGGGGGGAGACACATGACTCGTCGCGGTTGCTGCGCCAACAGGCACCCGCGTCTACGGTTGATATGTGGCGGGAATCATGCCGTTACCGACTCTTTTGTGGCATTGCTGCGTCGACCGGGCTGCGGGGCGAAACGCAACCATGCGACAAGTCCAATAGTGGCAAGGAAACAGAGGATCCCGACGAGGTTTCCGGTGCGGGCATAAATCGTTGGCTCCGGGTCGGGGTCGAGGGTGATGTCGAGGTACAGAATGTCCATTTCGGTCGGTGGGAGTGACTCGGTGATGCGGCCGGTGGCATCGATCAGACAGGTGATGCCGGTGTTGGTGCTGCGGACCATGGGGATGGCGGTTTCAATGGAGCGCCAACGGGCCATTTCGGCGTGCCAGTGGGGTCCGGGAGACCCCTCGAACCAGCCGTCGTTGGTGGTGTTGACGAAGAGGTTGGCGCCGCGGCGGGCGTAGTGGGTGTGGATCCAGGCGAACTGGTCCTCGAAGCAAACGGAGGGTCCGAGGCGTAGGGTGGCGGGCTGCTGGCCGGGAACCCGGTCGAGGGCGATGCCGAGGGGCTCGCCGAGTTGGCCGCGGGCGAAGGTGCCAACCTGGACAATGGCTTCCTGAAAACCAGGAATGATGGAGAGGTAGGGGACGGTCTCGCCGAAAGGCATGAGCTGGACCTTGCGGTAGTCGGCGACCATGGGGATCTCGCGGGTTTCGGGGCGGATGATCCAGAGCCCGCCGTAGGGGGCATGGCCGGGGAGGAGGGCGGTCTGGCCGTTCTCGTCGATATAGAGGGCGTCGCGGAGGAACTCGGTGGTCTCGCCGCGATCGTTGCGAAAGGTGTTGTCGATGCCGCCAACGATGATGGGGGCGCGGAGGTCGCGGGCGATGTCGGCGACCTCGAGGAAGACGGGGCGGCCGTAGAGGCGCTCCTGGATGGAGGCCTCGACGTCGACGGAGTCCATGGTGAAGGTGGACTCGGGGGTGACGACGAGGTCGACCGCGTCGCGGGGGATGGTGCGGAGCTGGTCGAGCTGGCGGACGGCGAGGTCGTGCTGGAGGCGGAGGGCCTCGTCGTAGTCGGGGTGGGTGTAGGAGGCGTATTTTTCCTCCTGGGGGATGTTGGACTGGGTGAGGGCGAGGCGGACGGCGAGGGGGTTCTCGGGGGGTTGCTGGCGACGGGTGAGTTCCCCGTTTCCATAGGCCCAGGCGCCGGCGAGGGCGGCGGCGACAACGACAAGCCGGGCGAGGGCGCCCGCGTGGCCATACCCGCCGCGAAAGGCCGAGACGGTTTCCATCACCGACAGGTTGCTGGCGAGAAGGAGGAAGGAGAGGAGGTGGAGACCGCCGAGGCTGGCGACAAGGGCCATGGTGGTCCATCCGCCAAGGGCCTGGCCCACGCCGTAGGGCATTCCGAGGGGGCCAATGCCGAAGAAGTACTCGACGCCGGCCCAGGCGGCGGCGCCGGCCGGAAGGGCGAGCCAGGGATCGAGCCGGCGCGCGAGGGCCACAATCAGGGCGGCGGCCAGGGCAAACCAGAAGCCGACGTACATCCCCAGCGGGAGGATGCCGAACCAGACGAGGCTGTTGAACCGATCGACGACGACGAACCAGCCGGTGCCCACGAGGCCCATGGCGGTGCCAAAGATCCAGGCGACCCAGAAAGCCATGACGGGCCTGCGGCCGCGCAGACCCCAGAACAGCGGGACGAGGGCGACAAACGCGAGGGGACTGAGGAAGTAAGGCCAGTAGGCGAGGCGGAGGAGGACGGCGGAGAGGAGCGAGAGCCCCATGGCGGGGAGGGCCGCCCGCCATTCGGCGGGGGTGGGAACGAGGGTACGCCAGACGGCGAGGGCCCGGCCGCGAAGGCGGGTCCAGGCCGCCCCGATCACGGGGCCGCGCCGGCCGGTTGCGCGGGGCCCTGACCCTGATGCTGGAGCATGCTGCCGGAAACCCCCATAATGATGAAATCGATAAACAGTCGCCTGGGTTCGGCGGTGAGTTCCTCGCGGCGCTCGGCGATGAGTTCGACGTTTTCCTGAAGCTCGGCCTGGGGGATATCCTCGGCCTCGGCGGCGATTTGCGAAAGATCCACCTTCGCCTCCTGCGCCTCGGGATTGTTTGCCTGGTCGATGGCGGTGTTGAACTGGTCGAGGGTGACGTTCAGGTCCTCGAGGAGGGTCTGCATGCGCTGGTCACCCTCGCGGGCGGCGCGAGTGATCGTGCCGACCATGGTGCGCATCTGCCAGGCGGCCTCGCTCGGTGACATTTCCCGCGCCCGGAGGAGTTCCGCCATCTTCTCGATGTGGGTGGGAATGCCGGTGGTCCCGAAGGAGATGAACTCGCCCGGGCCAATGCTTTGCTGGACCTGGGGATCGTCGGATAACATCTTCGAAACGGTGGGGTCGGCGGAGAGGTAGCCGTAGAACTCGCGTCGGAAGGCGAGGTAAGACTCGAGGCGATTGGCGTCGAGGCTGTCGTCCGCCGGCGGGGTGAAGGGGAAGTCGGCATCGAGCTGCTCGACCGCCTCCGTCGCGTCGGACCATCCCCCCACAAGGTCGGAAACTACCATGTAGCCCCAGATGCCGAAACCGATGACGGCGATCACCACCAGCAGCAGGACGATCCCGCATCCAATGAGCAGTTTTTTCATGGCCTCGACCTCCGGAAGTGACCTAGCGAGGGGAAGGGAACCGGGCTGCGAGGAACGAACGCAACTGTTTCGAAAGGACCAAAGAGCAGCATGACGAAATTCCCCGAGGCAGCCTGCCCGCCGCACGTGAAGATTTGCGGGATTCGGCGGGTGGAGGACGGGTTGCTGGCGCTGGGGCTGGGAGCGTCGTTCCTTGGTCTGATCCTGACGGCGAGGAGCAGGCGGCACTTGGCGATGGGCGAGGCGGAAGCGGTGGCCGCGGGGATCCGGGCCAAGCAGCCGGAGGCCCGGCTGGTGGGCGTGTTTGTGGACGAGCCAACAGAGGAGATCGCCGCGGCGGCGGAGCGGCTCGGGCTGTTTGCGGTGCAGGTCCATGGTGGGGCGGAGGAGGTGTCGGCGCTGCTGGGGCCCGGGCGGGTGATCGCGGCGGGTGCGATCCGGGACGCGGCATCGGCGGAGGCGATGGCGGGGCTCGATGCCGGGCTGGGGGCGGTGCTGGCGGACGCCCACGCGCCGGGCATGGCCGGCGGCACGGGGCAGACTTTCGACCACGGCCTGGTGCGCGGGCTGATCGGTGCGCGGCGGGTGTTTCTCGCCGGGGGTCTGAAGCCGGAGAACATTGCGGCGGTGGTGGCGGGGCTGAAACCGGGGCCGATGCCGTATGCGTTCGACCTGAGTTCAGGGGTGGAGGAGTCGCCGGGGGTGAAGTCGGAGGCAAGGCTGCGGGGGTTCTTTGCGGAATATGCGGCGGTGTTCGCGGAGCCCGGCGCGTGACGGTTGCGGGCGCGGTGGCGCTGGCGGTGGGGGAGGCCTTGCTGGCCACGGTCTTCTTTGTCGGGGTGCTGGTCCAGTTCTATAACCGTTGGCTTGCAGGGCTGCGGGAGAGCGTGGCGAAGAAGGTCATGTCGGTGGGGACGTGGCCTCTGGGGACGGGGTTGGGCGTGGGGGCGGTGGTGCTGGGTTCGTGGGGCAATCATTGGTGGGGGCTGGGGCCGGCGCTGGCGGGGGCGGCGGTGGTGCTGGTCCAGACGGTGGAGGCAATCGACCGATACGCCCGCAACAGCGCCGTGGTGGTGAAGCGCCATCCGGCGGTGCATTCGGGGATCAATTGGCCCTACTATCGGCCGGTGCGCCGCGCGGTGATGCGCGCCCTCCAGCCGGTGAACGGCGTCGACGACCTGCGGGTGGCGACGCTCGAGATGCCGCTCCGCCACCTCGACCCGGCCTTCGACGGCTACCGGCTGGTGTTCCTGACGGACTTCCACGTCCACCCGACGCTGACGCGGGCCTATTTCTTCCGGGTGGTGGACGAGGCCATGGAACTGGAGCCCGACGCGGTCCTGGTGGGGGGAGACTTCCTCTCGCGCCGATGGCATCTGGCCCAGGCGGAGGACGTGATCGAGCGCATCGCGGGGATCGGCGCACCAACCTACGTGGTAAGGGGGAACCACGACTTCTGGGCGCGGCCGGCGAAAACGGCGGAGATCGTGCGGCATTACGGCATGACCATGCTGACGAACGACTTCGTGAACCTGACGCGAGGCGGGGCGTTCCTCAGCCTTGTGGGGCTCGAGACGCCGTACGTGCCGCTGACGGCGCGCGGGGAGGGGCGCTTGCGCGAGCGGCTGGACCGCGAGGGAACGGCGGCACGGGTGGGGCTGGTGCACACGCCGGAGGCCTACGGCGTGGCGGCCCGGCTCGGGTGCGGGTTCTGTCTCGCCGGCCACACCCACGGCGGTCAGGTGCGCATGCCTCTCTTTGGGACAACGATCGCGGCGTGCGCGGCGCCGGCCCCCCACATCTGGGGGGCCGGGCGCGTGGACCACATGCGGACCTTTACCTCCAACGGCATCGGAGCCTTCTTCCCGCTCCGGGTCCTGTGCCCGCCGCAAATTGTCGAGGTCGTCCTCAGGGCCGGCTGAAGGCGCTCAGTGGCCGACGACGGCGGCCAACATGCGCGCCTCGTCCGCGGCGACGCTCCCTCCCATCACCTCCGCGATGCGTCCACCAAACATCGTCCCCATCAGCCCCGTGTTCATCCCGGTGATATACACCCTGCCGTCATCCCCTTCGTAGACACCAAAGGCACAGGGCATGAGGGTCGAAACCTCCGGGTTCGTCTCGAGGACGTCGCGAGCGTATTCCGCCTTGCACAACTCGACGATGCGGACAACGCGCGTCAGCTCGATTCCCTGCTTCTCCGTCGAGGCATTCAGATTACGCACGGACGGGACATTCCACCCCTCGGCGGCGATCGCCGCCTCGAGCGCGGCACACGTCTCCTCCACCGTGCCATACTGGCTGACGTGCGTCGTCAGCATCATTCCCGGCATGAGGACCTTCATGGTCAGAGCGGTGAGGAGGATACCGCCCAGGAAGCCGCCGGCGAGGGCCCCCAGAAGGAGGCCATAGGGCGTGCGGGGGGTTGCGGGGAAAGGCTGGGGCGTAGACTCGGGCATTGGGTGGGCTCCATTGGGGTGGCACGGCGGGACGGGTCGCGCCGGGATTGAAAACGAAGTCTCACTGCCTCTTGGAAGGCAAGGAGAATATTCGGCACCCGAATGAATGGATCCTCAAGAGCCTGGCAAGCTCCTTCCGCTTTCCCCTTGAGGAATATCAGCTCGGGCCCTAGGGCTGGCAAGAATCCACAAAGCGCAGCCGAAGAGAGCCGCTCCCATGAACCCGGAAGGTCCCCCCAAGCCCTCGGGCGCCTTTCCCTTCGCGGCGGCGGGTGGAGCCCGACGCTCGTCCGGCGACGTGCCCGTCGACCACCGGCCGACCCAGCCGGAGAATTCCATCCTTCCTGGCCCGAGCAGTGACACCGTGGGCGCGGAAATGCCGGCGCCCCCGGCTCCCCCTCCGCCGCCCCCGGCCTACCAGCAGCTTTCCGTGAAGGACCTGGCCCGCGAGCCGTTCTTCGTGCCGGGCTCCGTGACGCTCGACC
>CAYQTO010000011.1:0-32204 GCA_964420455.1 uncultured Candidatus Sumerlaeota bacterium | reverse complement strand
CCGCAGAGGAAACGCCCGCTACGGCCGTGGCTTCCCCACCATCGGGCGAGGAGTTCTTCGGCGGCTACGTGCCGCCCCGGCGGGACAGGGCCGCCGCATCGCCCGCCGGCGTGGCCCATGGCGCGCCTCCGCCACCCCCGCCGCCAGGATACGACCCGAACGCCGGCGTGCCCTTTCCCGACACCTTCGAGGCCGCCCCCCTCGTGACGGACCGTATCTCGGTGCCGGCGCTTGCCGGCGCCATTGCCGCGACAATCTTTGGCGCCATGTTGTGGGCCGCGGTGATGGTGGCGACGGGATTCGAGATCGGATTCCTCGCCTGGGGCATCGGCGGGATGATCGGGACGGCGTCCTACGCCTTCGGCGGGCGGGGCGGAAACATGGGGATGATCGCCGCGTTGTTGGCGGTGGTTGGGATTCTGGGCGGGCGCCTCCTGGGCTTTCACCTCGCCCTCGACTCCCTGATGCTCGGCGATTCCGAGGAGATGGTCGCCGAGATGTTGAACATGGCGAACTACGAGGACGACCAGTACACCGCCGCGCTGTACGCCAAGGTCTCCAACCGCGACGAGCTGCGGGAATTCATGAGCGACACGTGGGTGTCGGCGGCTCTGACGCCGGGCGAGGTGACGCCGGAGATGATCGAGGAGTTCTACGCGTCGGGGCTCGCGGAGTATCTTGAGAAGATCCACCTCGAGCGGCCGACCTTCGACGAGTGGAAGGAGATGGCCAAGTCTGTCTATACGACCCATTTTACCGGCATCCTCGAGCAGATGGAGGTGACCGCCTGGGGCCTCTTCAAGGAAAGCTTCGGGGCCCTCGACCTGCTGTTTCTTTTTCTTGGGGTCAGTACCGCCTTTGGCATCGCGAGGCGGACGGACTACCAGCCGGTGGACTAGGGACGGGGTACCTGCCGGGTTTCGTTGTCCGGCACGATCCGGAGAATGCGGCCGCGCGGTTCGTCGGTGAGGACGATGATCTGGCCGTCGGGATCGAGACGGACATCGCGCACGCGGGCGCCCATGGGAAGGCGCCTTTCGCCCGTGACGGTGCCGGCGGAATCGAGTTCAACGAGGCGGATCGCCTGGTCGACGAGTCCGCCGGACAACAGATCGCCGCGCCAGTCGGGAAACGCCTCCCCCGTATAGACGAGGAGGCCGGACGGGGCGGTGGCGGGTGTCCACACGACGAGGGGATCGACGTAGCCCTCGAGGGTGCGATGGGGGGAGATGGCGCGTCCGCCGGCGTATTCAACGCTGAAGGTGACGGTGGGCCACCCATGGTTTTCGCCGCCGCGGATTGCGTTGAGCTCGTCGCCGCCGCGAGCTCCGTGTTCGTTGGCCCAAAGGATTTCGCGCTCCGCGTCCCAGTCCATGCCCTGGATGTTGCGGTGGCCCATGCTCCACAGGTAGGGATCGGCGTTGGGATCCCCGGCGAAGGGGTTGTCGTCCGGGGGCGTCCCGTCGGCGTTGAGGCGAAGGACCTTGCCGAGATGGCTGGCGCGGTTCTGGGCCTGTTCCCGGATATATTCCCCATCGAGGCGCACCGGCGGGTTGCCACCGTCGCCGATGGACAGAAGGAAGGTTCCGTCGGGCAGCCATTCCAGGCGCGATCCGAAGTGCTGGCCTCCGTTCTTCATTTGGGAGACCGCAAAGAGGCGGGTCACGTTGGTCAGGGCGCCGTCGGTATAGACGCCGCGGGTGACGACGGTCTGGTTTTCGGGTACCGTGCCGGCGGAGTGGGTGAGGTAGATCCAGCCGGTTTCCTCGAAGCCGGGGTGGACGGAGACATCAAGCAGGCCGCCCTGCCCCTGGGCGAGCACGGGAGGCACCCCGGACACGGGGGTGGAAAGGAGGACTCCGTCGCGGACAACGCGGAGACGGCCGGGACGCTCGGTGACCAACATGGTGCCGTCCGGCAACCAGTCGGCGGCCCATGGGTGCTCGAGACCCTCCACGAGGACTTCCATCCGCCAGCCGTCGGGCTCCGCCAGGTCGCGGCCGCTGACTCTTGGATCCGCACAGGCGTTCGCGGATAAGGCCGCGAGGCCGAAGGCAGCGGGCAGGTGGCAGACAAGGTGGGTGTTCCGCATGGCGAGGGTCCTCTTCCCGGATGATTGGAGGAGAATAGGTGCGGAGCAGCGCCATGGCAAGACGACCTGACAAGTCTCCCTTGGGCGATTTCGACCACCACGGAGGTGCGGAGACTCGAAGGGTTTCGAGGCACGACAAGGATTGTGGATGGGCGGCGCTTCTCCATGCCCCTGTGGCTCCGGGGAGTACCTCAGAACCTCGGTTTTGTAGTTGAGATTCGAGCGGAATTGCTTGAGCGTTGCATCCCTACTAAATTAGGAGAGCTGGTTTTTATATGCACGAAATAGAAACAAATACCAAGCAACCAGGAAGAAACCTGGAACCACTCCTACACTCGTCGCTCCGCCTGTTTGTAGACTTCGCGTTGTTCCGTGTGATGGTTGTGCCGTTTCTGATCCGGATGTTCTTCATCGCGGGGACAATGGTCTTTGTGACCGGCGGTGTTGCGCAGATCCTGACGGCGGAGGGATCTTACAATCCCCTGACCCAACGGATGGAGCCCCCGATCTTCGACTTCGCCTCCGGCCTCTTTCTGATCTTTATCGCGCCGGTGTTGCTGAGGGTATGGTGTGAAATCTCGATCGTCCTTTTCCGCATTAGCGAGAGCCTTGTAGGCATCGAAGAATCCCTCGGTCACCAAAGATCCTCCTCCTGACCTCCCCGCCTCCGCGAGGGAGAGGCCTCGCTGTTCCAGTTGCGGCGGGGCGGGCCGGGCCGGAAAGAATCCGCAATCCTTCTTCCGGAGCCGCCGCCATGGGCCTTCTCGATGGGCTGACCGCGGAGCAGTGCGAGCTGCTCCTGTTTCGCAAGGAATTGTGGAACGCACCGGCGGGCACGGTCATCTACCGGGTGGACGACACTGCGGAGAAGGTGTACCAGGTCGTGAGCGGCCGTGTTGAGTTTACGATGACGGCGGAGGACGGGACGGTGCACGTGACGGGAACGGCGGGGCCGGGTGACCTGTTCGGACTGCCGGCGCTGCTTCAGGGGGTGCGCTTTCGTGCGACCACGGCCACCACCCTCGAGCCGACCGAGCTCAGCGAGTTTGCCACCGACTCTCTCGAGCTCCTCCTCCAGCGCCACGGGCCCACCGCGGTGGCCACCTTTCAAGGGAACTTTCTCAAGACCCTCGCGGCCCAGGTCCACCGCATGGTGACGGCGGCGGCTGAGATCCGCGGGCGGGCACGGATCCAGGTGCATCCGGACTACCCGGTGGAGCCCGGACGGTACCTTGCCCTGGTGGAGAAGGCCCTGCCGGGCGGGTTCATGGCCAAGCTCTTCAGCAGCAACAGCTACCGGGCGGGTACCTGCCTCGTTGCCGAGGGCGACATCCCCAAGGCAGCCTACTTTCTCAGGTCGGGCGCCGTGCGGGTCCTCAATCGGGCAGGCGAGGAAACCCACCGGTGTGAGGCGCCGGACCTGATCGCGGAGGTCGGCTATCTGGCAGGCAAGCCCCTGTGGTACACGCTGGAGGTGGCGACCGATGCGGAGCTGGTGCCGCTGACCCTGAAGGACATGGAGGCGTTTTGCCGGAAGAATCCCAACGAGGGCGTGGCGCTGTACGACGCCGTGGCGCGGCTGCTGCTGCTTGACTACCTGACGGTGGAGTACCGCCGTTAGTCAACCGGCGGGCGGTGCCACGGCCTTGAAGGCCGCCGTCCCCCCGACCATGACCCGAACAAACCAGTTGCCGGAGGCGGTGTAGTAGCGGGTGCCGTCGCGGTCGATGGTCTGGAAGCCGGCTGGAAGCTTTGCGAGGAGGGCCCCCGGCGGTGCGGGGACCGGGGCCATCTCGCCCGCCATGTCGATGAAGAAGGCGGCATCCTTCTCAAAGTAGATGTCGTCACCGACAGCAACCATGCGGTATCCCTCGCGGGGGGCCGGGATGTTCGCGGCCGGTGCGGCGGCCTGTTGGGTCACCATCTTGTCGACAATCTTGTCCGGTGTGAGGGCCCCCTGGTTGACGTTCATGACGAGGAAGTCTTCCTGGGGGTCTTTCGGAACGTAGTGGAACTTGTTGGCGCGGAGGCGTTCCTTCTCTTCCTCCCGCTCGCGCTCCCGCTGTTGCTCTCGCTGGACGCGCTCGGCGTACTTCTGCTGGCGCTCGATTTCGCGGCGGCGATCGATCTCACTCACGTAGGTATACGGCCCGCCGTTGGGGCCTTCCAGCAGGCCGCCAAAGTTCTGGGCCGGGGCGGCCATCGCCGCCGCGATCAACACCATGGCCACCCGTATAGATCGATGGACGATCCCGTTCACGGCGCGGCCTCCCCGCGGGGTTCGAAGGGGATGCGCGCCGCGCCTGCGGCGGGGGTGAAGCGGAAGGCGTCGTCCTCGATGGGGGCGTTGAGACGGACCGCCCGGAAGTGGGCGGTATAGCGAGGCTCGCCGGGGAAGCTGCGGTAGCGAACCATCACCTTGACGGGCCGTGGGTCGCCCTGGGCGGCGACCCACAGTTGCCAGTCGACCTCTGGCCGGGCGCCGAGCGCCAGATGATGAGCCAGGACGCCGTCGACGGTGCTCATGCCGAGGTGCTCGGCGCGCCTGAGCAAATCGCGTGTGCGGTCCGCGCTGTTGGAATAGGCGAACTCCATGAGCGGGCGCATCAGGCCGTACTGGTCGCGAAGCAAGTCGAGGGAGGCGTCGATGGTGTCGGCGGCGGGAGTCTCGGCGTAGACCTCGCCGAGGTCGACCACCACGCGCTCGCCGTCGAAGACGATGCGTTCGTCATCGAGGTCGCCGGTGACTTCGACATGGAGACGGTCGGGGCGGTCGATGGTGACGATGCGTCGGTGGTGAAAGGTGCGGAGGATGCCGTCGTCGCCCTGCTTGTCGATGCTGTCGTCGACTTCGAGGATGAGGGTGTCGGCGCCGCCGAGGTAGGCACCCATTTCGGAGAGGACCGCGATGGCACGGGCATCGACGGGGTCGTCCTGGGCGAGGACCGGTGTCGGCGCGAGCGGGAGAGCGAACGCGCACGCGCCGGCAAGGATGAGCGATTTCAGGGACACGGGAGGCTCCGCGAGGGGAGTTGGGATGCGGAATGACGGCGCGGAGGGGGCGGTTGTGTCAACCGGTTGGGGGGGGCGGTGCGTGATCTTGAGGTCTTTGCGCGGTGTTCCGGTAGGGGAGGAAAAGGGCCGCCCCCGGGGAAGAGAGGCTCCCCGGGGGCGGCGTTCATGAGGAAGAGGGGGCCGCGGGTCGCGGCATGCGGCGGCTTAGTCGAGCAGGTGCCAGTCGCGGGCCTCGGTGGCGGCGGGGGGCAGGGCCCACGTCTGCGACGGGTCATGCGCCCAGATGGCGATTTCGTTGACGCGGGTGATGCCGCGGTGGGCGGTGAGGGTGATCTGGCCGGCGGCATTCGGGGCACCCAGCGTCGCGCCGGTGATGGAGTTGCCGATGGGGGTGCCACCGAGCGAGTCGGAGATGAACGCGTCGATGGTGCTGCCGCTGCGCTGGAGGTGGAGCCAGACCTCGGTGGTGGTGGGGTCCCAGCCGGCGCCGACGGAGGCGGAAGCCACGGCACCGGAGAAATCGAACGCGGCCGTGCCCCCATCACCAAAGCCAAGCAGCTGGACGGCATTCAGCAGGTGGATGCTGGGGTTGGCCACACCATTGTTGGTACCGGTGGTGTTGGAGTCGACCACGAGGCCGTAGCGGGCGCCCTCGTTGGTGGTGTTGTCGGTGCCGACGCTGAACTGGGCGCCGGTGTCCATGCTGAGGAGGACGGCAACGTCGACGTCGCCGTAGTAGGGGTACTCGACGCCGTTGGCCCGGGTGGTGACGCGGCTGTACTGATCGGCGGGGAGTGCGGGGCCGCCACGGACCGTGAGGTATCCGGGATTGAAGAACATATCGGGGCGCGAGTTGCCGGTCCAGATTTCCGCCATGTTGTAGATGTTCATGCCGAAGGCACCGTCGGCGTTGGGCTCGGCGTACCAGTTCTGCAGGTTGATGTCGGTGAAGTCGAAGCTGTCGGTGAGGGCGGTGACGGTGCCCGTGTTCTCGACGACGACGATGTCGTCGAATTCGGCGGTCATGTTGTCGACCTTGAGCGAGGGGAAGCCGGCGTAGGACGTGGTGACGGTCGTGCTGACGTCGCGGCTGGTGGTGCCGATGGTGGTCAGGCCGTCGAGGGTGGTCATTTCGAGGTCGATGATCGACCCGTCGCTGGTGGCGGTGACCTGGTACTCGGTGCCGAGGGCGAAGCCGGTGAGGGCGACGTCGGTGCCGTCGTAGCCACCGGTGACGGCGTCGTAAACGCCGAGGAAGTACTGACCTCCGCTTTCATAGACATCGAGGTCCACCTGGGTGCCGCTGGCGGTGGTGTGGCCGAGGCCAAAGCTGATGAAGCCGCCCGGGTTGGCGGCGGTGATGTTCAGCTTGTATTCGACGTCGATGGTCTCGGGAACGTTGGCGGTGGCGGTGAGGGTCTGGGTGCCGCCGCCGATGCCGTCGATGCGGAGCTTGCCGGAGGGCTGGGTGATGAGCCCGTTGGCGAAGGTGTCCTGCTGGTCGAAGTGACCGGTGAAGAGCCGCATGGAGAAGTCGTTGAGGTCTTCGTAGTAGGGGAGCGTGGAGGGGTAGTCGTAAGCGGGTACGCTGGCGGCAAGGAGGAGGGCGGCAGCGGTGCCGCCGAAAAGCAGAGAAGTCTTGCGCATGGGGTTGGCTCCTTTAGGAGGGAAGTGCTGGACGCTTTCGCAACCGCTTACGTCTTGGCAAGAGGTTTTTGGACCGATTCGAGCGGAAATTTTACCCGCCAGCAACACCCTCAAAACAGCAGTTGGTAAATGTCCCGCACCTGCCGCGCCGCCGCTTCCCAATCGAACACCTCCGCCCGTCGTCGCCCCCGCTCCGCCAGCATCGCATACTCCCCCGGATCACCCAGCAGCTTGATCATCCCGTCGGCGATGGACTCCGGATCGTCCGGATCCACGAACCACGCCGCATCCCCGCAAATCTCCGGCAAGGCCCCCGATTCCCCCGCCACCACCGGCACCCCCGCCGCCATCGCCTCCAACGCCGGAAATCCGAATCCCTCGTGCCGTGTTGCAAACAGGAACAGCGATGCCCGGCACACCAGCGCATGGCGGTCCCCCTCACTCACCTGGTTCAGGACCCGCACGTGGTCCTGCACCCCTTCGATCTTCAGCCTGCGCCGCACGTCGCGATAGAAGCGGTCGCGCTTCACCACGAGCACGAACTCGGTCGCCTTGTCGCCACTCCGTCGTCTATACGATGCAAAGCCCGAGATCATGTTGGGGAGGTTCTTGTTCGGCCGGGTCGATCCCACGTACAGCACGTAGGGGCGCCGGACGCCGTGGCGCGCCTCGATGTCGGCGGCGGAGACCGCGGGCGGGTCGAAGGCCGACTTCTCCAGCC
Organism: uncultured Candidatus Sumerlaeota bacterium; assembly: GCA_964420455.1. Classification (GTDB taxonomy): domain Bacteria; phylum Sumerlaeota; class Sumerlaeia; order SLMS01; family SLMS01; genus CAYQTO01. The sequence goes on along the minus strand of CAYQTO010000011.1, from coordinate 24,729 downwards.
CCGACGGCACCACGAGCACCTTGCCCCGCAGCCAGGGATACTGCGCCAGCGCATTGTCCCGTGTTGTATAGCTCACGGTGGCGACCCACTTCGCCCGGTTCATCACTGCCGGGTACATGGTGCGGTAGAAGAGGCGGTAGCCAAGGCGGAGAGGAAGGGGCCGACGCCCCGAGAAGTCCGGATCCACCAGCGGCTGCAGGTCGTGGAGCGTCACCATCAGCGGCGTCTTCATCCCCAGCGGCGCCAACGGGAACAGGCTGTGGAGCAGATCCACCCCCAGATCATCCACGTAGGATCCGAGCCGGAACAGGGTCGCAAGGCTCACCGGCTTGGGGGCGTAGGTCACAAAGCGAAAGTTCTCGCCCAGGTCCGGCGGCGACCGGTAACCGGGACGGACAAGCACCACGTATTCGTTCGCCTGGTCGATCCGCGCCAGATGCAGCAGAAGCTGGGTCGAGTAGGTGGCGATGCCCGAGAAGGTACCGTCGAGATAGCGGGCATCGATAAGGATGCGCATGAACGAGGAGCCGAGCGGCCGGCGGGATCAGTGGGCGCCGTGATCGTGAGAGCCGCTCGAATCTCCCTCCCGCTCAGTCTGCTGATCAACCTTGTTCAGCCAATAGACGACATAACCGCAGCCCGCGATGGCTCCGACAATGAGCAGCGTCAGCATGACGATCTGTTTCGGTTCCATGATCTCCGGGGGTCCGATGGGGATGGGCCACTGGCCGCTAGTGGGCTAGGTGGCCGGGCACGGAACCGCAAGCCTCTTCGCCCCCGGCAAGGCAGGAGCAACCCCGGGGGGATCGCGAAATCGGGAATGCCCTCCGGCCACTGCGGCGGGATGGCAGGGGCCGGTGCTCGTGCCGCAGCAGGCGAAGAAAACGGTCGGGGCGGCGGTGGGGGAATCCGAATTGCCGCGGTGCCCCCCCCTCGTTGGGAATCACGGCCATGGAAAGGGCAAAACTCACCGTGCTGGTGCCTGCGGGCAATGCCGAGGGACATCTTGCGGCGTGCCTGGAGAGTGCGAGGCCCCTCGCCGACGAACTGCTCGTGGTCGTCGACACCGCCAGCACCGACCGCACCGAGGAAATCGCCCGCTCCCTGGCGGACCGGGTCCTCATCCACGAGTACGTCAACTCCGCAGCCCAGAAGAACTGGGCCATCCCCCAGGCCACCCACCCCTGGATCCTCGTTGTGGATACCGACGAACGGGTGACGCCGGAACTGGCGGAGGAAATCCGGGGCGTCCTCGCCTCCGCCCAACCCGCCGACGGCTACCGTATCCACCGGACAAACCACTTCCTCGGCCAGCGCATTACCGGATGCGGTTGGCAACGGGATGATGTGCTTCGCCTCTTTCGCCGCGACCGGGGGAAGTACGAGGACAGGCATGTGCACGCGGACGTGGTCGCGCGCGAGCCCCCCCCTCTGCGCGTGGGGCGCCTCCGCGGGCGCCTCCTCCATTACACCTTCGACAGCTTCGACCAGTACCTGCGCAAGCACGGGCGCTACGCCGCCTGGGCCAGCGAAGACCGCGCAACCCGCACGCGCCGCGTGACCCTCCTGCACCTCGCCGCCCGTCCCGCTTGGCGGTTCCTGCGGCAATACGTGCTCTACGGCGGCTGGCGCGATGGACTCGCCGGCTTCATCATCTGCTGGATGGCCGCCCACTCGGTCTTCCTGAAATACGCCTTCGTCTGGGAAAGGCAGCGCCGGAAAAGCGGCGAATAAGCGCGGGAGTTCAGCAGGGGAGTCCCTTCTACGCCGGGAGGGGGAGGAGCCGGGTTGGGGAGGGCCAGGCGGGGAGACAGCGGGAGGCAGGAGGGGGAAAAACCAACTCCCCCTCGGCGGGGGGTTCTGGGCGCGAGGGGGAGGCGGAGGGAAGGGGTTGAAGGCCGGCGGCCCCGGGCTCGCAACGGAGCCTCGTCAGTTAAGTGGGCGCGGCCGGGGTGGCCGAATGGCTGATGACCTCGACCGGCTTGTGGAGCAGCGGACGACCGTTCGTGTCGAGCTTTCCCCGGCGGAGTTCCGTCGGTTCCACCCGGTCGGCGGACAGGGCGCCGGACAGGTAGTCCATCGCCGCCCACGGGTCGCACTCCTCGCCACAGGTGTAGAGGTCCACGCTGGCGTAACCATACTCCGGCCAGGTGTGAATCGCCAAGTGGCTCTCGGCAATGACGACAACGCCGCTGATGCCGTAGGGATTAAAGCGATGGAACGTGGTTGAGACGATCGTGGCGCTGGCGCGCCGCGCCGCCTCCGTCATCTCCTGTTCCACACGGTCCACATCGTCGAGGATGTCGGGATCACAGCCATGGAATTCCGCAAGGATATGGCGTCCAAGGGACTGGATCATAGGGGGCCTCCTTTCGCTTGGGATGGATGCGCCGCCGTGACCGCGACGAAAAACCCCCTGCCCCGATCGGACCTCGCGAGACGAGTGACCGGGCCGCAGAGGGTTGGCGATTCCGCCGCAGCGGCACCGTTCAAAAGCCGGCTCCTTTTCGGCCGGGTCAAGCCGCGAAGTGGATCAGTGGCCCTCTTTTCTCCCCGGCGGCCTGTCACAGAACCATGACAGATCCTTGAGAATCGACATGTTAAAGCGATTTTCCCCGGCTTTCGCCCCCCACCCATGACAATTTGTGGAAAAGGCCCTATTCTTGTTGATTGGGGAGTCTGCCTGACACTATCTTTCTATTCTTCATCCAGCGGAAAGCGTCCCGCCGATGCCCGTCAGTTTGTACTTTAACAGTCAGGTCGCCAAGGTTCAGCGCTCGATCGCTGAAATGGGGACCCGTGCGGGCAAGCTGGTGGGGGACAGCATCGCCGCCTTCGTTGCCAAGGATCCCGTCCTCGCCCGCGAGGTCATCGAACAGGACACGCCGCTCGATATTCTCGAGGACTCCCACGAGGAACAGATCATCCACCTGATTGCCCTCAACCAACCGGTTGCCCGCGACTTGCGGATGCTCGTGGCGCTCCTGCGCATCAATTCCAACATCGAGCGGGCCGGCGACCTCGCCGGAAACATCGCCCAGACCACCCTGCGCATTGCCGACAAGCCCTCACTCCGCCCCTTCGTCGATATCCCCCGCAGCTACGAACTCGTCCGCGCCCTGTGGGATGACTCCATCCGTGCCGTGGAAAGCCTCGATGCCATGGCGGCCAACGGCCTGCGCCTCCGCGACGACGAGATCGACCAACTCAACCAAACCACCATCGTCCAGCTCATCGAGATCGGCCGCGACCGGCCCGACATGATCTACCAGGCCACGAACGCCCTCGGCGTCAGCAAGTCACTCGAACGCATCGCCGACCTCGCAGTCGACATCGCTGACGAAATTCACTTCATCACGAGCGGCGAGCTGCGCCATCATCGCTCCCAGCGCGACACCGCCTGATCCCACGTCACCCCGCCCTTACCCAGACGGCCCGTCAGTTCCCCACCACCACCTTCCGCACCATCTCACGAAAGCCCGCCTCGTAAGCCGCCAGGTCCGGATTCACCCCCATCTTGCTCGCCGCAAGCCGCCCCTCCCGGTCGATCACGAGCGTCGTCGGGATCGACTGGATGCCGAAGGCCGCCCCTACCGCACCCTCCTCGTCCAGCAGCACCGGCACCGACGCGAGATCGTTTGCCTCGAGAAAACGACGGATCGTCTCGCTGTCCTCGCGGAGGTTCACCGCCCAAAACACCACCCCCTCGCCCGCCATGGAGGAAGTCACCTCCGTCACCACCGGCAGCCCGCGAACACACGGTGGGCACCACGTTGCCCAGAAATCCAGCACCACGATCTTCTCCCCCCGATAGGAGGAAAGGGTCACCTCCTCACCGCCGAGAGAGCCCAGGGTGAAGTCCGCCACCTCCTCGCCCACCGCGGGGCCGCTCCCCTCCGGCCGCGCCTGCTCCATCAACTCCTCTATCGACCCAACGACTTCCACGTCCTCACGGATCGTATAGACAAATGTGTCCGCGGCAAAAGCCGGGTTGGCCTCCTGTTCCCGGAAGGAAACGGTGACGGAGACATCCGGCCGGCCATCCTCCTTCGCAAAGGGGGCCAAATCCGGCGTCACCTGAAGGACCCACGGGTCGCCCTCCGCCGCCACAAGGAACTCGCTGGTCCAGTCGATCAGGTTCCCTGCGGACGTCGGATCGATCCCGCGATGCCGCGCCCGGAGCCGGTGGGCCTCCACCCCGTCGACTTCCTCCCGGCCAAGGTACTCCACTTCGCTGTCCGCTCCAGCCTCGAACATGCTGGGCGCGAACAGGGGCATTGAGAACGTGACCATCCCCATGCTGTGAAACCCGGTCTCCACGAGCAATCCGCCAAAATCGGCGCCCGCCGGTTGCTGGATCACCGTATCGCCCCGACCCGGCACCTCGATGGACACCGTCGTGCCGTCGGAGACGAAGAGGGGCGATTGCTGGTCGCCCGGGTCGCCGGGGGCAGGCTCCAAACGGAGCAGGTTGGGCTGGCGCGCCTTCACAAGGGTGCGAATCTCGTTGGACGATGCATTGGTGAGCCCGACCACAAAGGCCTGCTCGAAGGCGATCCCTTCAAGTCCGCCGTAATGCTCCGCAACGCGTGCATACAGGGCATCCGCGTCAACCGCGCCGTCTGTACCGGAGTCCATCTGACCCGCGAGCGGCGTCGCGACCAGCGCAGTCGCCACGGTCATCGCAAAAAGAGGATATCGCATTCGCACGGCCTTTTTCAGGGAGATGTCAATCCTTCGCATCTTACCATCGGCGGAACAGACGCGGTTGGCAAGCATTGTCCGGATGGGTTCGGAGAACCGAAAGGGAAAGCGGATCAATCACGCCCGCCCGGCCATCGGCCGCGTCGACAAGCGTCCCCCCTATCGGTAATCCGGGTTCGGATGATCAAACCGGCACCCCGCCGCCCATTCGGACCGCTGGTTCCCGTGCGCCGGAATGCCTCCCGCCTCCTTCAGCATCCGCGCCAGATGCATCAGGTTCCACGTCATGAACGTGGTGTTCCGCTGGGTGAAGTCGTTCTCGGGCCCGCCGGACCCCGGGTCCATGTACGACGGCCCCGGCCCCGCCTCGCCGATCCACCCCGCATCCACCTGGGGCGGAATCGTATATCCAATGTGCTGGAGCGCGAACAGCACGCTCATCGCACAATGCTTCACCCCATCTTCGTTCCCGGTCACCAGGCAGCCGCCAACACGCCCATAGTAGGTGTACTGACCCTTCTCGTTAAGGACCCCGGAACTGGCGTACAGACGCTCGATCGCCTGCGTACAGACGGAGGACTTCTCGCCCAGCCAGATCGACGTGCAGATCACCAAAATGTCCGCCGCCATCACCTTCTCCTGGATCGCCGGCCAACCGTCCTCCTTGCAACCGTGCTCCCTCATGTCCGGGTACATTCCAAAGGCGATCTGGTGATCCACCGGCCGGATCGCTTCCACCGCGATGCCGTTCCTCTCCATGATCGCCATGGAAACGCGCGCGAGACCCTCCGTGTGCGACATCTCGGGCGTGCGCTTGAGCGTGCAGTTAAGAAACAGAGCCCGGAGATTTGAGAAGTCGAAGTCGTGGCTGGAGCAAAGCCGCTCCTGGCGTTCGGACAGAGTCATCGATGATTTCCTCAACAGTGATGACCAATGGTGCCGCGTCGCCTTCCCCAAGGGCGAGGTCGAAAGCCCCCATCACCTCCCTGCCCGGCGATACTTAACCGAGGAGAATCCCCCCCTTGGCGCCCGGTCCCGGCGCGCACACGACACGTCCCTCCCTTCCATCCCCTCGGTTGCCGCTCCACGGCGAAAGCCGGCCGGCCCCCAAACAAGCTTCCACACGATGCACACTCACCCTCCACTCTCCGCTTTCCCTCCTCGGCCCCTGCCTGCCATCTTCCTGCCATGAATATTCCGACCCTCATGCTCGCCCTGTTCCTTGCCATCGGCGCCTTCGCCACGGCCCAACCTGTCCTCACCCTGCCGCCCCGGCCCGACGGCGCCATCACCGGCGCCGCCTTCAAGGACGAAATCCTCAACCTCACCCGCCGCGCCCGCGAACAACGTATCTTCGAGGAAATCGAACGCGGCAACATCCCCGACTTCCTCCGCACCCTCGTCCCCGTTACCGTCACCCACGGCGGCCACACCGCCACCTTCCACGTAGCCCCCGACTACCTCGGCGTTGGCACCGACGACGACTTCTTCCGCCTCCCCATGAGCGCCCCCCTCGCCCAGCAGGTCGCCGACACCGCCCGCGCCGTCCTCCCCACCCGCCGCATGGTCAACGCCATCCACGCCGCCAACGGCATCCAGGTGGCCCCACGCCCCTTCCACCCCAACGACTACCAGATCGATACCGTCGCCGTCTTCTGGCTCTCCCACCAGGCCATCGAGGGCCAGATCGCCGGCCAGCCCCGCGGCCCCATCGTCAGCGGCATCAAGAAAGACATCGTCGTCACCCCCCAGATCGGCCAACGCCCCCCCCCGCCCCGCATCGCCATCTACGGCTGGCACCAACTCAACGACCAACCCATCCAGCCCCTCTCCCTCGTTCACGTCGACTACTACGCCGACTACAGCCACGGAGTCCGCCTCGTCGCCGAAACCCTCACCGTCAACGGCGAACAGACCACCATCACCGAGGTCCTTGCCGACCCGGAACTCGCCCCCCTCCTCAGCGACGAGGGGCCTTTCGCCCCCGCCCGTTATCCCATCACCCAACCCTTCGACACCCGCCGGCCCAACGGCTGGATGATGACCGAAACCCCTCCCGTTAAGCAGGAGTAGGGAGGCCTTTGGCCGGTTGTCTTGAGGATTTTAGGTGGCACGCCCGGAGGGATTCGAACCCCCGACCTTCTGATCCGTAGTCAGACGCTCTAATCCGCTGAGCTACGGGCGCACCGGGATGCCGCAGCAAGGGTTTCTTGGCGGCGAGTTGAAGATGCCAACACCGGCCGACAGGCGTGTCAAGCCGGGATCAGAAAACGCCATGAATCCACCTGAGAAGGGGATGCTTTTGCCATCGGCGAGAAGCCTGCGGAAAAGCTTGGGATTGCCTCCGGTGGGCTGATCACAATCGACTAGGCGGCGATTCATTCTCCGATTTTTGGAATCTACCCCAGGGGGTGTGCAGCGATGAAGCGATTGGGACATGGCCACCGCGGTGTGGCAATGATGGCGCTGGTGCTGGCGGGATGCTGGGCGGGGGGGGCGTCCGCCCAGCCGCTTCGGCTGCAGTCCGGGGTGGAGCCGACGCTGGCCGCTCCGGCTTTGAGGGCGGTGCCCCCGGGGTTCGAGGCACCGGCAGCGGCGAAGGCGAAAGAGCGGGCCTATTACTTCGTGCAGTTCGATGGGCCGATCACGGCGGCGGATCGCGCGGAGGCGGAGGCCCTGGGCGAGATCATCGAGTATGTGCCGGAGTTCGCGTATCTGGTGCGCATGGAGGGGGGCAAGGCGGCGGCGGCGAAGTCGTCGACGGCGTTCCGCTATGTGGCGGAGGTGGAGCCGGTGCACAAGGTGGCGTCGGAGCTCCGGGAGGCGTCGGTGGCGAAGGGGGCTGGCGAGTTCGACCTGACGATCCTTGGTTACCGGGGGGAGGACCTGAAGGCGCTGGTGACGGCGGTGGAGGTGGCCGGGGCAACAGTGGCGCGGGCGGAGGAGGACGCGTGGGGGGCGACGATCAGCGCGACGGCGCCGGCCAGCGCGGTGGGCCCCATTGCGGCGGTCCGCGGGGTGTCCTGGGTCGAGGAAACGCCTGTCTATACGGTGCAGAACGAGCAGGCCCTCCTGGACGCCGTGATGGACGTCCGCGATGTCTATACAAAGGTTCCGGGGACGCCGCTTCGGGGGGCGGGCCAGGTGATCGGCATCCTCGATTCGGGGCTGGATCAGGGGTCGGTGTCCGCGGCGAGCCTTAACAACGATTTTGAGGATGGCGCGGGCACGCCCCGCGTGCTGGCAATCCTGAATGCCTACACGCCGGACACGCCGGGGGATTTCTTCGGCCATGGGACGCACGTGTCGGGCTCGGTGTTGGGCAACGGGGCGAACGATGGCGTGTCGAACCCGGCGACCAACAGTTACCCGGCGGGTTCGGACGCGGGTGGCGCACCCGAGGCTCAGTTCGTCTTCCAGTCGGCGGGGCCGGATGTGGACAATCCCCTAACCCCGGGGGTGGATGAAACCCGATCGATCATCTTCAGCGGCGCAAACGGCCTGTATGTGAACCTCTATGCGGCACTGCAGGCGACCTACAATGTGCCCTTCAACGCACGGCTCCACACGAACAGCTGGGGTTCGGACAGCGCGGGCGCCTACAACAGCAACAGCCAGGATGTGGACCAGTTCATGTGGGACTTCCCGGACATGCTGGCGATCTTTGCGGCGGGCAATGCGGGGACCGACGGCAATGCGGACGGGGTGATCGATCCCGGATCGATCGGTGCGCCGGCCACGTCCAAGAGCGCCCTGTCGGTCGGGGCCTCGGAAAACAACCGCCCGGCGGATCCGAACACCTGGACGGCGTTTGGCTACGGCAACGCTCCCTTCAATACCGATGGGATCGCTGATGACATCGATGGCATGGCGGCGTTCAGCAGCCGCGGACCGACGGTGGACGGCCGGTACAAGCCGGACATCGTCGCGCCGGGCACGCGGATCAACTCGGTCCGGACTTTCCAGCTCGGGACACCGCCCTTCTACTACCAGATCGACGGCACCTCGATGGCGACACCGCTCGCCGCGGGCGCTGCGGTCCTCACGCGCCAGTACTACACCGATGTGGTCGGCCACACACCGTCGGCAGCGCTGGTGAAGGCGACGCTGCTGAATGGCGCGGCGGACATGTTCCCGGGCCAGTACGGCGTCGGTGCCCAGCAGGAGATCCCCTCGACCCGGCCGACGAACGTCGCCGGATGGGGACGCGTGGACCTCGAACGGACGATCCTTCCCGACGCCCCCCGCGGCCTCGACTTCATCGACGAGGACACCGGCATCAACACGGGTCAGACCCTCAGCTACCCCTTCGAGGTGGTGAACAATGGCGAGCCGCTGTCGGCGGTCCTCGCCTGGTCGGACTTTCCCGCATCGACACTGGCGCCGGGCCTTGTCAACGACCTCGACCTGCGGCTGGTCGATCCGTCCTCCACCGTCTATACGCCGAACAACCCGGTCAATTTTCCCACCACGCTCGATATCGACTACAGCGGCTTCGGCGGCAGTTTCTTTACCGGCGGCTTCGGCGCTGCCAACTACCAGATTGCCGTGCGCTATACGCCGCCCTCCTATCCGGCCACGCTCACCAGCTCCCTCTTCCTTCTGCGCGACCCAGTCGGGACGCAGAACGATCCGGTGACGCTCACGGTCTGGGACGACAACGGTGCCGGGGGAACGCCGGGGACCATTCTCGGCAGCGGGGTGTTCGACCTCCCGCCGGGCCCGGCCGGAACGCAGATTATTGGCGTTAACTGGGGCGCGGGTATCGCGGTGCCGAGCGGCGACGTCTGGGTCGGCATCCAGTTTGGGGCGAATGCGGCGGGCCAGCCCCAGTTCGCCTTTGAGGACACAAACATCGACGGGCGGACGTTCGTCACCACCGGCGGTCCCTGGGGCCAGCGCAATGACCTCGACATGGCCCAGGTGGCGACCTTCACGTTGGCGCCGGCCGCAACCGCCCAGGACCGCAGAAACAACGTCGTGGGGATCGACGTGGCCGCGCCGATAACGGGCCAGTGGACCCTCGAGGTCGAGGGCTTCAACGTGCCCATGGGGCCCCAACCCTTCGCGGTCGCTCTCTCCGGCGCCTCGCTCCTCGACTCTGACGGCGATTCCGCCCCGGACCGGACCGAGAACATGGCCGCCAACAACGGCGACGGCAACAACGACGGCATCCCGGACCGCGAGCAGAACGATGCCGCCTCGATGATGAACGCGGTCGGAACCGGCACCATTACCGTCGTGCCGTCGATCGGGACCATCAGCGACATCCAGGCCATCAACAACCCCAACCCCGCGGTCGTCCTCGACGAGACCCAGTTCCCCCAGCGGTTCATGCAGTTCACAATCGAGGGCCTCGGAGTCGGCTCCGAGGAGAACGTCGACCTCTTCTTCTCGACTCCGCTCCCCGCCAGCGCCGACAGCGCCCACAAGTATGACCCGAATGCCCCCGCGTCCCTCTTCCGCCTGGGCAACACGGCACCGCGACCCTTCGCCAGCCAGGTCTCCCAGAGCCAGTGGCGCCTGTTCCTCGACGATGGTCAGTTCGGCGACAACGACGGTGTCGAAAACGGCATCATCATCGACCCCATCGGCATCGGCGTCACCACGCCGCTGTTTGTCGAACTGATCGACTTTACCGCCACCCGCGAGGGCAACGGCGTCCGGATCGATTGGACCACCGGGAGCGAGATCGACTCCGCCGGGTTCAATCTCTACCGTGGCACCTTTGTCTCCGAGGGCAACGTCACCGTCGGTGCCCAGCTGAACGGATCCCTCATCCCCGCCCAGTTCCCCACCGGCGGCGCGTACACGTTCCTCGATTCGGCGCCGCTCGCCGTCGACGAGGTGCGCTACTACTGGCTCGAGGAAGTCGACCTTTCCTCCGGCAGCACCTTCAACGGCCCGCTCGAGTTCGACTCCAAGGGAACCACTGGCGTGTCGGACTGGATGATCATCCGGTAAGGCGTTCCCGCGTCCCGGCTTCTCGCGGCAGGCGGAGGGGGCAAACCCTCCGCCTGCCTTTTTTTCCCGCAACAGGATGAGTTTAACGGGGCCGGATCTTCTTGGACGGAGAAGCACCGGCACCTGTCTTTTTGCTAAGGCGGCGACGGACGCCATTGCCCGGGCATGGGCACTGCCTCCCAATACTGTGGTAAATCGCGCCCCCGGAGCTTATGCATGCGTCCGTTCTTTCCCCTGATTCTCCCGGTGCTGGTCCTCGCGTTGGGGGCCTGCGACGAACAACAGGTGCTCTACACGGTCCAGAGCGAGGAGCCGATCCCGGAGGCGCCCCGGTCGCCGGCGGAGTTCCTTCCTCCTGCCTCGCGGGGCGGCGGGCCGGAGGTCGAATTGCCCCCGGCACCACTCCCTGCCGCCTACGACGCGAACGCCCTCGACGAGCCCACGCGCCAACTGGCCGTCGCCGGTATCGGCGTACCGGTCCCCCTCCGCTTTCAGAGTGAGGACACCGGGTCCGCCATGCGCGCCGCCCAGTTCCGTGTCCCCAATGCAACCGGCCCCGACGGCGAACTGGTCGTCTTCTTCTTTGGCGAGGGCCAGGGCGGCAGCGCCCGGGAAAACGCGGAGCGCTGGGCCCGACAGTTCACTCCGCCACCGGACCGCGAGACCGCCATCATGCGCTTCGAGGCCATGGATCCCCATCCGGCACTGCTCGCGACCCGCATCACCCTCGTGGGCACCTGGGCCCAACCGGCCATGGGGCCCAACGTCCCCGCCATGGAGCCCCGCCCGGCCTGGGGCATGGACGCGATCATCCTCGAGGGAGGGCCCGCCGGCACCGTATTCTACCGCCTCACCGGCCCGCGGGGACTCGTCATGGAGTCGGGCCCCGTGATCGAGCACCTCGCGGCAAATGCCACCGTTCTGGCGGTCGATGGACCAGGTGACGATCCGGCCGCACTCCCCGGACCCGCCACCACCGCCATCATACCCCCGGAACCGGAAGACGCTCCTCCCTCCGCCGCCGACCCGGTGCCCGGGGACGAAGCGGTCTCCCTCGCCAAGGTCGAGGCACCCGGTGTCACCTTTGCCGTCCCCGCGACCTGGGCGGCCCAAGAGCCCGACAGTTCGATGCGCGCCCTCCAGTTTCGCCTCCCCGGAGCGGCAGGAGCCGGCGATGGTGAGTTCGTCGTCTTCTACTTCGGGGTCCAGGGCGGCGGCACCGTGGAGGACAACCTCGCCCGATGGGCCAACCAGGTCCGCCAGCCCGACGGAACGCCGTCCGCCGACGCCGCAACCAAGGAGAAAACCCGCGTGGGGGAATTCACCATTTCTTCCGTCTACGTGGAGGGAACCTACGCGCCGACCGCCATGCGGCCCGGTGCTCCCGCGCCCACACCGATGGAGAACCACGCGCTCATGGGCATCATCGTCGAGGGGGGCGGCGAGGGGCCCCTCTACTGGCGCCTCACCGGCCCGATGGAAACGATCCGGTCCCAGCGCGACAACATCGCCCTTCTGCTCCGGTCACTTCGCAAGGAGGAGTGACCGCGGAGCGCGACGACGGGGGGCGTGGAAGTCATTCTCCCGGACACAACGCCGGATGTGCCGCACCGGTCGGCATCAGTACACCTCCCACCCAGGGGCGGTGGTGGCCTCCACGCCGAGGAAACGCCAGTGCCAGGGCTCCTCGATGTAGCCGGTCTCGTTCGTGTTGTCCGCCTTGTAGGTCTGGCGGAACCCGTAGAACTGGCCGTTCTGGACGAGCCAATCGTGCTGTGGCGAATTGTTGTCGATGAAGGTACGGGTGGTGGGGCTGGCGATGTCGACGGTTGTGCCGAGCTGGTGTTCGCTGTGGCCCGGCGGCGCGCTGAAGCGTTGGTTGAGCCCCGCGCTGGAGACGTTGCCATCGTAAATCTGCTTCTGTCGCGGGCCGGACCGATACGCGGACAGAACGAGCATGTCGACACCGTCGGCCCGGGCGTCGTCGATCATGCGCCTGAGGGCCGCGTTCACCTCTTCGCGCAGCGGGTACGACCTGCCGCTATTCAGCCGATAGCCCACCGCCAAATCCACCAGATCCGACGCCTCATAGTCGATGGGGATGCCCCACCACCGGTTGACGATCTCGCTGTTGATCGGGAGGTCGCCGTGCTGGGCAATGTTCTCGGCATTGGTCGGGTGCACGCGGTTGACACCGGTGGCGGAAATCCATGCGTCATCGCCCCGGTACGTAAAGTTGATCCACTCCTCGTCCGTCTCGAGGACCCGGTGATAGACGCCGTTGACCTGGGTGCCCGCGGTGATCTGGCCAAGGATGGAGGTGGACGTGCTGGGGCCGGAGCGGACATTGAAGACGGACGCATGAAGGGTCCACGGGGCGTCGCCGCCCGGCGCGCCGAGCGGGTCGATTTCCACCGGCACGGGCGTGAGCGTTCCCTTGTGCTCGGTCACAATCGGCTTGGAATCGATCGGCAGCAGGCTCGCCGCCGGCGGCATCTCGATCCCGCATCCACCCGCGTGCATCCCGCAGAAGTTGCCCATCGGCAGCGTGATCGGCACCAGGAAGGTCGCCGAAAGAAAGCTCGAGCCGAGCAGGTTGCGCCAGTCGTTCATCACGTCTCCCCAGCAGGAATGGCCCAGCCATCCTTCGGGCTGGGGGGATCGTCAAGCAAAGGGGCAGAAGTTCCGGCGAGTGCCTCAGCCGTACCAGTCGATGAAACTCTTCAGCTTTTTCACGATCTTGCTGAACGCATTGCCGTCGAGGAAGGCCCGCTCCCGTTCGTGCTCATGCTCGAGGCCGTAGAGGACAAGGCCCGCGCCGGTCGAATAGATCGGGCTGGCAATGACGCTCGAAAGCCCCGCCATCCCCTCCGGCACGCCGACGGTACACGGCTTGTCGAAGACCTTTTCCGCCAGACTCGCGATCCCCGCCTGGAGCGACGTTCCCCCCGTCAGCACCATCCCGCCATACACCTGCTTGTAGGCGGGGACATTCTCCACCTTCGCCTTCACCATGCGCAGCATCTCCTCCACCCGGCACTGGACGATTTCCGCAAGGTAGCGCTTGGATTCCCTCACCCGGTGATCCAGCAGCGCCGAGGGGACCTCGATCTGGTGCGTCGGATCGATCAGCTCCGGCAGGCAGTGCCCCTCGTTGCGCTTCAGGTTCTCCGCATCGAAGCAGTTGATCTTCAGGACCTTGGAAATATCCTCGGTGATGGCGTCCCCGCCAAAAGGGACAACCCCCGTATAGCGGACGGCGCCACCGGTCCAGATCGCGACGTCGCTCGTGCCCCCGCCGATGTCGATCAGCATCACCCCCACGTCCTTCTCCTCGGGGGTCAGCACCGCGAGGGAACTTGCGAGCGGCTCGAGGTAGATCCCGGAAACGCGGAAGCCCGCCTGGCTGACCGCCCGGATGATGTTCTGGGCGGACGTCACCGCCGCCGTGACCAGCAGCACCCGGGCCTCGAGCTTGCGGGACGAGAACCCCAGCGGGTCGATCACCTCGCCATCGTCGATGACGAAGCGCTGGGGGATCAGGTGCAGAATCTCGCGGTCGACCGGCGACTGCGACTCGATCGCCTTGTCGATCACCCGGCGGACGTCCGCTCGGGAAACGCCCCGCTCCGGATTTCCCACATCCACCGACGCGGAAAGCTGGTGGCATTCGATATGTCCCCCCGCGATCCCCACGAACACATCGCGCACGTTCACCCGGGCGATGTCCTCCGCCTTGCGGATCGCCAGCCGGATGGAATCCACCGTCTCCTCGAGGTTAACCACCACCCCCCGGCGTAGGCCCTGGCTCGGTTTCGACGCCACCCCCAGGATCGTCACCATCCCCGTCGGATCGATCTCGCCGATGATCGCACAGATCTTCGTGGTGCCGATATCGAGACCGGTGAACATGACCTTTTGGCGGGGGGGCTTGAACTGAAAACGGCCCCGGCTGGGCTGCTGGGGGGGACGCTTGGACACCGCCTCGGCGGGGGAGTGATGGAGGTGATCGAGCATGTCGGGGGTCATTCTCGGTCTTTTCCTAGCGGGAGGTTGGGCGGGCGTCGGCCACGGGGCGGGATCCGGACTCGAGGCGCACCGTGGCGTAGCCGGTCGTATAGACAGTCGCGGACGCGAGGCGTCCGTGGTAGGCGGGCATGGCGAGCAGTTCCTCGAGCACCGGGCCGGCTTCCTCCGGCGGGAGCGTGCCGCACTCGATCCGGGTCCCATCGTCGAGCACCAGCGTCACTCCGGCCTCGTCGCTCCAGTGAAACTCGCCCACCCGGGCATGGAGCTCCGGGGCCGCCTTGGCAAAGGTATGGCGGTACATCTCCAGCGTGGCGAGCGCCTCCGCGGGGAGGCGCCCCTCCTCGTCGAGGGCCTGTGCCTCGAAGCCCGTATACACGGGGAGTTCCGCATCGAGGAAGTCCGTGGCGCTGGCGTGGTCGAACAACAGTCCGGTCTCGTCGAAGACGAAGCTTCCGGTCGGGGTGACGACGATGCCGGCGGCCTCGCGCTCGCCGAGGTCCACGACCAACTGGTCGGGCCAAAGGACGGTGGCCTCCGCGCGGGCAACCTCCGGCAATTCCCTCAGCCGGCTTGCGATGGCGCCCGGGTCGAGGAGCACCGTCGCCACGCCCGGTTCGATCCCCAGTTCGCGCCGGAGGTAGCCCTCCAGCACCGGCGTGGCCAGGCGCCGGTTACCGATCAGCGTGATCTCGGTCAGCGAGAAGAACTCCGAATTCACCAGGTATCGATGAAACGCGAAGGCCCCGGCGATGAGGACAACGGTGGTCAGGAGCGCCATTGGAAGACGGGGCCACCGGCGCACGAAGAAGAGCGCGCGGCCGGCAGCGGAGCGCGGCAGCGGCTGGCGGTGGGTCAGCCGCCGGACCATGCGGCTATGCGTCGAGGCCTGCTCGCCCCTGCCCCGCATCATCGCGGCTGCCTCCCGTGTCTTATGCCAGCACCGCGCTGCTCAGCGGACCACCGACGATCTGCACTTCCATCTTCAGCTCGATTCCCGTCCGCGCCTGGACGATGTCGCGGATCAGGCTGATGAGCGCGAGGAAGTCCTCGCCGCTCGAATTCCCCGTGTTCACGATGAAGTTCGCGTGGCCCTCGGATACCCGCGCGGACCGGATCGCGTAGCCCTTCAGCCCGCACTCGTCGATCAGCTTCCCCGCACTGATCGCCGCCCCGTCAGGGCCCTTCGGATTCTTGAAAATGCACCCGCTCGACGGGATGTGGTAGGGCTGGTTTGTCTTCTTCGCCTTGAAGTCCTCCACCCGCCGGGTCGCCTCCGCCCGGTCCAGCGGCTCCAGCCGCAGGTCCGCCATCAGCACGATCGCGTCGCGCAACTCGCAGTGCCGGTAGCCGTAGCGAAACTGGTTGCGGCCCACACAGGCCACAAACCCGGTCCGCGTCATCAGGTACACCCGCTCCACAAAGTCGCAAATCCCCCAGTTCCCCGCACCCGCATTGCCCGCCAGCGCCCCGCCAACGGTTCCGGGCACACGCGTCAGGAACTCGAGCCCCATCAGCCCGTTTCGGTGCGTGAACGGAATCAGCTGGGAAAGCTGGGCGCTCGCGCCCACCCGGATGCAGTTGCCACCGATGTTGTCGAGACGGTTGAAGTTCCGACCGAGGGTCACCACCAGCCCGTCGAAGTTGCTCGTCGCGAAGAGCGTGTTCTTTCCTCCGCCGAGCAGGAACATGGGAACGCCCACGTCCCGTGCGTGGAGGACCACGCGCCGCAGCGCCTCGGGGGTCTGGGGTTCGGCGAGCAGCGCCGCGCGGGCGGCCATGCGCATCGACGTGCGCACGGTCAGGTCCGCATGGCGCGTCACGCGCAGGCCGGGTTCGTCAAGCTGCAGAAATGTCTCGGACCAATGCTTCATCATGCGTGCCTCCGGCGGGAAGGGGAGCGGGGATCAACTGGTAAGGAGGTTCGCCAGGCTAGTCACCGTGCCTGCTCCAAGGAGCAGTACAATGTCATCCTTTTTCAGCTCCTGGAGGAGCGAATTTTTGATTTCCTCGAAGCTGTCAATATAGACAGCCGGGCAGCCGGCCATCCGGCGTACGAGCGGCACCAGCGATTCACCGTCGACGCCGGGAATCGCCGGTTCACCGGCCCCGTACACCGCGGTGACGACCACCTGGTCCGCCCCGCGGAAGGACGCGGCAAACCGCTCGCGGAAGGCCGACAACCGTGTATAGCGGTGGGGCTGGAACACCGCATGGAGGCGGCCGTGGCGCTCGTCTGCCAGTCGCCGGGCCGAGGCGATCGTGGCCGCGATCTCCGTCGGATGGTGGCCATAGTCATCGATCACCAGCCAGCCGTGGTCCGACGTGCGGCGGGTAAACCGGCGGTCGACGCCGTGAAAATCGCCAAGGGCCCGATCGATCGCTTCGAACGAGGCCCCCAGCTCCAGCGCCATGGCGCAGGCCGCCATGGCATTCTCGATGTTGTGTCGGCCCGGGGTCGCGATCGCGACGCGGCCCACCGGCCTCCGCCCCTTGCGGATCGTGAAGCGGCTCCCGGTGCCCACCAGCTCCAGCTCCGTCGCCTGGTAGGTCGCCACCCGGCGCCCCGTCCCGTAGGTGACCGCCCGCCGCCCAAGCCGTGGCAGGAGCCGCTGCACCCCCTCGTCGTCCGCCCCCATCACCAGCAATCCGTCCTCCGGCACCCCGGCGGCGAACTCCTCGAACCCCTCATCCACCGCCTCCGCCGTTTGCCAGAAGTTCAGGTGCTCGGGCTCGACGTTGGTCACGATGGCATGGCGGCGGGGGAGCTTGAGGAACGTCCCGTCGCTTTCGTCCGCCTCGGCCACCGCAAAGCGATCGCCCCCCGCACGCAGGTTGCCACCAAACCGTCCCACGCGTCCCCCCACAAACGCCCACGGGTCCATCCCCGCCGATTCCATCAACAGCGCGAGCATTGCCGTGGTGGTCGTCTTGCCGTGGGTTCCGGCCACGAGCACTGATTCCCGGCGGGCCAGGAACCACGCGAGCAGGTCGCTCCGGTGGACGATGGGGATGCCCCGCTCCCGCGCGGCCTCCAGCTCCGGGTTGTCATACGCCACCGCCGAGGAATAGACAACGATCGCCGCGTCCGCCACGTGCTCCGCGGCATGCCCTGTATGGACGCGCGCGCCGCGCACCGCCAGGCAATGCGCCTTCGTCCCGTCCAGGTCCGAACCGCTCACCGCCGCCTTCATCGACAACAGCGCGTGCGCCAGCGGCATCATGCCCGATCCGCAAATGCCGACAAAGTGTGCGCTTTCAATCGGACGCCGGAGGTCCAGCGCCGGTTTCCGGACCACATCGAGCATGGGAGTCATCATGCGGGACCAGCCTTTCCCGAGGCGACGGCCGCCTGGTGGGCCGTCTGGCGGAGTGATCTGCCGATGTCCTCGGCAATGTTGCGGGCGGCTTGCTGCGAATCGAAACGGGCGAGCGCCTCACGGAACCCTTCGCATTCGTCCTCCGAAGCAACGAGACGCGCGATCGCGGCCCCCAGGCGATCCGCCGTCAGGTCCCCCTCGGAAAACGCCGTCGCGGCGCCGCATTCTGTATAGACCCGGGCGTTGGCCCACTGGTGGTCGTCCTTGGCGTGGGGATACGGCACGAGGATCGCCGGCAGCCGGTGGTTCGCGATGTCCGCGAGGGCCCCGGCCCCCGCCCGCGAGACGACGACCCGTGTCCTCGCAAGGAGCGCCGGCAGATCCTCCGCGTACTCCCGCACCTCCACACGGCCCGCCTCCAGCACCGTCTTCCCCGGGCCCGCCACAAGCACGAACCGGAGTCCCTCCGTCCCCGCCGGAGCCTCGTTCGCCGCCCGCACAAAGATCCCGTTCAGCCGCGCCGCCCCCTGGCTGCCGCCAACGCAAAGGACGACGTCCCGCGGGGCATCGTGCACCGGCGCCGGCGCCGCCGTCGGCGTCCCCGTCCGCACCACGTTGTGGCCCTCCAACCCTCCGAGGCCTGTATAGACGCGCCGGGCTCCCCGACGAAACAGCCGCGTCGCCCGCCCCGGGATCCGGTTCGATTCATGAAGAAAGTAGGGAATCGCCAGGGCACGCGCCACCGCCAGCACCGGCACCGCCGCCGCCCCCCCCATCGCCAGCACCGCCGCGGGCCTCCGCGCCGCAAATCGCGCCATCACCGCCGCCGTCGCCCGCGCCAGTCCCGCCCATCGGCCCGGCGCCCCCACGGACGTCCCCCCGTCGACCGCCAGGCGCCACGGCACCACACCCTCCGACCCGTAAATCCGCTCCTCGATCGCCCGGCCGCCCGAGATATACAGGACCTCCCAGCCACGGTCCTCGAGCGCCCGCCCGATCCTTATTCCAGGCAGGATGTGTCCACCGGTCCCCGCTGCCACCAACGCGATCCTTCCCCGTCCCATCAGAAGGCCTCCTTGCCGCCGCGCCGCGCGATGGCGTCGTTCGAAATCGCCACCAGCAGCGCCGCACACGCCATGCTCGCCAGCATCGACGAGCCCCCGTAGGAGATATACGGTAGCGCCAGCCCCTTCGTTGGCGCCATCCCCAGCACCACATAGAAGTTCATGAACGCCGCGCAACCGACCACCATCGTCAGCCCCGCCGCCACCAAACCCGAAAAATAGTCCGTCGCCCGGTAGGAGATGCGGAACCCCACCAGCATGAACGCCACATACAGCAATACGATCGCACCCGCTCCGATCATCCCCGTCTCCTCGCAAAGGATCGCAAAGATGAAGTCGGTGTGCGACTCGCTGAGGAAGTGATACTTCTGGAGGCCGGCCCCGAGTCCGGTCCCGAAGAGGCCTCCCGATCCCACCGCAATCAGCGATTGGTTGAGCTGGAACGCATGGGTCAGGGCGTACTTCTCCGGATCGAGGAACGCCAACATCCGCGCCTGGCGATACCCCTCGGAAAGGATCAGCACCGCGAGCACCGGCAACGCCGCCAGAACGATCGACGCCAGGTGCAGCACCCGAACCTGGCCGATGACCCACATCCCCGCCATCACGCCGCCCATCAGGACGATGGTGCCGAGGTCCCGCTGGAGCACGATCAGCAGGGAAAAGGCCGCCACGATCCCCGCCGCCGGGAGGAACCCATGCACGAGCGACTTCATCTGCTCGCGCCGCGTCGCCAGGAAACGCGCCATGTAGACCACCAGACCGACCTTTGCAAACTCCGACGGCTGGATCGTGAACGGTCCCAGCCCCAGCCATCGGCGGGCTCCCTTTGCCTCGACCCCCAGCGGCGTCAGGATCACCGCCAGCAGCAGCACCAGGCACCCGGCCAGTATATACGGCGCGAGCCGTTCGAGCTGGTCCACGGGCACCCGCACCAGCCCGGCGCCGATCACCAGGCCCGCCGTCACCCAGAACGCCTGGCGCACGAAGTAGTCCATGCCATGGTGAAAGCGGTACTCCTCGTCGGCGCGCGATTCCACCCGGGCCTGCGCCCGGAGGTTTTCGAGCCCTGCGCGGGCCCCGCTCGCGCTGTAGACCATCACCAGCCCGGTGGTCACCAGGGCGGCAACGATCACCACCAGCAGCGCGGCGGGGTTGTCAAAGGTGCGCAGGAATCGGTCGGCCATCGGGGCGTCCTCAAAGGTTGAGGTGTGCGCGCACCGAGCGCTTGAACGCCCGGCCGCGGTCCTCGTAGTCCTTGAACATGTCAAAGCTCGCGCAGGCCGGCGACAGCAGCACCACGTCGCCCGCCCGCGCCATCCCCGCGGCCATCTTCACCGCCTCGTCCATCGACGCCGCGTCGCGCGTCTCCACCAGTTCGCCCCACGCCTTGCGAATCAGCGGCCGCGCCTCGCCGATCAGCACCAGGCCCTTCACCCGCTCCTTCACCAGCGCGTTCAGCCGCTCGTACGCCGACTGCTTGTCCTTTCCCCCGGCCACCAGCACCACCGGCCGGTCAAAGCTCAGCAGCGCCTTCTCCAGCGAGTCCACGTTCGTCGCCTTCGAGTCGTTGTAGAATCGCACGTTGTCCTTCGTCTGCGCCACGAACTCGATCCGGTGCTCGACACCCTTGAACTTCAGTAGCGTCCGCTGCAGGCTTTCCACGCTGATTCCCAACCGGCGGCAGATCACCAGCGACGCCAGCGTGTTCTGGATGTTGTGAGCCCCCGGGATCGGGATATCCGTCGCCTTGCAGAACGCGATCGCCTCCCCCTCCTCCTTCAGGTAGATGCGCCCGTCCTGCATATACGCCCCGCGCTCCACCTCCCGCGTCATCGAGATCGTATAGACCTCCGCGAGCGACTCCTCCGCCGCCTTCATCGTGATCGGGTCGTCCTCGTTCAGGATCAGGAAGTCGTCCTCGTCCTGGTTCTGGGTGATCCGAAACTTCGCCTCGATGTAGTCCCGCATCGACGCGTAGCGGTCCATGTGGTCCCGCGAGATGTTCAGGATGACGGCGATGTGCGGGTGGAACTCCTCGATCGACTCCAGCTGGAAGGACGACACCTCGGTCACGAGAACGGTCTTGCGCGAGACGTCCTGGGAGGAAAGGACCGCGTCGGAGAACGCGCGGCCGATGTTGCCGGCGACGACCGCGTTCAGGCCCGCGTCCTGCACCATCTGGCCTGCCAGCGTGGTCGTCGTCGTTTTGCCGTTGGTGCCGGTAATCGCGACGATCGGAGCGGCGGCAAAAAACGACGCCAGCTCCACCTCCGAGATGATCGGCAGGTCGCGGTCCATCGCCTCGAGCACCAGCGGGTGCGTGAGGGCAATGCCCGGCGACACAATGAGGGCCTGCGAACCGGCGAGGACGTCCTCGCTGATCGGCCCAAAGTGCGCCGTGACGCACAGGCGTCGGATCCTCCGAATGAGCGAGCGAAACTCCCTCGCGGGACGTTCGTCGACCAGGGTCACGCCGACGTTGTGGTGGCGGAGCAGGTGCATGGCGCCAACACCGGAGCGGGCGGCGCCAAAGACGCACACATGTGAGTACGGAAAAGGACGGGGTTCAGTCATGGGAGCAGCCTCCGGGAGCAAGTGGAACTGGGGAACAGCGGGAACTGGAACAGGAGCGGCCCAACGCGGCCGGAAAAATCGTCTATACGGGGGATGTCTTCTCCTTTCTCACCGGATCTTGAGTGTCACCAGGCCGACCAGCGCGAGCAGCGCCGACACGATCCAGAAGCGCGTGATGATCTTGCTTTCGGGAATCCCAGCCCGTTCGAAGTGATGGTGAAGCGGCGCCATCAGGAACACCCGCTTGCGCCGCAGCTTGTACGATCCCACCTGCAGGATCACGCTCAGGGCCTCGATCACGAACACGCCTCCCACCACGAGCAGCAGGAACTCCTGCTTGATGAGCAGCGCCACCGTGCCAAGCAGCCCCCCGAGCATCATCGACCCCGTGTCCCCCATGAACATTTCCGCCGGGTGCGAGTTGAACCAAAGGAAGCCCAGGCACGCCCCGGTCAGCGCTGCGAGGATCACCGTCAATTCCCCCGCCCCGCGCACGTGCGGGATGATCAGGTAGCTCGAATCCCCCGTCCGCCCCGCCAGGTACGCCACCAGCGCAAAGCAAAGCGTGGCGCTGATGGTGACCCCCGCCGCCAGCCCATCGAGCCCGTCGGTCAGGTTCACCGCGTTGCTCGTCGCCGCCAGCACCACGATTGCAAAGGGAATGTAGAAAAGGCCCAGGTGGACCAGGACATCCTTGAAGAAGGGAACAAGCAGGAAGTCCGGCCCGCTCACCGAGACGAACCCGCCCGCGGCGACCGTCTCGTAGCTCGTCAGCTGGGGAAACACGTACGTATAGACGATCGCGAAGGCGAGCCCGAGCGCCACCTGCCCGGCCAGCTTCGCCCGCGAGGAAAGCCCGTGGCCATTGCGCTTTACCACCTTCAGGTAGTCGTCGGCAAAGCCCAGGGCGCAGAACCCGAGGGTCGTCAGCAGCGCCATCCAGACCACCGGCTGGTCCAGTTCGTTGAAGACGAGGACCGACGCGGCGACCGCAGCCATCATCAACGCGCCGCCCATGGACGGCGTGCCACCCTTGTGCCCGTGCATCTCGTCCAGGCTGATTGCGTCGTCGCCCCGCGAGATCCGTATATACTGAATTGCCTGCAGCCGCCTGAGGAAGCGAATGGTGGCGGGACCAAACAGAATGCAGAAGAGGAAGGAGAACCCAAGCGCGAGCCCGGCGCGGACCGAGATGAACTCGAACACCCGCAGGAAGGACCAGGTGCCGTGGTCGGGAGCCAGGCCAGCGAGCCACTCGAGCATCAGCCCTGGTCCCCCTTCGCGGCTTTCCCTTGGGCCAACCCACCATTGATCATCTCCGACCGGCGAACCCGAAACTTCAGGAGAACATCCTCGAGTCGCATCAGCCGCGAGCCCTTCACGATCAGCGCATCGCCACGATCCAGCTTGCGATCCAGGAAGTCGGCAATTTCCTCCAGGTCCTCGAAGTGCTTCGCCGCGATTCCCTTGCGCTCCGCCTCATCCCGGATGGAAAGCGCCTCAGGCCCGTAGGTGCACAGAAAGTCGATCTGCGCCTCGGCCACCGCCTGGCCCACCGCCCGGTGGTATTTCTCCGAGTGCTCCCCGAGCTCGTGCATGTCGCCGAGGACCGCATAGCGGCGGTTGATCCCCGACAGGTCCGCCAGCGAGCGAAGGCTCGTGATCGTTGCATCCGGCGACGCGTTGTAGCAGTCGCTGATGATCAGCACCCCATCGAACCACTCGGTCTGGGCGCGCAGCTTGGGCACGTTGAAGGCCCGCAGCCGTTCCGCGATGCGGTCCGGCGAAATCCCCAGCGTCGCCGCCGCCGCCGCCGCCGCCAGCGCGTTCGACACCTGGTAACGCCCGAACACCCTCAGGTGGACCCGGTGCGCCGAGTCCAGAATCCGCAGCGTAAACGCATATCCAAAGGGCTTCGTCAGGCGGACATTCCGCGCCTGCACGTCCGCCTCCTTGTTCTGGCCGTAGGTGATCACCATCGCCGGGATGTCGAAGGCCTCCGCCATCATGCTGCAATGGGGGCAGTCGCTGTTGATCACCGCCGTCCCTTCCCGCGGCATCGCCTCGAACGGTTCCGCCTTCGCCGCGATCAGCTTCTCCACCGTCCCGAAGTTCCCCAGATGCGCGTTGCCGATGTTCGTGATGATCATCACGTCCGGCAGGCAGGTACGCGTCAGGTAGGTCAGCTCGCCCCCGTGGTTCATCCCCATCTCGATCACCGCCACCTCGTGCTCCTCCCGCAGCCGCAGCAGCGTCAGGGGCAGGCCGATGTGGTTGTTGAAGTTCCCCTCGGTGGAAAGGGTGGAGAAGTCCTCGCGGCAGATGAACGCGAGCATCTCCTTGGTCGTCGTCTTGCCGGCGGATCCCGTCAGGGCGCAGATTTGTGGGTCGACCACCATGCGCCATTCCCGTGCGATATCCCCCAGAGCCCGCGTCGTGTCCGGCACCTGGAGGAAGAAGGTTCCCCTCTTCAGCTCCACGCTGCTCGCATCGAGCGACGTGATGATGCCGCTCGCCCCCTTCCGCAGGGCCTCGCCCACGAACTCGTCCCCCCGGAAATTCTTCCCGTTCAGCGCGATGAACACGTCGCCCTCGCGGATCGTCCGCGTGTCCGTGTTCAGCTTGGTCACCACCCGCGACCCGTCCCCGCTGTGGAGGATGCCGCCGGTCGCCTGTCGCAGCTCCGAGACGGTGAAGTTCATGGAAGTTGCTCCGTGGTGGGCTCGAGGCGGCTGGATGTGTTGAAATGGTGGACAATGCGCCGGAGGATTCCGCGGGCGACCTCGCGGTCGTCGAAGGGGTGTCTCTCGGTGCCCACCTCCTGGTAGGTTTCCTGGCCCTTGCCGGCGAGGAGGACCACGTCGCCCGGCATCGCCAGCCCGAGGGCCTTCTCGATCGCCGCGCGCCGGTCTCCGATCACGCGATAGCGGTTGGTCTTCAGCGCACTCTGGAGGACCCCTTCGACGATGCCACGATGGATCGCCGCCGGGTCCTCGGTCCGCGGATTGTCGTCGGTGACAATGGCGAAGTCCGCCAGTTCGCCGACCACCTGGCCCATGAGCGGCCGCTTGCCC
>CAYQTO010000010.1:14410-47157 GCA_964420455.1 uncultured Candidatus Sumerlaeota bacterium | reverse complement strand
GCCCCTGCCCGTTCTATCCGTAGCGTTCCCGCACATACGCCTTGAAGGCTTCGTAATCGGCGGGCATCGAGTCGTGGTCCTCGGGGAGGTGCTCGAGCCGAGCGAGGGACTCCGGCACCTCCGGTGTCCGGCCGAGGACCTTCTCGATCTGGTCCGGGAACTTCGCGGGGTGGGCCGTCTCGACGATGACGGCGGGCAGGCCCTCCAGGGGCTCCTGCGCAACGTAGTCCAGGAATCCCTGCCAGCCGACCGCGCCGTGCGGTTCAAGGAGCACGCCGTGGTCTTCCCACGCCTGGCGGATCGCCTCCCGGGTGCGTTGGTCGTCGACGGAGACCGAGCAGATGTCGGCCCGCAGCGCCTCCATGTCCGGCTGGCGCACCACGTTCCCCTTTTCGTCGATATGCCCGCCGTAAATCGAGACCAGCCGTGCGAGGTTGCTCGGGTGCCCCACGTTCATCGCGTTCGAAACGCAGGCGATCGACGGGACGATCTTCGTATACACATCCGTGCGGAGGTACTCGGGCACCTCGCGGTTGGCGTTCACCGGCACGACAAGCTTGCGGACCGGCAGGCCCATCTGGCGGGCAAAGACGGCGCCCATCATGTTCCCAAAGTTTCCCGAAGGAGTCACGATGACCATTGGTTCGTCCGGCGTCCGGGTCAGTCGCGACCACGCATAGACGTAGTAGACGCTCTGGGGGAGCAGGCGGCCGATATTGATCGAGTTGGCGGACGAGAGGGGGATTGCCGCGAGGTCCGGATCGGCAAAGGCGCGCTTCACCATCCATTGGCAGTCGTCGAACTTCCCGTCGATCGCGATCGTGCGGATGTTTCCCGTCAGGGTGGTCATCTGCTTGCGCTGGCGGTCGCTGACCTCGTCGCGGGGAAAGAGCACGCAAACGCGGATGCCTTCCACCCCGTGAAAAGCACTGGCAACGGCGGAACCGGTGTCGCCGCTGGTGGCCGTGAGGATGACGAGCTCGCGGCCTTCCTCACGGACGAAATGGCCGATCAGCCGGGCCATCATTCGCGCGGCGAAATCCTTGAAGCTCGCCGTCGGGCCCTGGTCGAGCCGCATGATGTGCACGCGGTCATGAACGTGCTCGAGGGGCACCGGGAAGTCGTAGGCCTCCTCGCAGAGCGTGCGGAGGAGTTCCTCCTCGATGACCCCCTCGGCGTACTTCCAGAGGACTTCGAAGGCAATTTCGTGGTATGGCTTGGTGCGGAAGGACTCGAGCTGGCCGTCGTCGAAAGGGGGAAAGCGAGCGGGCATGTAGAGACCAAAGTCCGGCGCCTGCCCGCGAAGCAGCGCCCCCTTGAGGTCCTCGTTCGGCGCGGTGCCGTTTGTGCTCCAGAATTCGAGCTTGTCCGTTCCAACCGTCACGATGGCGTTCCCCTTCAGTCCTTTCCGAAGAAGGTTCGGATAAAGGTGTCGTGCTCGACAATCCCGAAGCCTCCGCGGGCGCAGGTCTCCTCGTCATAGGCGGCGGTGTCGTCGCGTTCAATGCCCGGGCCGCGGATCGCAAAAGGCACCGGATCGTTGGTGTGGACGCGCTTCGAGACCGGCGTCGGGTGGTCGGGGAGGAGTGCCAGGCGCGCGGCGATCCCTTTCTTTTCCAGTCCTGCCATCACGCGGCCGATGCAGCGCGTGTCGAGATCCTCGATCGTTCGAACCTTCAACTCCGCGTTGCCCTCGTGGCCCGCCTCGTCCGGCGCCTCGACGTGGAGATAGACAAAGTCATGCCGCTCGAGCGCCTCGAGACACGCATCCGCCTTCCCTTCGTAGTTCGTATCCCAAAGGCCCGTCGCACCCGGGACTCGGATCATCTCCAGCCCGGCGTATCTCCCCAAGCCAAACACCAGGTCCACAGCCGAGATGACCGCCCCACTTACGCCGAAACGCTCCTGATAGGTCCACATGGAGGGTTTGACGCCGGGCGACCAGAGCCAGATCGAGTTGCCGGGATCCTTGCCCGCGGCGCGGCGCCGTGTGTTTACCGGATGATCCCGGAGGATTTCCCAGGACCGGCGGGTCATGTCGTTGAGCGTCGCCGCGGTGGCCTCCGCATCGGGCGCCTTGGCCCCGATCATCAGGTCTTCCGCGCGTTCGCCGGGATGATCATGGGGCGGGGCGCAGTCGAGGGCGGGACTCATGCCTCGGGCGGTAAACAGATGGCGATAACTGACACCCGTGTAGAATCGCCGGTCGCCATCGCCGAGCTTGTCCTGCAAAGTCTCAAGAATTTCGCGGGATTCCTCCGAGCTGATGTGTCCCGCCGAGTGGTTCTTGATCCGGCCGTCCTCGTCGAGACAAATCAGGTTGCAACGCATGGCCATCATGCCGGGCTCGATCTCCACCCCCATGCTTGCGGCCTCGAGCACTCCGCGACCCTGGAACACTTCCTCCGGGTTATAGCCCATCACCGAGAGGTTGGCGACCGCGCTGCCGGTGGGCCATCCGGGCTGGAGCGTGCGAAACAGCCCCGTCCGTCCCTCCGCCGCCAGAAGATCCATGTGCGGCTTCTTCGCATACTGGAGCGGTGTCTTTCCGTCCAACGCCTTCACCGGCTCGTCGGCCATCCCGTCGCCGAGGAAAATCACATACTTCATGTGCGTGGCTCACTTGTCTCCGGGGTGGCCCATCGGGGGACCACCTTCTCGCACCGTTGGGCAAGGGGATCGGGCAACGCGAGAGAAATTGCGCGTCAGCTGCTACCCGCCCAGTTGCGGACGACCGCGCGTTCCCCGGGACCGAGCGACTCCCAGTTGAAGAAGCAGGCCCCCGCGCAGCCCGCCTCCGAGACACCTTCCAACTGGCGCTCGATCACGTCCGCCCCGGGCCGGAGAAAGCTCCCGATTCCCGCCACCAGGCGGATGGCGTCCGGCGTTGCCTCCCGCGCCGATGCGAGCTGTCTGCGGAACTCCTCCGTCTCCGTCGTATAGATCATCGGATAGACGGCGTCGACCAGGCCGCGGCGGCACCACTCGGGCCAATCGGCCCCCTTCGCCCCGCGCGAATCCTCCACGTCCGGATAGACATCCACACTCAGCAGCGGGGGGGTGTCCGTGGCATCCAGGACGCCACGGCGAATTGTCTCGAGCAACCCGGTGATCCGGGCCCGCCGCCATTGTGTATAGACATCCCACGTCCCTGCCGACGGGTCGGCGTCCTGCCCGGTCTCCGCCCGAAAGCGCTCGAGCGCGGACCTGTTGGCGTCCATCCAGTCCTCGCGGGCGACCGCGCCGGCATGGCGGATGTAGTCCAGCTGGATCCCATGGACCGGGTAGCCGCAGAGGCGCCGGCACAGGAGGGCGAGCGCCTCCGCCACCGCGGGAAGGGAGGGACTGAGGAACTGGTAGCCGGGCTCGGCGGGGGAGGACGTTGCGTTCGCGAAGGTGCGCGCCAGCCAGTCCGGATGCTTCCCGGCGATCAGCGGCGCCTCGCCCGCGCTCCCCTCGATCCCTACAAACAGGGTATGGACCCACGCATGAACGACGATGTCGCGCGATTCGCAGGCCTCGATGATCTCCGCGAGCAGGTCGCGACCAGCGAGCCACGGGAAGGGCCGCCATGGTGGAGGGGGATCGGGCACGATCGCCTGCGAGGCGTAGACGGTCTCGGGCAGGACCGTGTTGATGCCCGCCGCTGCCCATGCGTCCGCGAGCCGTTCGACATCCCCGGCCAGGATGGGGCCGATGCGTTGCCAGACGGCACAGATGGGTTTCATGGATGACCGGCAGGGAAAGAATGGGGCCCGGGGGAATCGGGTTCCCCCGGGCCGCGGTCTTGGCGGGGCTGGTTCTTACTCCAGCAGGCGGCTATCGTCCGTCTCGGGGTCCGGATCGTCCAGCGGTTCATCGGAGGAGTGCTCATGAACCTCGAACATCGGCTGGTCCACGGGACGCCCGTCGTCCTCCTCCGCGTAGCCTTCCTCGACGGCGCGTTGGCGCTGCGATTCGCTGATGGCGGAGAGCGACCGGCGCACCGATTCCATCTCGGCGCGGATCGTGTCCTCCGTTTCCGGCAGCGTGTGGCGGCTCACCTCCTCGAAGGTGGTCACGCCGAGGCAGATCTTGATCCAGCCGTCCTGGCGCATGGTCACCATGCCCTCGTGGACCGCCATGGCGTGGAGGTCGTCGGTGGTGGCGCGCTGGAGGATCAGCTCGCGGATCGACTCGCTGACTTCCATCACTTCATAAAGGCCTTGGCGGCCCTTGTATCCGGTGAGGTTGCAGTCGTCGCAGCCGCGCCCCTGAAAGAACTCGATCTCGGCGACTTCCTCGCGGGTCACCCCGTACTCCTCGAGTTCCTCGTCCGTCGGGATATAGACGGACTTGCACGAGGGGCAGATCGTGCGGATCAGGCGCTGGCCGACGATGCACTCGAGCGTGGAGGTGAGGAGGAACGGCTCCACTCCCATGTCGATCAGGCGGGTGATCGTGGCGGCGGCCGAGTTGGTGTGGAGGGTCGACAGCACCAAGTGGCCGGTGAGTGCAGCCTGGATCGCGATCTGCGCCGTCTCCGCGTCGCGGATCTCGCCCACCAGGATCACGTCCGGATCCTGTCGCAAGATGCTGCGCAAGCATGCGGCGAAGGTCAGGCCCACCTTCGAGTTGATGTTCACCTGCACGATGCCCGGCAGCTCGTACTCCACCGGGTCCTCGGTCGTGATGAACTTCACGCCGGGATCGTAGATTTCCCGCAGCGACGCATACAGCGTCGTCGTCTTGCCGGAACCGGTCGGCCCCGTTACCAGAACAATGCCGTTCGGCTTGCGGCACCGCTTGAGGTACGGATCGAGGACTTCCTTCATCATGCCCATCTGGTTGATGCCGATCATCATGGCGCTTCTGTCGAGAACGCGCATTACGATGGACTCGCCATGGACGGTGGGGACGCAGGCAACGCGCAGGTCAATCTCGCGGCCGTCGAGGTTGAGGCGGATGCGGCCGTCCTGGGGTCGGCGCGATTCCGAAATGTTGAGGCCCGCCATCACCTTGAGGCGGGTGATCAGGCCGAGCTGGAGCGACTTGGGCGGCGAGGGAATCTCCCGAAGTACGCCGTCCACGCGGTAGCGAATGCGCAGATGGCCGGTGAACGGTTCGATGTGCAAGTCCGACGCCCGGTCCTTGATCGCCTGAATCAGCAGTAGGTTCACCAGCTTGATCACCGGCGGGTCGTTGGCCATGTCCTCGACGCTGATCTCGAGCTCGCCCTCGCGGACTGCCTTCTCGCGCTGGCCGCTTTCCTCCGATTGGAGCAGCCCGATCACGTCCTCGATCTCCTCGTCACCCATCCCGTAGTACCGGTCGATCGCGTCCACGATGTCGTCCTCGTTCGAGACGACCGGTTCGATCTCGTGCTCGGGGAGCATCAGCCGGAGGTCGTCGACCACCGTGATGTCGAGCGGGTCCGCGATGGCAATGGTCAGTGTATAGACACCGTCCTCCTGGCGCTCGTCCACCGGGAAGACCCGTCGCTCGCGAGCCACCGCGTTCGGGATGAAGGAGGTCAGCCGGCCGACCTTCTCCTCGTCGGTGAGGTCGAATTCCTTGAGGTCGCGAAAGTCCAGGCCGGCCTGCTCGGCCATGCCCCGGAGGAAGTCGGAGGCGCTGGGGATCGCGCCCCCGATGTCCATCGCAGAAATGTCCTCCTGCGAGACCATCCCCTCGCTGTCAGCAAGCCGACCCGCCTCCTCGCCGACCCGCTTCAGCTTGTCGATGACCTTCTCGCGCCTGTTCAGGTTCTTCAGCGAGACGCCTCCCTCGACCTTCAGCAGCGTCTCCATTTCCTTCTTCGCGTTCTTGAACTCTTCGGCCATCGTCAACCGGTGCTCCCGTGAAGGATCGAAGGAGGATGCAAAAAAGCCGTCCCCGTGACTGGACAGGCAACCACGTGGACGGCGTGTTGGAAAGCGAAATTCCGACGGGGAAGGCGAGAAAGCCCCCTCGGGGTCAGAAGGAGCGGCCCATCCAGTCGCGGGAGTCGAAGGCGAGGCCGGAAACCCCCCTCGATGCGTCCGCAGCCAGGTAGATGAACGGATTGACGATTTCGTCGGGCGCCGGGAGGGAAGCCGGATCCTCGCCCGGCGCGGCCTCCGCCCGCATCATTGTCCGTGTCGGGCCCGGATTCACGCAGTTCACCCGCACATTGTACTGGGCAACTTCCTCCGCCAACACCTGCGAGAAGTTCAACACCGCGGCCTTCGACACGGAGTACGCGCCCCAGTTCCCCATTCCCTTCAGCGCCACACCACTGATCACGTTGATGATTGATCCCCCGTTGTTTGGGATCATCGTTCCGAGCGTCGCCCGCGTCAGCCAGAAGACAACGTCCAGGTTCGTGCGCAATACCTCGTCCCAATCCTTGGAGGGGTAATTGAGGATCGAGGTCGTTGTCCCAAGAACCGCGGCGTTGTTGACGAGGATGTCGATCTTGCCGAAGGACCGAAGCGCTCCCGAGTAGAGCGACCGGCACGCGTCCTCGCTCGTCAGGTCGACCTTCGTGGCCACCGCCTCCGCCCCCAGTTCCTTCAACTCCGCCAGGGCCGTCTTCAGCTCGCCGGCTGTCCGCGCGGCGATGACCAGCTTTGCCCCCTCGCGCGCATAGGCCTTGGCCACCGCCAGACCGATGCCGCGGGTACCACCGGTGATCAGGGCTACCTTGCCCTCCAGGCGCCCTGCCGGCGCCACCACCGGGTTCGACTTCGTTTGTTCCTGCACGAGCGACATAAGCGTTTCCTTCGGGCTTCTTAGCTGAGCGCCTTCACGGCCTCGAGCGCGGCGTCGTAGTTCGGCTCCTGGGCCACCTCCGGCACCAGTTCCGCATGCCTCACGGTGCCATCCGGCGCGATCACGTAGACCGCCCGCGCCAGCAGTCCGATTTCCTTCAGGTTCAGGCAATACTTTCTGCCAAGGTCGTGGTGCTTGTAGTCCGACGCGGTGACAATTGCCTCGGCCGAATTGGCCTGGCACCAGCGAGCCTGCGCGGGGGGGAGATCCATGCTGATGGTCAGAATCACCACGTCGCCGCCGAGGTTCGCCGCCTCGCTGTTGAAACGCGCCGTCTGCACCGAGCACACCGGCGTGTCGAGCGAAGGAACCACATTCAGAACCACCGTCTTGCCCGCGAAATCCGCGAGGCTTACGTCCTCCAGGAGCGACTTTGAAACCTTGAAATCGGGGGCCTTCTCCCCGACCTTTACCTCACCGTCGCCTTCAAGCGTCAGCGGGTTGCCCTTCAGCGTGACGAGTCCTGTGCGTTCGGCCATGGCGTGCTCTTCCTCGGTATGAATCGGGTGGTCTTCCGGGGTCGCGACTGAAACGGCCGTTCCCGGCTCGGGCAAGGGGAATCGGCCCACCCTGCCATCTCTCAGGTTGCGGGAATTCCCGTCCCCATCGAACGCTTCCCCTTTCCGCCTTCTGGAGCCACCGCCCATGCACCTCGCCCAGCGCCGTTCCCTCATCGACTCCTCCGGAATCCGCCGCGTCTTCGATCTCGCGGCCCGGATGGAAAACCCCATCAACCTCAGCATCGGCCAGCCCGACTTCGACGTCCCTGAGGCGATCCAGGACGCCCTCGTCTTCGCCGTCCGCGCCGGCAAAAACCGCTACACCCTCACCGCCGGCATCCCCTCCCTCCGCTCCAGGATACTCGCCCAATATTCCGATGGGGGCATCCCCGTCGAGGCTGCCATGGTTTCCTCCGGCACCTCCGGCGCCCTCGTCCTCCTCTTCATGGTCCTCCTCGATCCCGGCGACGAGGTCATCGTCCCCGACCCCTACTTCGTCATGTACAAGCACCTGGTGCGGATGGTCGGCGGGGTGCCGGTCTTTGCCGACACCTATCCGGACTTCCGCCTGACCCGCGAACGCCTCGAAGCCGCCCTCACCCCCCGCAGCCGGGTCCTCGTCCTCAACTCGCCTTCGAACCCCACCGGCCTTGTCTATACCAGGGAGGAGGCGCGCCTCGCCGCGGACTTTGCCCAGGAACACGGCCTGTGGCTCGTTTCCGACGAAATCTACGACCGCTTCGTCTTCGACGGGCCCCACGTCAGCCCCGCCGCCTTCCACCCACGGCCCATCATCGTCAGCGGCCTTTCCAAGACGATCGCCATGACAGGATGGCGCCTGGGCTGGATCGCCGGCCCCGAAGAAGTCATCAAGGCCGCCACCGAGTTCCAGCAATACACCTTCGTCTGCGCCCCTTCCATGGTTCAGGAGGCCGCACTCCACGCCCTCGACTACGACGTGTCCGACTTCCGGGAGGAATACATCGCCCGCCGGGATTTGATCTACGAGGGCCTGATCGATGCCGGCTTCGAGGCCGCCCGCCCCGGCGGCGCCTTCTACATTTTTCCCAAGGCCCCCAACGGCGATGGTCAGGCCTTCGTCGAGGAAGCTGTCAAGGAGCGGCTCCTCATGGTCCCCGGCAACGTCTTCAGCGAGCGCAACACCCACTTTCGGATCAGTTTTGCCGCAAGCCGCGAGAAGCTCGCCGAGGGCATCCAGGTCCTCCGTCGGTTGGCGGAGCGCCACCGCCAACCGGCCCGCGCCTGAGGGAGCCCCCCATGGCCCGCCGCCCCCCCCGCGACCCGGGACAGCTCGCCCGCGACATCGACCTCAGCATCGAACTCCGCCAGATCCGTGAATGGGGCGCCCTCAAGGAAGGCCTCGCCCCCCGCTTCGGCGAGCTGTTCCTCCTCGCCGGCCACTTCTGCTTCTCCCTCGGCCTCATCCTTACCCTCATCTTTGCCCTGCCCCAGGAAAACGAGGTCGTCTACAACATCTGGCTCCTGTGGAGCGTCGGCTACATCCTTATGACCATTGTCATCTTCGAGTTCCTCCTGCGGAAGTTTCGCATTGTCCGCCGGGTGATCGAACTCAACCTCCGGCGCATCGAGCGGCTCGAGAAACTCGAAAAACGCCTCGCCGCCGCCCCCGCGCCGTCCCCGGAGGGCGCCGAGTCCTAGCCTGGCTTTCGCCACTTTTCCATTGCGTGACCCAACGATCCGTCTACGCTCGCGGGCCGGTTCGGAGACAGGCCCCCATGATCGACAAGAAGCTGCTCGACATCCTCGCCTGCCCGCTTTCCAAGGCCCCCGTCCTCCTCGATGGGGACCGCTTCGTCAGCACCGATCCGCAAACCCGCCGGGCCTACCGCATCGACGACGGCATCCCGGTCATGTTGATTGAGGAAGCCACCGAGCTTCCCCCCGAAGAACACCAACGCATCCTCGACGCCCACGGGGCCACGCCCTGGGTCAAACCCACCAAGAAGACACGGAAGGCAGACAACACATGAAGAAGGGCATCCACCCCGAGTACGGCTTCGTCCTCTACCGCTGCCCCTCCACGGGCTCCGAATTCCTCATCCGCTCCACCAAGCTCGACGGCCCCAAGACCGAGCACAAGGGCATGGAAGTGCCCTCGGTCACCATCGAGATCTGCAGCGACAACCACCCGTTCTATACCGGCAAGCAGGGCCTCGTGGACACCACCGGCCGCGTCGACCGTTTCAACAAGCGCTTCGGCAAGCTCCGCACCGGTACCGCCAAGACGTAACGTCCTTCCGAACGCCCCCTCCTGAAAACTGAAACCCGCCGGGAAATACCCGGCGGGTTTCTTCATGCCTCTCTCGCCGACCGGCCCCGTCACCCCTCCTGCAGCTTCTTGAGCAGGACGCTGCTGCGGTCGCCAAACGCCGTCCGTTTCACAGCACCGGTGAAGTCGAACAGCAACGCCATCAGGCAGGGGATAAAGATCATGCAGACAACGGTGCCGAGGAGGAGGCCGCCAAACATCACCATGCCGAGGCCGCGATAGAGCTCGGTCCCGGCGCCGGGAAGGAGGACGAGGGGAGCCAGGCCAAGGATCGTCGTGCTCGTGGTCATGAAAATTGGCCGGATGCGCGACAGGGCCGCCTCGCGGACCGCATCGTGGATGTCCAGCCCGTCGTTCTTATGGAAGTTCAGCGCCTGCTCCACGATGAGGATCGGATTGTTCACGATGCTGCCCAGCAGGATCACAAAGCCCAGCATCGTCAGGACGTCGAGGGACTGGATGGTCGTCCCTCCGGTGAGGAAATACAGGTAGATGTTCAGGGCCTGCAGGCCGAGCACGCCGCCGGTCATGCCGATGGGAATCGACATGAGGATGGTGAAGGGATGTCCCCAGTGGCGGAGGATGAGAACGAGGACGAGGTAGACGAGGAGGATGGCGAGGATGAGGTCGCCGGCGAGGGCCTCGCGGACGGCGGACAGCTTGTCGCTCGAGCCGCCAATGCGCATGGCGTATCCGGCGGGGATCGCTCCCTCCTCGCGGAGCGCGCCGACGATGTCCGTGCGGACCGTTTCGATCGCCTCCTCCAGGCTGATGGTCATCGGCGGGGTAATGGTAAGGGTGACGGCGCGGGACTCGTCGACACGACGGATCTGCTCGGGGACGAAGTCGAAGGTGACATCGGCGACGTCGGCGAGGGGCACGGTTCCGCCATCGTCGGTCGCAATGCGCAGCGTGTCGAACGACGACAGAGTGTCGAAGGCCCCCATCGTGGAGTAGAGATACAGGTCGTACTTGCGCCCGTCTTCGTAATAGTCGTCGGCGTAGGCCCCGTTGCCGAGAACCCAGGCGCCGTAGCCGACCGCGCTCGCGCTGATGCCCAGTTCCCGGGCGCGCTCCCATCGGGGGCGAATCGTCAACTGCGGCTTGCCGATCTCGATTCCCGGCTCCGGTCGCGGTGGCTCGCCAAACACCTCGATGACCTTGCCGAAGGTCCTCGCCGCCAGCTGGGTCGTCGTAATGATGTCCGGCCCAATGATGTCGAGCTCGATGCCGCGGCTGCCGGAAAGCCCCGGGTCGAAGATCGACCGCTGCATGGAGATCGGGATCACCCCCGGCACCTGACTGAAGTAGCGCACGAGCGTGCCCGGGACCTCGTTGGCGAGGGCCGGATCCTTTGCCCGCGTGAAGACGAACATGTTCCCGGGGATCGCAACGAAGAAGAAGTCGCGCATCGCCGGCGCGTCCAGCTCGCCCCTCGCGTAGGAACCCACCGGGGCCTCCACATAGGGCCGGATATCCTCCTCCAGCTTGAGCCCGATGGCCGACATCTCGTCGATGGCATATCCCTGTGGCGGGATCATCAGGCCGAAGATCGAATTCTGGTTCCCCTCGGGGAGGTACTCGGTTTTCGGAAGGAACACAAAGATGAGCGCCGCGGCGACACCGACGGTACCCGCGACCACCGCCAGCCGCGCGAGGGGGCTGCGCATCAAACCCTGCAGCATCCGGTCGACCGTGTTGTAGAACCCCACAGCGATTTTGTCCGCACCATACAGGTGATACATGGCCCGCTTCCAGGCGGGTTTCGGCTCCGTAGGCATCTTGTGCAGCAGCGCCGCCGCGATGCACGGAATGACCAGGATCGCCACAAGGAACGAGAAGATATTCGTGGCGGTAATGGCGATGGCGAGATCGCGAAAGAGCTGGCCGGCCTGCTCCTCGAGCGTAATGATCGGCACGAAGACCACCACGTTGGTCACCGCCGAGGAAAAGATGGCGACCCACACCTCGCTGGTGCCATCGAGCGCCGCCACCTCCGAATTCTTCCCCATGGTCCGGTGGCGGTAGATATTCTCCAGCACAACGATCGAGTTGTCGAGAACCGCTCCGATGGAGAACGCGAGCCCCGCCAGCGTCACCACGTTGATCGTGCGCCCCATTGCGCTGATCAGGAACAGGCTGCCGGCGATACACAGCGGAACGGCGACCGAGATGACCAGCGTCGACCGGATGTTTCGCAGGAAGATCATCAGCACCAGGGTCGCCAGGATGCCGCCGATGAACAGGTTGTTGCGCACCATCGCGACCGACGCCTCAACGTATTCGGTGTCATCCGTCACCTGGGTCAGGAACAGCCCCCGGTCGCGGAGCGTCGTCTCGTTCAGCGTCTTCGCGAGTTGCTTTACCTCCTCCATGACGAGGAGGAGGTTGGTGCCGGGCTCGTGGCGGACGCCGAAGGCGAGGGCCGGCCTGCCGTTGTGGCGGATCATCGACCGTTCCTCGCCCGTCCCGACTCGCGCGTAGCCTACGTCGCGTATATATAGCGGCGTCTCGTCCTCGTACTTGATGATCGTGTTTTCGACATCCAGGGGGCCGTTGAACCGTCCCTCGGTGCGCACGTTGTAGCTGCGCTTGCCCTCCTCCAGGTCGCCGCCCGGAACGTCCCGGTTGTTGTTCCGGATCGCCTCGCGCACGTCGTAGATGGTGACACCCCGTTCGGCCATCGCCGCCGGCTCGAGGTGCACCTGCATTTCCTTCGACGAGCCGCCGTAAACGCCCTGCACCGACGCCACCCCGGGGATGCGCTCGAACTGGGTCTTGATGTTGTCCTCGGCGAAGTCGAACTGCTTGCGGACGTCGACCTCGAGCTCCTTGCCGGGAAGCGCCCGGATGCTGAACCACGCCACCGGCTGGTCCGAGGTCGAACTGGTCGAGAGGCTCGGCTCGTCCACATTTTCCGGGTACGATGGCACCTGGGCCAAGGCGTTGGATACCCGGATCAGTGCCTCGCTGAGGTCATAGCCAACCGGAAACTCGAGAATGATTTCCGCCCTGCCCAGCGACGCCGTGCTCGTCATCTTGCGCAGGCCGTCGACACCGCGGAGGAACTCCTCCTGCTCGACGAGGATGTCCTGCTCAACGTCCTGCGGGGTCGCTCCGGGGTAACTTGTCGAGACCGTGATGGCCGGCGTCTGGACGTTCGGCGTCAGTTGAATCGGCAGGCTCGTGACAGCCAGAAGACCAAAGAGCAGAATCGCGAGGCAAAGCACCGCCACGGCGATGCCGTTGTGAAGGAAGTAACGAATGACGGGCATGCGTCAGTTCCCTCCCACCCCGGGGATCTCGCGATCCTCGCGGAAAAACCGCGAGGGATCCACGGTGTCCGCCATTTCCGGATTCGTGACGAATGTGTTGATCTCGAGCTTTTGGCCCGGCTGGAGCCGTTCGTTGCCCCGGACGACCACCTGCTCGCCGGCCCGCAACTCGCCGAAGATTTCAACGGCCTCGCCAAAGAAGCGCCCCGTTTCCACCTCCACCGATTCGGCGACGGCCTCGCCGTTTTCCATCCGGACTTTGTAGACGACTGGCTTCGGAAGACTCGAGACCAACGCATCCTTGGGGACCACGACGCTGCGCTCGCCCTCGGCGCTCCGGTCGATGGTCAACCGCGCCAGCATTCCAATCCCGATTTCCCGGTTGGTGTTTACCACTTCGAGGAAGACCGGGAAACTGCGGGTGCGCGGGTCCGCGCGGGGGATTCGCTGGATCACCTGGCCGGTAAAGGTTGTCTTGGGCACGGCGTCGAAAGTCACGTCGATGAAGTCGCCCAGACTCACCCGGTTGAAGTAGGACTCGGGAACATTGACGCGAATCTTGACCGTGTCGATGTAGTCGATGTTGACGAGTGGGGTGCCCGGGGCGACCCAGGAGCCGGGAGAGACGTGGCGGGCGGTGACGACGCCGGGATAGGGCGCACGGAAGGTCGAGCGTTCGAGGATGTCGCGGGCGAGGGACGCGTCGCCGGATCGGGCGGCGGCAATGGCCCGCTGGGCGGCGATCGTTTCCTTCCGTGGCCCCTCCAGCGCACGTTCGTATTCCGCTTCGGCGACCTTGCGGGCCGCCACCGCGCTGACGTGCGCCGACCGCGCCCCGTCGTAGGCCGCCTGGCTGATGCTGCCATCGGCAAACAGCTTTTCGGAGCGATCCAGCTCGTCCCGGGCAATTTCCTCGTTTGCACGAGCCTCCTCCACCGAGGCCTGAGCCACCGCCAGATCCTCCGCACGGGTCCCCGCCTCCAATTCCCGCAGGGCCTCAAGTTCCTCCAACGCCTCGGCCTCGCGCACCTGCAGATCCAGCAACAAGGGCAGCTGACGAAGCCGCAGCAGCGGCGTCCCGCTCGTGACGTAGTCACCCTCCTCCGCGAGGATGGTTTCGACCACGCCGGTCATCTCCGCCGAGACGGTCGTGCTCTCGAACGCTTCAACATTGCCAGTCAGCCGCAGCGGCTGGGAGAAGGACCCCTCGATCACGCTGGCCGTGACGACAGGCGCGGGGGGCTGTTCCGGCGGCTGCGCCGAAACCGTGTCGTGAAGACCCGCGAGAAGCCAGAGGGCCAGCGCCAGCGGGACCAGGGCGCGCGGGCAGGAGCTCATGAAGGGGCATCCTTGGGGGGCGTTAAGGGACGGACTTTTCGAGATCTTTGGATGGACGCGCATGAGATTCTTCAGGGCCTTTTCGGCGGCTCCGAGAAAGTTAGGGGCTGAACTATCTGCTCACGATAGAGCCCGGCGCGAACGCCGGGCAGCAATGGTAACACACTCCGGTTATGCACATCCGGGGCCAGCAAAAGGACCCGGCAGGCGGTTTCAGGGTCCTCCCGATACGACGGCGGCGAACTCCGTCGGGCCGTCTGCCAAGGCCTCCTTGACCTCGATTTCAGGCGTCCGGCCTTCGAGGGTTTCCGCCACCCAACCTTGAAGGGTCCCATCGGCGATGTAGCGGTGGAGGTCCACCCCAGGGCAGACGGTCTGGCCGGGGGCCACGTCCAGATGCCCTTGAATCGACATCGGCGGAATGTCATAAGTATCGCAAATCCAGGCACAAAGACTTACAAGCGCGGCGAGCTGGGCCGCATTCACACGTTGCTCCATGTAGTTGCCGCGGACATTGATGCCGACGTGGCCGGCCAGGTCGTAGTCGGTGTTCGTATCGGCCTCGTAGCCGATGGGACGCGCCTCGAAGATCGACCCATCGGGATGAACGAGGAAATGGTAGGGAATGTCCGGCCAGTCCTTCTCATCGATGCTAAAGCGTTGGAGCCCGCGAGCCTTGGTGACGGGGTCGTCCGTATCCCTCCAAAGGACACCGTCATGGTGGACCGTAATTGTCGATGGTGTCTGGGAACGGTCCTCCGGCATGGGCCCCGCCGTGGAGCCCCAATCCGTCGCA
The DNA here is from genome assembly GCA_964420455.1 of uncultured Candidatus Sumerlaeota bacterium. GTDB lineage: Bacteria > Sumerlaeota > Sumerlaeia > SLMS01 > SLMS01 > CAYQTO01. Next base: position 32,145 of record CAYQTO010000010.1, on the reverse strand, counting down.
CCGACGATGGCCGGCCGTTGCACCGACGCACACCCCGCGAGCACCATCGCCGTAAGGACGAACACCCCAAGGGCGCATGCGTGTCGAAGTTCAAATCGCAGATTCTCCATCGGCTTGCCTTTCTTACCGGATTGGCTATCACTGTCTGACCATCCCCGCAACGGAACGCAAGCTCATGCTTTTCCGACTCCGATTCCTTCCGGCGATCCTTGGCTTGGTGGCGTGCCTTTCCGGCTGCGTCCAGCGGCCGGTGCTCGACGCTCCGGCGGACCTGAGCACGCTTCCGGAGTTCAACCGCCTCGTGCTCCAGGTCGCCGCCGAGTATCCCCAGGACGGCACCCATGGCTATTGGTGGCCGAAGGCGGAGGAGTCGGAGTACGACGGGTGTTCGGTGGATGTCTATCTGGGGGGGGAGCGGGTGATGGAGGGGGAGCCCGGCGGGCGGACCTACTGCTGCGGCTTCACCCTCGAGGTGTTCGTCCGTGCGCTCGAGCGCTACCGGTCGCGACACGGGGCGTCGGCGCTGGCGGGAGTCAACGCGGAGACGTTTCCAAGTTTCCAGCGGGCGTGGTTCGTGGAGGAACTGTACGGGCCGGGGCCGTCGCTGGCGCTCGAGCGGGTGGGCGCCGGGCGGACCATTTCGCCGGAGGAAACGCTCGCTGGCGACTTCGTCCAGCTGTGGCGCCGCCATGATCCCGAGGAAAAGAAGAACGGGTCCGGCCACAGTGTCATCTTCCTCCGCTGGGCACGCGACAACCGCGGCAACATCATCGGGATGGAGTATTTCTCGACCCAGCCCGGGACCGACGGAATCGGCTTCAACATCGAGTATTTCGGCGGTCCGAACGATACGGAGGGGGTCGCGGCGGAGCATACCCACTACGGCCGCGTGAATCCCGCGGCGGGCTGACGGACGGGATTTTCCTTGGCCATTGCCGGATGGCACCGGCTTGTTGGCGTTCCAACGGCTTTGAGATGAAAGGGGGAAGCGCGATGCCCGCGACCGGAGCGGTAACGGGTGGGGCCACCTTTGGACTTCTGGACTGGACGGTGGTGATCGCCTATCTGGCGGTGGTGCTGGCGGTGGGTGCCTGGGCCGCCCGGGGCCAGGCCGACCGCCGCGACTACTTCCTTGGCGGGCGCCAGCTCTCCTGGTGGGTTGTCGGCCTGTCGATCCTCGCCACCGAGACCAGCGCCCTCACCTTCATCGGCGTCCCCGCCATCGCCTTCGGATCCCTCGCCTTCGAGGACGGCGCCTTCAGCGTCACCGGGGGCAGCCTCTTCTTCATCAACCTCATTGTCGGCTACGTGATCGGGCGAGTGCTCATTGCGTTGTATATCGTGCCGTTGTATTTCACCGGGGATGTCTATACACCTTTTCAGCTGATCAATCGGGCGTTTGGGAGGCCGGCCCGGCTGACGGGGGCAGTCCTGTCGCTGGTTGGCGTGGCGCTCGGGGCGGGGGTCCGGGTCCTTGTCACCGCCATCCCCGTCACCGTCGTGCTCCAGACGACCCTGCCCTGGTGGAACATGACCCTGTCGATCGTGCTGATCATGGTGGCGGCCCTTGTCTATACGGCGGCGGGTGGCATCAAGGCGGTCGTCTGGACCGACATGATCCAGTACTTCATCTTCGTGTTCGGCGGCCTGTTTGCGCTTCTGTATATACCCACGCTGCTGACGGGGGACCTGGCGGCGCCCTCCGGCGCCACGGGTTGGGCGGCGCTCCGCGAGGCCGCCGGCAGCCATCTCGACTGGTGGAATCCCGGCATCCTCACGGGCGAGGCGCTCACCGCCGCCGCGGGTCCCGACCCCGGCATTGGCGCCGTCCTACGGGCGCAGCTCGCCGAGATCTTCACCGGCCCCTTCAATCTCATCATGGGCATCTTTCCCGGGACCATCGGGATCATTCTGGCGTTCGGGTTCGACCAGCTCAATGTCCAGCGCGTCCTCGGTTGCCGTAACGTGGCGGACGGGCGGAAGGCCATGCTCCTCAGCGCGGCGCTCATCTTCCCCCAGATGCTCCTCTTCCTCCTCATCGGCGCCGCGTTGTACGCCTACTACTCGCTCAACGGTTTCGACTTCGGCCTTCCCCCGTGGGACCCGGCCACGGCGGCGGAAGGCGGCATCGGCAAGCCCCGGTCCGATTTCGTCTTTCCCGTCTTCATTGTCACGGAGATCCCGGCGCTGTTTAAGGGGTTCCTGATCGCGGGCATCCTCGCGGCCGCCATGTCCAGCGTCTCCAGCGCCCTATCCGCGATGGCGTCGATCTTCGTCGTGGACCTCTATCGACCTTTCCGAAAGGCCGCCCAATCCGCCGGCGAGGAACTCGCTTTTTCGCGCCTCGTGACCGTCGCCTCGGGCGTCCTCCTCGGCCTCATTGCCTTCGCCTGCATGGGGGCCGAGTTCCTCCTCGAACTGGCCTTCATGATGGCCGGGCTGACCGGTGGCGCGATCCTCGGTGCCTTCGCCTTCGGCATGATCCTTGGCCGGGCTCATCACATCCCGGTCATCGCCGGCATGCTGGCTTCCTTCGTCTTCATGGTGGCTTACAATGTCCTGCGGCGAAACGGCTGGAATGACATCAACTGGCCGTGGGACGCGACGATCGGCATGGTGGTTTTCCTTGTGGTGGCGTTTGCCCTGCTCCCGGCATTCCCCAACGCCACCAGCCGGGGCCTGCGTGAGATGGATGACGAGGGATGACCTGCGTGCCATGGTTCGTCGCCCCCTGCTGATTTTTGCGGAGACCTACTACCCGGCGGAAGGCGGCTCGGAGCGGTTTGCCCACAATCTTGCCCTGGCGGCTACGGAGCGCGGGTGGGAGGTCACCGTTTATGCGCCGTCGATGGAGGGCGACGGCGCCTTCGACGTGCGTCAGCCCTACCGCGTTCACCGCAGCCGCGTCCTGGCCCGCCTCCGCGCGGAGGACCGCCGCCACGGCTGGCGCTCGCGTGTCGCCCGCCTCGCCATGAGCGTCTGGCTCTCGGCCGCCTTTCTCCTACGCCCCTCCCAGCCCCTCGTCGCCGTCCATCTCATTCCCCTGGCAATCCCCGGCGCCGTCCTCCGCGTTTTCGGCCGACGGTATACGGTGCTTGCCCTCGGCGAGGAAATCCACATGGGCGTGCGATCGCCGGCGATGCGCTGGCAGGTTGTAAGAAGCCTCCGCGGCGCGTCGCGAGTCTTCGCCATTTCCGGGGCAACCGCCGCCGCCTGCCGCGAACTCGGCGTGCCCGACCGCCGCCTGCGCTTCCAATACCCGACTCCGGACGCGATCTTTTTCGAGCCCCTCGCCGCCGGGCGTGAGGCGCTGCGCCGACGCCTCGGCATCAGTCCAGAGACGGTGCATTTCGCCAGCCTCAGCCGCCTGGTGGAACGCAAGGGATTCGATGTGGCCCTGCGGGCGGTGGCGCGCCTGCTGGCCGCACGGCCCGGTCTTCCCCTTGTCTATACAATCGCGGGCATCGGGCCCGACGAGGAGCGCCTCCGCCGGCTCGCGTCGGAACTTGGCATCGAGCACCTGGTGCGTTTCGCCGGTGCCATCGACGAGCACCACAAGCGCGACCTGCTCGAGGCGGCGGACCTCTTCCTGATGCCCAACCGCACCCTCGAGTCGGGCGAGCAGGAGGGCTTCGGGATCGTGTTCGTCGAGGCGGCGCTGCGCGGGACCCCGTCGGTGGGGGGGCGTTCCGGAGGGACGGCGGACGCCCTGCTGGAGGATCGCACGGGCATGCTCGTCGATCCGTTGGACGAGGAGGGGCTCGCGGCGCGCCTCGCAGAGTTTGTCTCCGGCGCCGGCCCCCTCTGTCTCGACCGCCTCGCCGTTCGCCGCGCCGCACACCGCCACTTTCGCACCCACCGCCGCTTCCACGCCGTCCTCGGCTATCTCGAACGCCGCCCACGCCGATCCCATTCGCCGTGGCACCGGACTTGAATCTCTTCTCACCTCCCGTGGTCGAACAGGGTGCGGAACCATTGCCTTCGAGGGCGAACTGATGACTCGCAAGCTATTGAATTCCAGCGGTGCGCAACGCGGCAACCTGAGGTTGGTGGGGGCGGGACTGCTCGCCCTTGGGAGCCTCGGATTCCTCGGCGTGCAGTACCTAAACGTACAGGGCCGTTCCGAAGCGGTCAACGCGGCGGCGGAGGCACCGGTGGTGGTGGCCGGCGAGGCGGGCCCGGCTGTGCCCCCGGTCATGGGTCCCCCGTCTCCCGAAGAGCGCGACCAGATCCGCACGCAGATTCTCGGCTCTCTCGACCTCACCCAGGAGCAGCGCGACGCCATTGCAAGGATCGACGAGGAACTGCCTCCGGGACCGGAGAACCGCCGCGCTCGGTTGGCCGCCATGGCCGAGGTGTTGACCCCCGAGCAGATCGAGCAGGTGCGCGGCCAGCGCCAGGCCATCCGTCAGTCACGGCTGAATCAGCGGTTGTCGGTCCTCCCGCCCGAGGAGCGCGACAAGTTCATGGACAAGCTCGAGGATCGCATCGCCGAGCGGCAGGCCCAGGGACTCGGACCACGCTTCGGGGACCGGCCACCCGCCGCTCCCCAGGCCACGCCCACCAACTGAGCCCCACCCGGAAAGGCCTCCTTCCATGCCTCCTCGTCGCCGTAGCGGCTTCACCCTTGTCGAGCTGTTGGTCGTGGTTTCGGTTCTCGCGATCCTGGCGGCGGTCGCGCTGCCCAACTTCCTCGAGAGTCAGACCCGTTCCAAGGTCGCCCGTGTCCAGGCGGATTTGCGGACGGTCGCCCTCGCCCTCGAATCCTATCACGCCGACTTCAACCGCTACCCGCCGAGCACTCTCGTCCCCCGCTTCGCCCGGTTCATCCCCCTCACCACCCCCATTGCCTACCTCTCATCGATTCCGCGCGATGTTTTCCAGACCATCGACGAGAATGCCGGCCGGTTTCGCCGCCGGGGCAATTATGCCTATGGCGCCATGCCCATCGACGTCGAATCCCGTTACGCCATGGCGAGTGACGGACCGGACCTCGACGCCGACCACGGGAACATCCAGTTCTACCCGGGCTACTCGCCCGCCCTCTTCGAAAACCCCGCTTCCGGCTTCGACTTCGTCCGCTACGACCCCACCAACGGTACCATCAGCAACGGCGACATCTTTCGTCTGAGCGACTTCATCGTCGAGTGAGGGGGGCGTGGGGCGGGTTGACCCCCTCCTCGCTCCCTTCCCAAGATCCCGCCATTCCCAATCGCAAGGAGTCCCCCATGGGCCGCGAAGAGATGGCGCTGACCCTCCAGCCGAGCGAGGCCACTGTCGCCCACATGGCCTCGCGCCTTTACGCCGCGTATATCCTGTCCGGTCGCGTGACGGACCATAACCAGGACGAGCTCATCGACGAGGCGGTCCGCAAGGCGATGCGCCTTGCCCATCGGACGGAGAACCTTGTGTTGAGCGACAACGAGCCCGGCTGATCGCCGGCTTCAGTCGATCTCGCCCTTCTCCCGCAATTTTGTCGTCGGTTCCTCGTTCGGCAGGAAGGTCGCCTTCCACTGGCCGTCCTCGATCCGCAGGGACGTATATCCCGGGGAGATGGTGAGGGTCTTGGGGCGGAAGTTCCGCGGCGCCTGCGGGGCGAGGACGGACAACTGCCTTTCCGAGGACAGGGCCTCGTCGGGTGCGAGCCGCAGGGCCCCGTTGGACTCCGTCCAGTGGCCCTTCTCCATGCCCGCCAGCATCAGCACCCGCGGCTCGAGGATCAAAAACCGATAGGTCCCATCGTTGAGGATCTCGAGCTGGGCCTTGACGGTCGTCGATCCGGCACTGGCCTGGAACTCCCCCTCGCCGAGCCACGCACCCTGCGGGCTGGCCTTTCCCGTGGGGCTCGACCCCTGGGAGCAGCCCAAGGGCAACACGCAGGTCATGCAGATCATGATGATGAGGAAGGCCCGCATGGCGCCGCCTCCTGTCCGGGGTGTTATGAAAACGATGGGCCGGTGCCTCGGTTCCGCCAACCGCTTGTCGGACTCGCGGACCGGGCGTCTTGAAGTCGATCAAGCCATACGGAAGACGGCGTGGACGGCGGTTCCCCGGCCGGGCTCCGTCCGCACACCCACGGCCCCGCCGATGTGGCGCATGATCTCGAGCACGGATGCCATGCCCAGTCCGCGCCCCTCCTCCTTCGTGGAGAAGAATGGCTCGAAGATGCGCTGGGCCACGTCCTCCTCCATGCCCCGGCCATTGTCCTCCACCACGAGGGCGATGCCGCGGGTTTCCGTTCCATCAAAGATCGTGGCGAAGGTGAACGCCTCGCCCTCGGCGAAGGACGTCAGGTCGACCAATTCGAGACGAATGGTGATGGATCCCTTGTCGTGTTCGATCGCGTCGCAGGCGTTGAGGACGAGGTTCATGAGCACCTGGCGGAACTGGCCGGCGTCGGCGTGGATCTCGGGCAGGTCGTCGTGCGCTTCGAGGCGAAGGGTGCACCGCCGCGCCATGGTGCGCAGCAGGGGGATCATCTCGGAGGCGACCTTGTGGGGCGACATGCGCTCGGCCCCCCGCTGCTCGCGCCCCGAGTAGATCATCATCTGGTCGCAGAGCTCGGCGGCGCGGCCCGATGCCGCGAGGATGCTTGAGACCAACTCCTGGTCATCCGACTCGATGTAGGCCTGCATTTGGAGAAGTTCCGCGGACCCGCGGATGGACAGCAGGAGATTGCGGAAATCGTGGGCGACACCGGCCGCGAGCAGCCGGAGACTCGCGAGCTTCTGAGCCTCGGAAATCTCGCGTTCGAGGGCGATCTGCTGCTCCACCGCGCGCTTGCGCTCGTCGATGTTCGCCATGGCCCCAACCAGGCCAACACGCTCGCCCGCCTCGTTGCGCAGCACCGACGCCCGCTGATAGAACCAGTGGTAGGCTCCGTCGCGGCCGAGCACCCGGATTTCGTTCTCGTGGGTTTCCTTTTCGCGGAGGGCCACCGCGATCCCCGATGGCCATTGCTGGAGGTCGTCGGGATGGACAAAGTCGCGCCAGCCATAACCCAGCAGCTTCTCCATCTCCACACCGGTAAACTCCGCCGCCTCCTGATTCACGGAATCGACGCAGTTCTCGAGATCGCTCGTCCAAATGATCGACGGCACGTTGTCGAGCATGGCGCGCAGGAGGGTCTCGCTCTTGAGCAAGGCGGCCGTTGTTTCATGTTGGGCGGAAACGTCGATGATCTGGAAGACCAGGTTCTCGAGGTTGCCGTCGGGGTCGAACACCGGCGCACCGTAAATGGAAAGAACGCGCCGCTGGCCGTCGGGCCAGGTAATCGCATGGCGGTAGTCACTGAGGGGTTTGAGCGTACGGCGGACAATCTGGAAGGGCTGGCGCTCCTCCGACAGCGGCCGTCCCTCCAGGTCCTCGTGTTTCCATTCCGGATCGTTGTAGCGGCGCCCCTCAATGTCCTCCACGTCGAAGCCGAGGATCTCGCGCGCGCGGGCATTGCAGTACTCGATTTCCCCCTCCGGCGACAGCACCGTGACCGCCGCGACACTCGATTCCATAAACCCGCGCAGGTGCCGCAACTCGTCGTCGAGCCGTTTGCGCGCCTCCACAATGCAGGTGACGTTCGTCAGCGTCAGGAGGAAGGGACTCTGGCCGTTCTCCTGACCATCCATCGGAATCACCCGCAGCCGGACATACTGGGGCGGGGCGGTCGCAAGACGACGGATATAGACACGATCCAGCACCGTCTCGCCGGACTGGGTGCCCACCTGGGCGGACTCCGGCGCCGGTTCGAGCCGAGCCAGCAACCGCTGACCCACCAGTTCCGATCGTTCCACTCCCGCGTTGCGCGCCAGCGCCCGGTTCGCGTAGACAACCGGCAATCCCGGCTCGCGCCGTGCCATCCCAAAGCCCAGCGGCATCTCGTCCATCGCGTGGAGCAGGTCCTGCCACTCGACGGGATAGCCACCTCCCTTCCCACCGTCACCGGTCAGGCCCTCGAAGAGGGTTTCCCAAACCACTTGGGCGGGGGAGCGATTTTCCGGATGCTCATCCATGGCCGTAACAGCTCATTCTGATTGAGGAAATCAGGCTTTACCTGAGCCTTTTGTCAAGGCTTTGAGGCTGCCGGTAGGATGCCGTCGGTGGCGCCCGCCATCACAGTTGCGGCTTGCATGGGATCGTGCAGGATGCCACCTTCCCGTCATCATTCATCGTTCCTGATTCTTCTGCAGAAAGGGCCTCCCCATGTGTCTTCGCCTGTTATCGTGGATTTCCGCCGCCGCCTTGCTTGTGGCGCCGATGGCGATGACCCCCTGCCCCGGCCAGGAACCGTCCCGGGACGACGCTCCAGACGCTGCCCCTGTTGAGACCATCGAGACCCGCGCCCTCATCGAGAAAGTCGCCGCCCTTGGGCAGACCGAGGTCACCCGCCTTCCCCCCGACTACATTTATCGCCGGCTTTGGACGCGTCACGACTCCGAGGAAATCGTCGCGGCCTTCGACGCGGCCCTTGCCGAGGGCAGCACCGCCGCCCTCCGCGATCTTGTGCGCGCCCTTGAGCAGGACTTCGTTCACTCGCCCGACACCTCGTCCCTCGACCTCCTCAATCCCGAACTCAGCGTCCACTTCACCGAATTCGACTGGCAGGAGAACGACTATCCCGGCGGGGCCGAGGGGCCCAACGAGCAACTGGCAGACATCATGGTCGACGCCCTCGACATCGTCAGCCCCGAGCGACGCGCCAACCGCTCGCGCACCGCTGTCGTCCTCCGCAGCGAGGCCACGGAAGAGGTTTGGCAGTACCTCCTCGCCCAGTGGACGCCCGTCCCCGGCGAGGGCGATTGGAAGCTGAACTCCCACGCGGTTGCCGCGTATATACGCATGCGGGACGCCGCGGCGGAGGATGGGGTGGACCTCACGATCCAGTCCGGGCACCGCGATCCCCAGGTGGCAAAGCGCAATGCGGAACGCGCAGGCAACCCCTACGCCGTGGCGAGCTTCTCCGCCCACTCCCTTGGGCTCGCGATCGATTTTGTCCTGCCCAGGGCCGGCCAGGAGGACGACCCCTTCCGCCTGACCACCCGCCCCATGGCGCACGTCGTCGCCATGCGCGCCTCCCCCGTCCACAAATGGCTCCACCTCCACGCCCATCGCTACGGCTGGTACCCCTTCCAGCACGAACCGTGGCACTGGGAGTACAACCCGCCGGGATTCCGCGAGGTCTTCTGGGGCGGGTTCCCCGCCGGCATGCCCCAACGCGCCTACGATCCCGACGCCTGGAAAAAGGGGCCGAAAGGCCAACGGAGACGCCCATGCCCCGCCCGGCGGAGTGGTATTGGAGGCTGCCCCTGATGCGCTCCCTCGGGCGGCAACTCCTCAAGAAATACGAGCTCTACCGGATGCGCTCCAGCACGCCGGAGCGCGTCTTCACCGAGATCTACCGCCGCAACCGCTGGCGCGGGAGGGACTCCGTGTCCGGCACCGGTTCCGACCTCGAGCAGACCGCCCATCTCCTCCGGCAATTGCCCACGCTCCTCCGTGACTTCCGGATCCAGACCCTCCTCGACATCCCCTGCGGCGATTTTCATTGGATGCGCCGGCTCCAACTCGGGGACATTGTCTATACGGGGGCGGATATCGTCGGGGAGATGATCGACGAGAACAACGCGCGTTACGCCAGCGAGGGCGTTTCCTTCCGCGTTCTGAACCTTCTGGAGGATCCGCTGCCCCGCGTCGACCTCGTGTTCTGTCGCGACTGCCTTGTGCACTTCTCCCACGCGGACGTCCGGCGAGCGCTACGTACCCTCATCGAAAGCCGCTCGGCCTACCTCCTCACCACGACCTTCCCCTCGCGGCGGGAAAACCGCGACATCGTCACCGGCGAATGGCGCCCCCTCAACCTCGAGGCCGCCCCCTTCCATCTTCCCCCGCCCCTACGCCTCATTGAGGAACACTGCACGGAAAAGGACGGCGCCTACCAGGACAAGGCGCTGGGGCTTTGGCGCCTCGAGGACGTGAGCGGGGTGATGTGAAAGGAGAGGGGGAAAGTACGACGGGGGGCTGGTGCCCGGGGGGGGACTCGAACCCCCACGGTCCTTGCGAACCAGCGGATTTAAGAGAAATCAACAACAGCAAATTGTAGGAATTCGAGCATCGGAATTTCCCTTCCGAACTCCCTGGCCACAAACTGAGAAGCGGCGTCTCCCCATACGGGGCAACGCCTTCCGTCCATGCTGATCTGGACCGGAGTGAGGCGGATCGTTCCTCGGCGGCCGGTAAGTCTCGAATTCCCACGATCACAACTTCGGCGGTCCCCCAGGAAAGCGAGGAAGTGCGAGGGAGGACGAAGCGCGGTCGTTACGTACGACCGCGCTTCGTCGATCTGTTCGGGTGATTCAGGGAGGCCGGTCAAGAGCACCCCATACCGGTCAGTTCGGCTGCTTCAGGTCCGAGAGCGAAGCGCCGAAGTTCACGTGGTAGGGCGCGCCATCGATCACGAGCGCGGGGACGGACTTGACGCCCGCGCGCTCGCCCTCCTCCAGCCGCCCGGGGTCCTTGCCGAGGTGAATGATTTCCAGATCGTAGCGGCTGCGGTCGATGGCTTCAGCCAGGTTGCGTTCGGCGTCGACGCAGACGGGGCATCCTGCGTGGAAGTACGTTGCCTTTTTCATGATGCTTTTCTCCAAGAGTGGTTATGAAGCGGCTTGCTTTCCCGCCGCCCGATCCATTAGCTGCACCACTGCCAGGTTGTGAGTCTAATAAGTTTTTCTAATGGACTTGAAAGGAGCAGGAATGAGCGGATCGGACCTGGAACTCAGAGAGTTGCGCCATTTCCTCGCCGTCATGGAGGAAGGATCGTTCACGGAAGGAGCCCGCCGATGCGGCGTCAGCCAGAGCGCACTTAGCCAGACGATCCGTCGGCTGGAAGATCGCTTCGGAGTGGCGCTTTTTGACCGGGGCGAGCGGCGAGTGACGGCCACCGCCGCAGGGAAAGCATTCGCCGCACGGGCCCGCGCTGTGGCGGTCGCCGCGGAAGAGGCGAGAGGCGCGCTTGCCTCCTTTGCCGACGGCACGCGCGGCCGCGTCACCGTCGCCGTTGTTCAGACGGTCAATGCGGTCCTCGTGCCACGGCTGCTCGGTGAATTGACGATAGCGTCGCCTTCGGCCACGTTCGGGGTGCTGGAACTCTCCGCGCCGGAGGTGGAAGAGGCGGTAGCGTCAGGAGAGGCGGATTTTGGCGTCGGCTTCCACCCGGTGAGTAAGCCGATGCTCGACCTGCAGCCGCTCGGGAAGGAAGAGCTGGTTCTCGTGCGTTCGCTGGAAAGGCCGGCGCTTCCCGATCCCGTACCCGCGGCCATGCTGGCGGAACTGCCCTGGATTCTTCTCGGAAAGGACTACTGCACGCGTCGGCTAGTGGATGCAGCCCTCGCACTTAAGGGCATCGAACTGCGGCCAAAGGTGGAGACCAACTCCATCGAAGGTATTCTTTCCGTGGTGCGTGAGGGGGAGCTGGTGAGCCTGCTTCCCGAACTCTCACTGCAGACCGTGGCGGGCTCGGGTCTGGTCGGCTCGTCAGTACAGGGTGTCGACCTGCGCAGGCGATTGCTCGTTCTGTGGCGGAGAAACGGCTACCGCAGCCCCCTTGCCGTTGCGTTTGCGAAGGCGCTGAAAGCAGCGGCGGCATCGGTCGGCAAAGCACAATCGCCCAACGGGAGTGCCAAGCCCGTGGCTCCGGGCTGACATGTTATGGCCAAAAAGGAGGCGCGAAATGTTGGAAAGAAAAGCGCTCTAAAAATATACTTGGTGCCCGGGGGGGGACTCGAACCCCCACGGTCCTTGCGAACCAGCGGATTTTAAGTCCGATGCGTCTGCCAGTTTCGCCACCCGGGCACGGGCGAGAAGGTGCGCGGGGGCAGGGACTGCGGCAAGCCCTGTATGGTGCTCAGGCGTTGACGTTGCCGGGGGTGGCGAGGGCGCCGAACATCGCCTGGAGCATGTGGCCCGTGGCGGGAAGGGAGGCGAGGATCTCCTTCTCGTACTGTCGGAGGAAGGGGTCGGCGGGTCGGGCGGTTTCGTCGCGCTGGTCCTCGGCGAGGAGGCGGCGCCATTCCGCGCGGCGGTCGGCGTCGTAGCGCTCGGCGGCGCTGCGCCACTCGCCGCGCTCGTCGAACTCCGTGAGGAGCGAGGCGAGGTACGCGCCCTCGGTCAGGCCAGCATTCATGCTCTGGACGCCGAAGGGGCTGGTCTGGTGGGCGGCGTCACCGGCGAGCCACACGCGCCCCTTGGCGAAGCAGTTGGCGTAGCCCCGGGAAAAGTCCACGTTGCCGGACCAAACGATGGAGGTGGGGCGGGCGGTGAACCAGGGGGCGCGGGATTCGGTCAGGGCCTGGAGGGACTCCAAGCCGGCCATGCCGGAGAAGCGTTGGGGGACGGCGAAGGTCCAGCGGGCTCGTCCTTCCGCCATGGGCCACAGGACCGCCTCGCCTGCGGGGTGGAGCACGAGGGCGACCTCGTTGGGCAGGTCTGCATCCGTTTCGAATTCGAAGACGCGATAATGGCGGGCGGCCTCGTATCCGGCGATGCGGGTGCCCGTCAGGCGGCGGACCGTGGAGTGGGGCCCGTCGCATCCGATGAGGAAGCGCGCGTGGATTTCGCGCACGCCCGCCGGGGCCCGGCGCATGTCCGTCCGGGCGTATCCCACCGCCGATTCTTTCAGCTCCACCACGCGGGCGCGGATGGACTCCTCCCGCTCGTCGAAACCGGTCAGCTCGGAGTTCCACTCGATGTGGATGCCGTGTTCGTCGATGGCCTTCTTGAGGATGGCCTCGAGGCTGGACTGGGGAAGGACGAGGGAGTGGCTGTGGACCTCCTCGATGGAGGCATAGGAAGCCTCGAAGCGGCGGTCCTGGTTGTCGTAGATGGCCACACCGTCGATGCGGCGCCCGCGGGCGACGAGGTCGCCCCCAAGCCCGATGGTCTCCAGCAGATGAAGGCTGGAGGGGTGGAGGGCGAGGGCGTAGGATTCCTGGCTGGTGTTTTCGCCGCGATCGATAATCCGCACTGTGAACCCGTTGCGGGCGAGACACAGGGCGCTGAGGAGCCCGACGGGACCGGCCCCCACGATAAGGGCATCGACAGAATGACTACTCATGGTGGGGTCCTCCCGGCCGAAGTCTTCAATCAATCAACCCCGTCAACATACAGGTTCCGTGAAAAAGGTCAAGTCCCGACCCGCCCATTCGGAAACTGGGGGCAACTCCCCTTGCGTTCCCAGGGGGAGGGGAGAATGCATCGCGGGGTCTGCAGTGCCGGGATGGCGAAACTGGCAGACGCACCAGACTCAAAATCTGGCGGTGGCGACACCGTGTGGGTTCGAGTCCCACTCCCGGCACCATCCTCTTTCCCAATCCGCACTCCCGTGATCCGCAGTTCAGCGGACCTGCGCCGTTTCGCACTCGCCGGCGTCTTTGTTCCGCGCCACAAACTTGAGAAAGTCGCGCACCTGGGCCGAGAGACGCCGGTCCGTCGTGTCGTTGGTGAAGGCGTTGCCGTCTTCGTTGAGGTGGTTCTGGATGCCGGGAATCCAGACCCGTTCCGGCGCATTGTAGGCGTTGCGGTAGCCAAAGACGAGCTGGAGCTGCTCGACGGCGCGAAGGCCACCCCAGATGCCCGCGGCGATGCCGGTGTAGGCGACGCACTTGTGCTCGAAGCTCTCGGGAAACTTCAACATGTCGACGAAGAGCTTGAGCGCGCCGGGAAATGACCCGTTGTACTCGGGCACGACTACGTGGAGGCCGTCGGCGTCGAGAATGCGCTGCTGCCAGGCGGCGAAGCCGGCCGGTTTCTCGCCGTAAGCGTCAGGGTGGAAAATGCCGGTGGGCAGCTCCGCGAGATCCATGAGCTGCGCCTCGGCGCCCTCTTCCACGTACTTCTTCACGATGAGGCGGGCGACCTTTGGCGTCATTGCGCCTGCCCGATTTGTGCCGGAAATCACCTCGATCATATTGCGCTCCTCGGAGAATTGGGGTGGGCGAAGGGCACTTTCTGTGGCCCGTTTCCGCAACCCGGGCGGGATCCGGGCCGGGATTTGCATAAGCGGCGTGCAGCAGTCCCTCCATGCCGTATCGACCCTTCACGAAGGAAACGCCATGCCAGACACCCCGCCGCAAGTGCTCTCTCTCGGCCATTCTCCCGATCCCGATGACGCCTTCATGTTCCATGCGCTGGCCAAGGACCTCGTCGATACCGAAGGGCTCGCCTTCGAGCACATCCTCCAGGACATCCAGACGCTCAACGAGCGCGCCACGCGCGAGGAACTCGACATCAGCGCCATCAGCATCCACGCCTACGCGCACGTGCTCGACAGGTACGCGCTCCTGCCCTGCGGCGCCTCCATGGGCGACAACTACGGGCCCATGATCGTGGCCCGCGAGGCATTCCCCGTGGAGGACCTCCGCCGCAAACGGATCGCTGTTCCTGGCGAAATGACCTCCGCGTTCCTTTCCCTCAAGCTCTTCCTCGGCACCGGCGACTTTGATTTTCGCGCGGTTCCCTTCGATCGGATCATGGACGCGGTGAAGGCGGGAGAGGTGGATGGCGGCCTGCTGATCCACGAGGGCCAGCTGACCTACGAGGCGGAGGGCCTTGTGAACATTGTCAATCTGGGCGAGTGGTGGCACGAGCGGACGGGTGGGCTGCCGTTGCCGCTCGGGGCGAACGTGGTGCGCAAGTCCCTCGGGGCGGACATGTTGACGAAGGTGAATCGTGTCCTGAAGCGGTCGATCGAGCACGGACTGGAGCCGGCAAACCGCCGCGCCGCCGTCGAGCATTCCCTCCAGTGGGGCAGGGGCATGACGGTGGAGATGGCGGATGAGTTTGTGGGGATGTACGTGAACGATCTGACCCGGGACTTTGGCGAACGGGGCCGGGCGGGGGTCGAGCGGTTCCTCCGCGAGGCGCATGGGATGGGCTTCATTCCGGCGCCGGTGGAACTCGAATTCGTCGGGTTCGAGTAGCCCAAGCCTTTTTCTCTCAATGGTCCATGGGAATTCCGCGGGCATCTGCGGGTAGGGGTTGACGATTGCCATCCCTCTGGCGGAGCTTTCCCGACTTTCCGCCCGGTACCGCCCGGGCGACCATCCCTTCCTGCCCCTGATTGATGCGAAAGAACTGGATCGTTTTCCTTATCATCTGCGGCGTCACCTACGCCTGGGTCTTCACGACCCAAATGCAGGAGACGCGTGAGTACCGCCAGCAACGCGAGCAGTACGAGCGGCAACTGGTCGCGTGGCAAGAGGCGCAGGCAGAGCGGGAGCGCGAGGAGGCGGAGAAACTTCGCCAGTTGAACGCTGTCCGCACGGGCGACGTGACAACCACGGGCCCCCTCGTGGCCGAGACCGACGAGGAGGGACGCTCCGCGACCCCCAGCCTCGAGGCCGTCGAACGCGCGCTGCTCCGTGAAATCGGTTCGGTCGATACAGTCACTTCCCACGTTGTCGAAACAGCGCTCTACCGCGTCGTCTTTTCCGAACTCGGCGCGCGTCCGATCTCCTGGGAAATCAAGAGCTCGGAATTCGTGACGAACGTGGCCTCCACGCCGGGCGATCCACAGAATCCCGAGGACGTCACCGTCAGGATGATCCCCCAGGTGGCGGAATCGAACGAGCGGGAATACCCCCTCGCGCTGACCGGTCACAACGCGCGGGATTTCAACCGCGAGTTGTTCGACCTCGAGCGCCGCGAGTTCGACGACCGCACCGAACTTGTCTTTACTTCCGATCCGGTCAACGACATGCGGGTCCGCAAGACATTCGTTCTCTACAACGATACCTACCTGGCGGAGTTGCGGGTTGATTTCCTCAACGGCCAGGAAACGCGTAAACGTCTGGGCCGCAGCCAGGGTTTCGGTGTGGGATGGCAGGGGGGCTTCGGAGATCCCACCATTGCCGACAATTATATGGCCACCACCAACGCGGTGTTGTCCTACGACGACAGCATCCGGACGCGCTCCGTGGGCCGGGATGATGAAATCTATACGATCGAGCAGCCCGTGGACTGGGCCGGGTTCGAGAAGAAGTTCTTTACGGCGATTATCCTTCCCAATCCGGAGAACCCGACGGAGGCCGTGCGCCTTTCCTACAACCGGGACAACGATGCGGCGGCGTTCCGCAACAGCGGCAACGTGCCGATGAACCTCGAAATCCTCCATCCGCGGACGGAGATCGGCACCGGCGAGACGGTCAGCCTGCGTTACCAGCTGTTTGTCGGGCCGAAGAACCTCGAGGCCCTGAACAAGCCGACCTTCGCGATCGCCGCCTCCGCTGCGGAGCCGAGCGGCCTCGTCTTTCACTGGATTCCCCTCGGAATGAGCTTCCTGCGGCCGCTCGTTCTCGGCCTCCTTGGGCTCATGCGGTTCCTAAACGACTTTCTCGCCAGCTGGGGGCTGGCCATTATCGCCACCACCATTGTGGTGCGTATCTGCATTTATCCGCTGACGCACTGGGCCATCAAGAACCAGGCGCGCACGATGATCGAACAACAGAAGATCCGCCCCGAAATGGAGCAGATCATGAAGAAACACAAGAATGACCCGATGAAGCGCAACCAGGCGGTGATGCAGCTTTATCGCGATCACAATATCAACCCGCTGGGGATGTTTCGCGGGTGCTTTCCGATCCTTCTCCAGACGCCGATCCTCCTGGCGCTGTATGTGGTCTTCGCCCAATCCGTGGAACTCCGTGGCCAGAGCTTCCTCTGGATCACGGACCTTTCCCAGCCAGACAAGTTGGTTGATTGGGGAACGGAACTGTTCCTCATCGGCTCGTCGTTGAATATCCTTCCGCTGATCATGGCGGTGACCAACTATATCCAAATGACCATCATGCGGATGCCGGCGACCGACGAAATGCAGGAACGCATCCAGAAGCAAATGATGTACATGATGCCGATCATGTTTGTGTTCTTCCTGTACAAGCTGCCGTCGGGGCTGATCCTGTACTGGATCGTCTCGAACATCATCAGCATCGGCCAGAGCGTGATCACCAAGCGGATTATTGCGGCGCACATGGCTGCCCACGAGGCGCACAAGGCCCGCGGAAAGGGGGATGTTGCCGAGGCGGCCCCGAGGTCCCCGGCGACTCCCCTCAACGACAACGACAAGAAGAAGATTCGCGAGAAGGTGCTCGGGCGGACCTGACCCCCCCTCCCCGCGACTGCGCCCGACGCCGGAACCCCTCCCTCTCCTGAAACCGACCGGCCGGGCAGAAAGGCGACCCCCTCTACCATGAAGGAAATCGAAATCCTCGCCAAGACCACCGAGGAAGCCCTCCAAAAGGCCGCGGAAGCAACCAGCGCCGACACCGCCGACCTCGAAATCGTCGAGGAGTACGAGCCCGACGAGATCGACCTGAAGACCTTCGCCGAGGAAAACAACCTCGAGGAGCCCCCCAGCGCCGAGGACCTCACCCTCTACGTGATTCGCGTCCCCATGGACCACTACGTCCGCTTGGCCGGGGAATGGACCCAGGGCCTGATCGAGCGCTTCGCTCCGGGCTCCACCGCGGAGGCGGTCCGCTTTCGCAACATCATCATCGTCCGCCTGAATGTTCCCGAAGCCTCGATCCTCATCGGAAAGGGGGGCGCCACCCTCGACGCCCTCCAGCACGTCGTCGTCCGTGCGCTCCTCACCATCGACGAGTCGTTTCCTGATGTCATGCTCGACGTGGAGGAATACCGCGAGAAGAAGCTGATGCGGCTGGAGAAAGAGGCGAAGCGGGCGGCGGACC